>JBIQNJ010000003.1:0-82599 GCA_044462445.1 Truepera radiovictrix | reverse complement strand
TAGCGTGCCGGCTTGCCTCTGGTAGCGTTACGCCGAGGCTAACGCCCGGAGGTTCACTACCATGCCGAATAGCGACCCTAGATCCGACAACCCCGCTGTAGCCGCTGCCCTCGACGTCGTGCGTGCGCGCGCCGACTCGTATGTGGCTGAGCTGGCCGAGTTCGTGAAGATACCCAGCGTGAGCACGGCCACCGAGCATGCGGCGGACGTAGCCGCCGCAGCCGAGTGGCTCGCCGGCAGGCTTAAGCGCGCGGGCGTGCCGGAGGTGAACGTCATGCCCACGGCCGGTCACCCCGTGGTGGTCGGCTGCTGGCATGCCACGCCGGGCGCGCCTACGGTGCTCGTATACGGGCACTACGACGTGCAGCCGCCCGAACCGCTCGAGTTGTGGCGCACTCCGCCGTTCGAACCTACGCTGGAAGACGGCAAGCTCTACGGGCGCGGCGCCAGTGACGACAAGGCCGGCGTGCTCACCGTTGTTCATGCGCTGGAGGCGACGGTTGCCGCCTCGGGCGTGCCGCCCATCAACATCACGTTCATGTTCGAAGGCGAGGAGGAGGTGGGCAGTCCCAACCTGGCGCCCTTCCTCAAGCAGAACCGTGACCTTCTCAAGGCCGACCTCGCCATCAGCGCCGACGGCGGCATCTTCGGAGTGGGCATACCCTCGATCACCGTGGGCTCGCGCGGCCTCACGGGGGTCGAAGTGTTGGTGAAGGGCGCCAACGCCGACCTGCACTCTGGTATGTACGGCGGCGCCGTGGCTAACCCGATCATGGCGCTGTCGCATATCGTCTCGTCGCTGCAGGACGCGAACGGCGTGGTGAAGGTGCAGGGCTTCTACGACGGCATACCCGAACTTACGGCAGAGCAGCGCGCTGCCATCGCTGCCGTGCCCGCCACCGAAGGAGAGTTGGAGGGGCTCGGGTTAAGCGACTGGTGGGGCGACGCCAGGTTCACGCCGGAGGAGCGGCGCCACGTGCGCCCGACGCTCGAGGTGAACGGCCTGTGGGGCGGCTATCAGGGCCCGGGCATCAAGACGGTGCTGCCGAGCGAGGCGCACGCCAAGATCACGTGCCGTCTGGTGGAGGGTCAGGACCCGGACGAGGTGGCCGCCAAGCTGACAGCCCACATACTCGCGGCGGCGCCGGCCGGCGTCACGGTCAGCGTCAAGCAACTGGCCGGCAAGGGTCGCGCCTACCAGATGCCGCTGGATCTCCGGGTGCTGGAGTTGGCCGGCGACGCCATGGAGGCCACCTTTGGCCTGCGCCCGTTCCCCGTGTGGTCGGGCGGCACGGTGCCGGTGGCCGAGCAGTTCGTGACAGAGATGGGCACCTGGTGCCTGTACTTCGCCTTCGGAGAACCTGACAACGGGCTGCATGCGCCCAACGAGTTCTACCGGGTGAAGACGCTGCAGCTCGGTACCGAGGCGACCGTGCGGCTGTATCACGCGCTGGCGGCGGATCCGGGCGCTGTGCAGCCGGTCTGACGGCGCAATTGTAGGAAAGAATAAAACAGTAGCGTTGGATTGTTGGTGGGCACGATTGCCTGCCCGGCCCGGCGCTACTATCTTCGATGTACATGACCAAGTTTCGCCTGTTGTGGCCGGCGCAGCTCTACATGCGTCGCGACGACAGGCGGGGTCAGGGTCGGGTAGCGGGCGTTAGCGAGCCTGCGCCCGAGGTCACTTAGGAGACGCACATGCCGGCCAGGACTGGCGCACAGTTCCTAGAGGGTCTCAAACGCAACCCGCCCAACATCTATGTTGACGGCGAACGCGTAGACGACCCCACCTGCCACCCGGCGACGGCCGCCATAGCCCGCTCCATCAGCGAGTTGTACGACCTTCAGCACGCTCCCGACCTCGTAGACGTTATGACCTTCGTCAGCGCGAGCAGCGGCGAGCGGGTAGGGCTCTCGTTCATGGAGCCCGCTAGTCGTGAAGACCTGGCGCGCCGCTCCGCCATGCACAAGGTGTGGGCAGACCACAGCCTGGGGTTCATAGGCCGGAGCCCGGACTACCTGAACGTGAACCTGATGGCGTGCGCTCGCGCCCAGGCCTACTTCGAGCGCTGCGACCCCCGGTTCGGCGAGAACATCAGGAACTACTTCGAGTACGTGCGGGAGAACGACCTGTGCCTCACGCATGCCCTCACCAACCCCCAGGTGAACCGCTCGGCTAGGGCCGACAAGCTGCCGGACCCTTACATCGCGCTTGGTGTGGTGCGCGAGACCGACGAGGGGCTCATCGTCCGTGGCGCCCGCATGCTGGCCACGCTGCCCATAGCAGATGAGATCCTGATCTTCCCCTCCACTTCGTCGGCCGACGTCGAGGTGGCGCGCTACGCCCTCGCCTTCGCCCTGCCCTGCTCCACGCCCGGGCTCACCTTCGTGGGGCGCGAGTCCCTCGACCGTGGCCGCGGGCCGCAGGATCACCCGCTCGGCTCACGCTTCGACGAGATGGACGCCCTGGTGGTCTTCGACGATGTGCTGGTGCCCTGGGAGCGCGTGTTCCTCCACGGCGAGCCCACACTGGCGCTAGGCGTCCACGCGGCCACCGGCGGCGTGCTGCACATGGCTCATCAGGTGATCAACGTCAAGATCGCCAAGGCGGAGGCCTTCGTGGGTGTGGCGGAGAAGATCGTGCGAGCCATAGGCAGCTCACAGTTCCAGCACGTGCAGCAGAAGATGGCCGAGCTGATCATCGTGCTCGAGACGCTGAAGGCCCTGCGCACGCAGGCGGAGGCCACGGCTGCCTTCGATGCTTACGGCACTATGACGCCGGGCCGAGCGGCGCTCGACGCCGCGCGCAACTACTTCCCGCAGGTGTACCCGCGCATGGTCGAGGTGCTGCAACTGCTGTCTGCCAGCGGGCTGATCATGATCCCCACGGAGGCCGAGCGCCACGGCCCCATGTCTGACGCCATCGACAAGTACCTGCAGGCCAGCAACCTTGACGCTGGGGCGCGCATCCGGCTCTTCCGCCTGGCCTGGGACATGACCATCTCGGGCTTCGGCGGCAGGCAGAGCCTGTACGAGAAGTACTTCTTCGGCGATCCCGTACGAACTCAGAGCGCCCTCTATCAGAGCTACGATCTCGAGCCGTTGGTAGACCGGATAGACGACTTCCTTGACCCTTCCCGCCTTCCGTCCTCGCCACCTAGGCCCCCTGTTCCAGAGAAGGAGTGATCATGTTCATCCGCGCAACCCAACGCAAGACCAACCTCGCCCTGCTGGTTCTGCTGCTTGCAGCACTGGTACCGTCGGCGCTCGCCCAGAGTGACGGCACGACACTGCGCATAGGGGTCGTGCTGGACCAGACGGGCCCGGCGTCCGCCCTGGGCGTAGGCGAGGTCAACACCCTCGCGCTGATGCAGCGCATGTTCGACGAGCAGGGCGGCATCGCCGGCTTCGCCGTCGAGCTCACCCTCATCGACTCGGGTTCAACCGTGGCCGGCGCCGTTACCGCGGTAGACGAGCTGCTGAGTGAGAACCGTTTGCACGCGCTGGTATGCTGCACGCTCTCCTCTTCCTCCCAGGCGATAGTGGCGCCCGCCCAGGCGGCTAACGTGCCCACTATCACCCTGGCGGCCGCTGCGCCGCTGGCGAGCCCGGCGGCGCAGCGGCGCTGGATGTTCCAGGCGGCGCAGAGCGACAGCCTCATGATCCGCGGCATCTTGGCCGACCTGCAGAGCCGCAGCATCACCAACATCACGGTCATGGTCCTCTCCGATGTGTTCGGCGAGAGCGGCCTCGTCGAGATGCAGCAGGCCTTCGAAGGCGCCTCTATCCGCATCGACAAGGTAGTGCGCTACGACCGGGACGCCGAGTCGTTCGTAGCACCGGCCCTTGCCGCAGTGCTCGATCGACCCCAGGCGGTGGTGGTGTGGGGCATCGCCGAAGACAGCGCCCGCATGGTGCGGGCGCTGCGCGAACGCCAGTTCGGTGGCGAGATCTACCTGAGCCACGGCGTAGGCAGCCCCACCTTCCTCGAGCTGGCCGGCTCCGCGGCGGAGGGCGTACGCTTGCCAATGGGTCCCGTGCTCGTGGCCTCACAACTGGCCGCGAACCACCCTTCACGCCAGGCCGCAGAGGAGTACACCGCCGCCTACGAAGCGGCTTACGGCAGCGGTTCGGTCACGTCGTTCGGTGGTCACATGTACGACGCTCTGCGCCTGCTGGAGCAGGCGGTGCTCTTCGCGAACGACAGGGGTGCACTAGACCCGGGAGATGTTACGGCCACGCGCAACGCTCTGCGCAGCGCGCTGGAGGAGATGCCCGCCTACAACGGTGTTGGCGGCGTGTTCGACTACAGCAGCACCGACCACACGGGTTTAGACGCCCGGGCGATGGTCATGGTCGAGGTCAGCGGCGGTACCTGGCAGCTGGCCCAGTAGGCCGACAGCCAGTTTCGCGAACCGGGCCGGTCGGCGCGTAGGTAGGCGCTCCGACCGGCCCGAACTTGTGTGGTAGCTACCCGATCGGGCTCTTGAGCCCAGCCAGGCGCCGGTACAGGGTCAGCTGGCCCACGTGGTAGGCCTCATGCCACAGGGCGAACTCGAGCGTTCCGTCCACTGTGCTCCTGCTGTACGGCGCGCCCAGCTGGTCCTCGGTGGCTACCTCCAGCGCTGCCACTAGCTGCTCATGGGCCTTCTGGTAGTCGGCCACGTGCTCGGCGAGAGGGCGGGCGGCGGCCGGCGCGGGCGCGGTGGTGCCGTACTCGTACGCGTCGTCCACCGCTTTAGAGCGCACGCGCGGCTGCCCGAGCGCCTCGAGCATCTCGTTACGGCTGGTCACCAGGTGGGCGATGACCCAGTTGAGGTGACTGCCGCCGTCCACGATGGTCAGCAGCGCCTGCTCGTCGGAGAGGCCGTCTACGAGCTTGTTGACCAGCCCGTGGTTGCGGTTCGCCACCTTCAGGAGTGCGTCCTTGCTCATGCGGTCGCCGCCAGTCCTCTAAGTATCTCTAGGTCACGCTTGTGACCCAGGTCGTCGTCGCCTAACGGGGTCTCGAGTACCAGTGCCAGGCTCTCGAACGCGGGGTCGTTGACTATGCGAGCGAAGAACTCCATGCCTATGAGGCCGTTGCCCACGTTGTCGTGGCGGTCCTTGCCCGACCCCAGAGGGTGCTTGGAGTCGTTCAGATGTATGCAGGCCAGACGGTCCATGCCCACCACCTCGGCGAACTCCTCGAAGGTGGCGCGGTAGCCGGCTTCGGTAGAGAGGTCGTAGCCGGCCGAGAAGGCGTGGCAGCTGTCCAGGCACACGCCGACCTTGTGATCCTGGTCGATCAGGTCGATCATGCGCCTCAGCTCGGAGAACCGGGCGCCGAGCGTGCTGCCCTGGCCGGCGGTGTTCTCGAGCAGGACCTTGGTGGTTATACCCGGGTCCTCCGCCAGGATCCAGTCGATGGCGCGGGCGATGCGCTCTATGCCCGCGTCCTCGCCGGAGCCCAGGTGGGCGCCCGGGTGGAACACCAGACCGTCAACGCCGAACGCCGTGCAGCGCTGCAGCTCGTCCAGCAGCGCGGCCCTGGACTTCTCGTACACGTCGTCCTTGGGGCTCGCCAGGTTGATCAGGTAGGCGGCGTGCGCCACCACGGGCTGGGGTAGCGCCAGGCGCTCGGCGTGGAACCTCTGAACGTCTGCAGGGTCTGGCGGCTTGGCGCGCCACTGGTTGGGGCTCTTGACGAAGATCTGCATGGACTGACAGCCGATCTCGCTGCCCCGCGCGAAGGCTTTGGACGTGCCGCCGGCGGTAGAGACGTGCGCTCCGAGAAGTGCCATGCCGCCGAGTCTACCAGCGCCCGCGCCGGGTGGACGTGCGCGGCTTAGGCACGCGGTCCGGCCGCCAGGCCCTGATATCCTGCTCGGCGTGGTTCGCGAACTGATCACCGGCCCTACAGCAGAGGAACTGGTCGAGTTCCTGGATGAGCAGTTGCGCATGGGCGGCGCGCTGGTCCAGGTGGCCTCCGAGTGCGAGGTGCTGTACTCGGGTCGCGCTGCGAGCGTCGCGGAGGCCGGCGACTACGTGGTCATGATCAAGGCCGACGGCAGCGTGCAGGTGCAGGGCTCGCGCGGCGTCAAGCCGGTCAACTGGCAGCCGCAGACGGACCGCATCGAGGTGACCCTCGAGGACGGCATGGCCGTGCTTCTAGCGGAGCGGTTCACGCCGGCGGAGTTCGTGCGCGTAGCGTTCAGCTTCCCCTCGCTGGCCGTGGCGCTCGAGCTCGGCAACGACGGCAACTTCGTGCTCATGGGTACTGAGGCCGAGATGCAGCGCGCCCTCGCCCGCGACCCCGGCGTCATAGAGCCGGGCTTGACGCTTATCGAGATGGAGCTGCCGACCGACGTTGGCGGCATAGACCTGCTGGCGCGCGACGCGCGCGGGAGGCTGGTCGTGGTGGAGCTCAAGCGCGGCAAAGCCACGCACGAGGCGGTGCACCAGCTGAGCCGGTACGTCGACAGCGTGCGCTCGGTGGCGCAGGGCAGCGAAGTTCGCGGCATCCTGGCCGCCCCCGCCGTCACCGCGCCGGCGCTCAACCGGCTGGGGGCGTTGGGGCTCGAGTTCAAAGAGGTCACGGCGCTAGCGGTGGTCAGCGATGCGCCGGAACAGGTGGGACTGTTCGGCTGAGCGCCGGCGGGGTTGGCCCCTACGGGCTGGTGAGCCGGATGTGCTGGCTGATTCCGTGTCACACACGCCACTCATGAAGTTGAGCACGTTCCAGGGTGGCCGCTGGAAGTAGACTTGTAAGACATGCCGCTTTTCCGCAAGGACCCGTTCGGCCGTGCCTGGGTGCTCCTCTCGCCTGAGAGGGGGCTGGAGGCGTCGGACTTCGGCAGCGTGCCGATGCCGGCCTCCATGTCGCCCCTGTCGCCCGGCGGAGGGGCGTCGGTGGGCGCCGAGATAGCGGCCATCAGGCCGGCCACATCTGCCGTAGACAGCCCGGACTGGCGCATGCGCGCACTGGTTCACCCGGCAGGCATGGTCACCACGAGGCCGCAGCCCGTGGACGAAGGCTCCGAGCTGTTCAGGCAGGCGCCCGCCCACGGCTACCACGAGCTCATCGTCGAGCACCCAGATGCGCGTGAACGCCTTGAGACTATGAAGCCGGCGCACCTGACCGAGGTATTGCGCTTCTACCGCGACCGCCTGGAGCTGGCGGCGTCGCGCCCAGGCGTCAAGCATGTACAGATCTCCCGCAACGTCGGTCGTGCGGCCGGCGCTCTTTACGAGCACCCCTACGGCCAGTTGCTGGCCGTGCCAGTGACCGACAGGTGGGTGGGCGAGGAGAAGGAGGTGGCCGCCGAGCACTATAGGACGCACGGCAGCTGCCTCTTCTGCGATGTGATGGCCAGCGAGTTGAGGACGCGCGACCGCATCGTGACCGAGAACGAGGCGTACGTGGCGTTGGCGCCGTTCGCCTCTAAGACCCCCTTCGAGACGTGGATCATGCCCAAGCAGCACGGCAGCGCCTTCACCGGCGTGCCTGCCAACAGCCTGCCCCTGCTGGCCGACATCCTGCAGGTGCTGGTGCGCGGGCTGGTAGACGCGCTCGACAACCCGCCCTACAACCTCACGCTGCATACGGCCGTCGCTGCGGGGTTGCCCGACTTCCACTGGCACATAGAGGTGCTGCCGCGCCTCACGAGCCAGGCCGGTTTCGACTGGGGCACGGGCTTCTTCGTGAACCCTACGTTGCCGGAGGATGCTGTGCGCTTCCTGCGTGAGGCCGTGGCGCTGCAGGAGGTCATGAAGTGAGCAGGCACGCGGGCGAGGCAGAGATGCCCGAGGTCGGGGCCGCTCAGCCGGTTCACCGCAGCAGGCGCGTGCAGAACTGGATGATCGTGATCATCGCCGCCGTGGGCACGCTGCAGCTTCTCTACCTGAACTACGTCGAGGCAGACCGCATGTTCGTGCACAGGCGCGAGATAAGCCGCCTGGAGCGCGAGGTCGGCGCCATGCGAGCAGAGCGCGAGGCGCTGGCACTGATAGCCGAGCGGGCAGGCGACGACGCCTTCCGCGAGCAGCTAGCGCGCAGGCAGGGGTTCATATACCCGAACGAGCTTCGGGTCATAACCCAGCGGCCCTGACAGCCGCGACCGGGTCTGGCGGCCTGCGGGTCAGTCGATCTCGCGCAGGTCTTCCATCAACTGCCAGCCCACGCCCTCAGGCGTCGTGTTCAGTCTCTCCTGCAGCAGCTCGGCCAGCTCGACCAGGCCGGCGGCGGGGCTCTCTCCCGGCTGCACGATGCGCATGACGGTCAGCTGGTACACCTGCTGGGTGGCGCTGAGGGTGCCGTCCTCGAAGAACGCGAACGGTGCGGCCGGCATGGCGTCTAGCAGCACGTGCACGCCGCCCGGCAGCTCTGCCGGCACGTAGTCGAACAGGTCGATCTCGAGCTCGCGAGGGTGCCAAGCGTAACCCTGGATGAGCTTCATGGCCTTAGGCCGGTCTGAGCCGTCCCACAGCTCCCTGTCGGCTCCCAGGTTGGGGGCCGGGTCGGTGGTCCTGCCGGCGGTCATGCAGACGCCTCGCTGGTGGCGCCGGGGTCGCTGGGCTTGGAGGGCCGGTTGGGCGACAGCTCGCTGCGGTACCAGGAGAAGAACGTGAAGATGAACGGTATGCCGAAGGCCACCACGCCGAACACCTTCATGATGACCCCGGCGATGGCCTGGTCCTCGATGACCGACAGACCGAACGCGCGCGTGGGCATGTTGGCGTACACCTGGTAGAGGGGCTCGGGCGAGAACGTTATGCCTGCGAATATGGGGAGCTGCGCCACGGGCGCCAGGAACATGTAAGCCAGCCGCACGATGTAGAGCGGGCGTGGAAGCTCCTTGAGCGGGCTCATGGCGGGCCACCAGAGCATCATGCTGGCGAAGAGGATGACGACGTGAACCGCGTGGTGCAGCGACGTGTTGATGAGCGCGATGTCGTACACCCTGGGTAGGTGATAGACGCTCATGACGAGCGCGAACGTGACGAAGGTGGTGAGCGGGTTGAGCGCCACACGCATTATCGGCAGCATGGTGGGGTTGGCTAACGAGGCGCGCAGCAGCCAAGTGGGCGTGCCGAAGATGAGCAGGGGCGCCACCGCGTAGGTTAATAGCAGGTGCTGCACCATGTGTGCGGAGAGCAGGTAGCGCTCTGCCAGGTCGTGCAGGGGCGAGCCCTCCACGACGAAGAGGAACAGCAGGCCGGCGCCGAACACGAGCGCATGCTTCAGGGGGTAGGGCTGCCCCGGCGCTATGCGGCCGCGCAACGGTCCGACAGACAGGTAGTAGGCCACGGCGAAGGTGGTGATGAGACCCAGGAGCACGGGCTCGATCTGCCATTGAAGGTAAAGCATCGTTCTGCCTCTCGTGCGAACTCGCTTAAGCCCGCTTACCCGGCCATGCTAAACCGAACTCGGGCGCCGCGGTGGAACGCGGGCGCCCGAGCTGGTGACTGTTGGGTTCGCAGCCCGAAGCTGCGTGCGTCTAGAAGCCGAGCTCTCCCCTGAGCGCGTGCACATCGGTGGGGCTGAGACCGCGGTCGCGCTGAGCGGCCACGTCGGAGGGCTGGTAGGGCACGAAGTTGGCGGGGTCGTCGTTCCAGGCCGTGAGGACGTAGTTGAGCACGTTAGCCACGTCGGCGTCGGAGAAGTGGGCCCACGACTGCATGAGGCCGTTGTAGTTCATGCCGTTGACCTGGATGGCGCCCTGCATACCGAACAGCACCACGTCCAGCAGGAACTCGCGGCCACCGTCTTCGTAGATATGGTTGGCGTGATCGGCGAGGGGCGGGAACGCACCCGGGATGCCCTGGCCGCTGGCCTGGTGGCACGCCACGCAGTTGCGGCTGTACACGCTCTCGCCTGCTTCGCGGTCCCATACGAGGGCCGTGACCGTAACGGGCTCGCTGTCAGCGGCGGTCTCTTCTGCGGCGGGCGTAGTTACCGCCTCGACAGCCGCCGCGGCCGCGGCGCCTGCCGCCTCAGCGGTGTCGGTCACGGCCTCGGCCGCGGTCTGAGCGGCGGACTCCACGGCGTCTACGACGGTCTCCGTGGTGTCTGCTACAGCCTCGGCGGCGGACTCGACCGCATCGGTCACCGCTTGGGCGGCCTCCTCGAGGGCGGTGGTCGCGCCGTCAGCGGCCTCTGCCGCAGTGTCGGCCGCGTCTGCTGCAGTGTCGGCCGCAGCCGCAGCGTCGTCAGCTTCCGGGGTGGCCGGGACCAGCGGTTCGGGCAGGTTCAGCTGGTAGGAACTGGCGTCGTTGCCAGCCTGCGGCGGCGTGATGGTGACGCTGCGGTCGGCCGGCCGCGGCGAGTCTGCCTGCTCCGCCGGCGTTCGGCTGCGCCCGTCGCTCTCGACCAGCTCGAGGACCTCGGGCGGCACGTGGTGCGAGGCTGCGCCCGCCACCACGTTCTCGGGTGAGGTGCTGACCACTGCCCGCGGCAGGATGAACATGGCCGTCATGCCCACGAAGGTGGCCAGAGATATGAACATGCCGCTGCTGAAGAAGCCGGTGTAGGTGCTGTCGTCGTCCTTCAGGTGCATGAAGTACATGACCACCATCACGAACTTGACGATCGACAGGGCGATGAGCCAGAAGAGCGTCCAGCCGCGGCCGAGCCACTCCTGCGGGTGTTCGACGATGGCGAACTCGACGTAGGTGATGACGCCCAGGATGAGCGCGACGATTATGTAGCCGGCTACGGATGAGTGTTTGTCGTTAGCCATTTCCGGATGCCTACACGAATTCCACGAGGTAGATGACCGTGAAGATCACGATCCAGACGATGTCTACGAAGTGCCAGTAGAGACCGGCGACCTCCACGTACACGGCGTCCTTGGACGACATCGGTCTGATGAAGGACGCCAGCATCAGGCTCACCAGCCATATGACCCCCACCGTCACGTGGATACCGTGCGTGCCCGTGAGGATGAAGAACGTCGTTCCGAAGAGGTTCTGATGAACGGTCAGCCCCAGGTTCACGAAGTGCACGAACTCGTACACCTGGAAACCGAGGAAGATCGAACCGAAGAAAGCCACGCCGCCCGTCCAGAGCCTGAACTTCGGCAGGTCGTTCTGGCGGATGGCGTGCAGCGCCAGCACCATGAGGAACGACGACATGAGCAGCACGAACGTGCTGACCGTGGTGAGGGGGATGTCGAACACGTCGACGGGTAGGGGCCCGACGAGGCTGCGGTCCTTGTAGGCCAGGTAGGTGCCTATCAGCGAGCCGAAGAACATGGTGTCCGACGCCAGGAACACCCACATCATGAGCTTGATGTCGGGCAGCTTGCTGGAGCGGTACTGCGCCGCGTGCTCTGTTGCGTGGGGTGCGGCAGGCTGAGCGCTCATGCGGACTCCTCAGCGGTGTCGAAGTGGAGGTGGCGGCCGCCGGTGCCCTCGAACGCCCATCCGAAGACGCAGAGGATCATGGCGAGGCCGGCGAGGCAGGCCAGAAGGATGTTGTCGAACATCAGTGCGTAACAGCCGATGGTGATGAACAGCGCGGCCGTCATGGGGAACCACGACTGCCCGGGGATGTGAACGCCGCCGGCGTCGTACTTGCGGCCCTCGTCGGGGTCGGGCGGCGTCACGTGCATGGATTCGGGGTACTTGCGGGCCCAGAAGGCGTCGAGCGAGTTGACGACGGGCTGAACCTCGAAGTTGTAGAAGGCCGGGGGAGAGGAGGTGGTCCACTCTAGGGTACGGCCGTCCCAAGGGTCGTTGCCGGCGTTCTTGGGGCTGCGCAGGCCCTGGATGACGTTGATCAGGAGCAGGATCAGGCCGACGCCCATGATCCAGCTGCCGATGGTGGAGAGCATGTTCACGAACTCAAGGCCGATGCCCTCGGGGTAGGTCTGGATGCGGCGCGGCATGCCGAGCAGGCCGGCGATGTGTTGCGGGAAGAAGAGCGTGTGGAAGCCGACGACTATGAACAGCCAGGAGAAGAAGCCGAGACGCTCGTTCATGATGCGCCCGGTCATCTTCGGGAACCAGTAGTAGAGGGCTCCGAAGAAGGCCATGAGCGCGCCCCCGCCCATCACGTAGTGGAAGTGCGCCACAACGAAGTAGGTGTCGTGCACCTGAGCGTCGAACGTCGGCATGGCCACCATGATGCCCGTGATGCCGCCCAGCGTGAACGTGACGAGGAAGGCGATGGCGTAGAGGATCGGCACGGAGAACCTGATACTGCCGCCCCACAGCGTGCCCACCCAGTTGAAGATCTTCACCCCGGTGGGTATGCCGATCACGAACGAGGTGATGGAGAAGGCCGTGTTGACCACGGGGCCGAGACCGGTGGTGAACATGTGGTGCGTCCACACGGCGAAGCCCATGAAGGCGATGAGGATGCCCGAGAGGATCATCACCGGGTAACCGAACAGCGGCTTGCGGCTGAAGGTCGGGATGATCTCGGAGATCACGCCGAAGGCCGGCAAGATGATGATGTACACCTCGGGGTGACCGAAGATCCAGAACAGGTGCTGCCAGAGGATGGGCAGCGCGCCCGCCTCCTGCACGTAGAAGAGCGTTCCGAAGGTGCGGTCGAGGATGACCTCGAGGAAGGCGATGGTGAGGGGCGGGAACGCGAAGATGATCATGAACGACGTGATGAGCATCATCCACGTGAACACCGGCACGCGCATCATCGTCATGCCTGGAGCGCGCATGTTGACGATGGTGACGATGAGGTTCAGGGCGGTGGCGGTGGTGCCGATACCGCTGATGAACAGGCCGAACATGTAGAAGTCGACGCCGAGCCCGGGGTTGTGCGACAGCGAGGTGAGCGGCGAGTAGGCCACCCAGCCCATGTCGGGGGCGCCGCCCAGGAAGAAGCTCGAGTAGATGAGGAGGCCGCCGAACGCGTAGATCCAGTAACCGAACGCGTTGAGGCGAGGGAAGGCCAGGTCGCGCGCGCCGATCTGCAGGGGCACGAAGAAGTTGGCCAGACCGATACCCAGCGGCATGATGGCGAGGAACACCATCGTGACGCCGTGCATGGTGAACAGCTGGTTGAACTGGTCGGGGTTGACGACCTGCATGTTGGGCGTCAGCAGCTGCAGGCGGATCAGGAACGCCTCTACGGCAGCCAGGCCCATGAACACGAAGGCGCTGAGGATGTAGAGGATGCCCAGGCGCTTGTGGTCGACGGTAGTTACCCAGCTCAGGATGCCCTTGTCCCAGGTGGGGCGCTTGAGCAACACGCTTTCAGGTGCGGGGGCCATTGCGGGGTGGGCCATCAGTTGCCTCCAGCGGAAGCCTGCTGCGAGGAGCCGCTGTTGCCCAGGCTGAGCAGGTAGGCGGCGATGGCGGTGGCTTCAGCCTCGCGGTTGGGGTCGTCGGCAGTCCAGAGGGTGGGCATGCGGTTGCCGGGCTTGACCGACTGGGGGTCTGCGATCCAGGCGGCCACGTTCTCGAGCGTGGCGTCGAGCACGGCGGCGCCGACGGTGGTACGCATACCGAAGTTGGTGAGGTTCGGGTAGCCGGGCTGGCCTACGTTAAGGCCTTCGGCGTAGTTATCGACGGTGTGACAGCCGATGCAGCCCTTGTTGGCCAGGAGCATGCGGCCCTGGTTGATCTGCTGGTCGCTCGAGACGGCGACGACCTCTGGCTGCTGGAACGCCTGCACCCAGGCGTCGAAGTCGGCCTGATCCTTGGCGATGACGCGGAAGCGCATGTAGGCGTGGGCGCCCAGGCACAGCTCGGCGCACTGGCCGGGGTACACGCCCGGCTCCTCGGCCGTGAGCCACAACTGGTTGTTCTGGTTGGGGATCAGGTCGATCTTGCCGCCCAGGCGAGGGACCCAGAAGGCGTGCACCACGTCGGCCGAGTTGACGTTGAGGATGAGCCGCTTGTTGGCCGGCATTATCAGCTCGTTGGCGGTGGTGATGCCGTACTGCGGGTACTCGAACTTCCACCACCACTGGTAGCCGGTGACGTTGACCACCACGTCGTCGGCTGTGGGTTCAACGTACGTCTGCGTACGGAAGATGGAACGCACGGTGGGAACTGCCACGGCGATGATGATGATGACCGGGATGATCGTGAGGATCACTTCCAGAGCGGGCTTGCCGTGGCTCTGGACGGGCATCGCGTCGTTCTTGCGGCGGCGGTAACGGAAGAGCACGTAGAACAAGACGCCGAACACGCCGATCATGACTGGCCAGCTGAGAATGTAGGTCCACATGAACAGGCCTAGCTGTTCGCGGGCGATCTCACCTGCGGGCTGCATGATCGACTGCGGTCCGTCGAACGAGCATGCTGCCAGTAAGGGCGCAAGAACGGCGGCGGGCAACGCCCGCCTTAACCACCTCATGGGCACGATTCCCTCCTCAAGGGCTCGAACTGGGGCTAGGTAGGGAACCCCTTATCCACTCCGGCCCAATGTAGCACAAGCCGGAACAGTTATGAGAACGGTTCAGGCGCGTACCCCACGCATCGGGCGGGCCTGGCGACTGGTCGCGAGCGAGCGGCGGCTGCCTGAGCCAGGTGCTTCAGCGCGGGCCGGCCACCAACGTTTACCGCGTCCCTTCCCTGTACACTGCGGCTTCGGCCACATGTCCATACTCCACCCGTGCCGACGCTTCGAGGTCGGCCACCGTGCGCGCCAGTCTGAGTATGCGGTCGAGCCCGCGGCCTGACAGGCGGTGACGCGTGACCAGGTCTGCCAGCAGCCCCTCGGCCTGTCCACGCGGACGCGCGTGCTGCTGCAGCGCCTGGCCTCTCAAGTAGGCGTTGCACACCCCCTGCCGCTCGAGCATGCGGTTCCGGGCGGCCGCCACGCGCTGCGCCACCGCGCGGCTCGCTTCGCCCCTTCGGGCCTCGAGCAGCTCTTCCGTGGTCAGCCGGGAGAGCGACAGGCGCATGTCTATGCGGTCTAGGAGCGGACCAGAGACGCGGCTCCTGTAGGCGGTCTTCTGCTGCGGGGTGCACTGACAGTCTGTGGCTGCGCCGCCGCACGGGCAGGGGTTCTGTGCCGCCACCAGCTGGAAGCGGGCCGGCAGACGCACCGCGCCGCTGGCGCGGGAGATGGTGACGTGCCCCTCCTCCAGGGGCTGTCTCAGCGCCTCCAGGACTGAGCGACGGAACTCCGGCAGCTCGTCGAGGAAGAGCACGCCGTTGTGCGCGAGGCTTATCTCGCCCGGCCGCGGATGCGAGCCGCCGCCGAGGATGCCGGCCTCGGAGGCCGTGTGATGCGGCTGGCGCAGGGGTGGCAGGCGGGGAAGGCCGCGGGCGGCGAAGGTGGCGCTGTAGCCGGCGCTGGAGTGCACACGGCACACCTCTACCGCCTCGGCGTCGAGCAGGGGTGGCAGGATGCCCGGCAGCCTGAGTGCCAGCATGGTCTTGCCCGCGCCGGGCGGACCGGTCAGCAACACGTTGTGCCTGCCGGCCGCGGCCACCTCGAGCGCACGCTTGGCCATGGCCTGGCCACGCACGTCGGCGAGGTCAGGCTGAGGCTCCGCCGCGTGGGTGAGGCCGGCTGCGTGTTCGACGGGCGGCAGCCTCGCGCGCCCGGTGAGGTGCGCCACGGCGGCACCCAGGGTGGCGGCGGCTAAGGCGGTCACCGACGGCAGCAGCGCCATCTCGGCGGCGTTGCCTGCCGGACCTATCAACGAGACACCGTCGCGGCCCCCTGCCAGCAGGGCGATGCTGACGGCGCCGCGCACGGGCCGCAAGGCTCCGTCCAGAGCCAGCTCGCCGAACGCCAGCACCTCGTCGAGGGCGGTGAGCGGCAGGCGGCGGTCGGCGGCCAGGAGCGCGAGTGCTATCGGGAGGTCGAACGCCGGCCCCTCCTTGCGCACGTCTGCCGGCGCCAGGTTGATGACTATGCGGCTGGGCGGCAACGGCAGCCCCAGGTTCTTGAGGGCGGCCCTCACCCTCTCGCGTGACTCCTGCACCGCCGTGCCGGGCAGTCCGACCACGGTGAAGCTGGGCAGGCCGCTGGACACGAACGCCTCGACCCTGACAGGAACGGCTTCGACGCCGACTACCGTGGCCGAGTGGGCTACAGCGAACATGCGCCCACGTTATGAGCGCGGGCGCATGCGGCTGACGGGCTGGTGGACGTGCGCCTAGGGGTCCTAGGCGCAGACCGTCAGCCTTGGCTAGACGGCGGCGTGTGCGTAGAGGCCGAAGGTGTTCGGCCCGGTGTGGCTGGCGATGACGGCGCCGATCTCGTGGTAGCCGCCGAACTCGTACTTGATGCCGGCGGCATCGATAGCCTGGCGCAGACCCTCCGCCAGCGGCAGGTCTTGCACGTGGATGAGGTTGAGCACAACGGTCCCGGACTGCGTGTCTGCGTACGCCTTGAAGCGCTCCACCATCTCCTGCTGGGCCTTCTTCATGCCGCGGGCGCGCGTGAGAGGGCCTACCACACCGTTGTCGAGCGTCAGCAGCGGCTTCACGTTAAGTAGGCCGCCTAAGAAGGCGCTGGCGCGGCCGATGCGGCCGTTCTTCTGGAGGAACTCGAGCGTGCCGACGGTGAAGATCACGAAGTTGGTGTCGCGCACCTTGCCGATGGCTGCCACTATGTCGTCGAGAGAGGAGCCGGCGCCCCGCATGCGGGCAGCCACGCGCACCATCTCGCCGTGGCCGAGGCTAGCGGCCAGGCTGTCGAACACCGTCACCGGAACGCCGGCGCTCTCTGCGGCGATGTTGGCCGACTGGAACGTGCCCGAGATCTTGGAGCTGATAGTGATGACGAGGATGGCCTCCGCGCCGGCGGCCACCGCCCGCTCGTAGGCGGCGGAGAACTCGGCCGGGCTGGGCTGGCTGGTGGACGGCAGGCCCGCGCCGCCCTGTACGCCCGCGATTATGTCGGCCGGCGAGATCTCGGCCCAGTCGAGCCACGACCGCCCCTTGAAGTTCACGTGCAGCGGCACGGCCTCGACCTGCAGGCGCTGCAGCTCGTCTTTGTTGAGGTCGGAGGTCGAGTCGGTGATGATCGCGAGCTTCATCGGTTCTCCTGTATGGCCCGTCTCCGGGTGTTGTGGCGTAGCCGAAGCTGGGTCGCTGGCACCTGGAAGAACACGGGCGTGAGTAGTTGCTAAGCAGGATAGCCGACTTGGGCCGCAGGGGCGCATGGGAACGGCCCCCGGTACGCGGTTCCTGGCGCCAGCGCCGCTGTTCGTGGCGGTTCCGACTCAGTTCAGGCGCCGCCGGCGCCACTGGGTAATGATGGTGCGGATGAGCGAGACACTGTGGTGGCTCCTGACCCCGAGCACGATAGTGGCGCTGCTGCTCGTGCTCGGCTACCTGGCCGCGCGCGCCCGCAGGGGGCGGGCTGCGGCCACGTTCCTCTTCGTGCCGGTGCTCCTCCTGCTGGTGCTGCTGGTCGTGCCCATAGATCAGTACGTGGCCGTGAGGCTGGAGAACCGCTATCCGGCACCCGAGCAGCTGCCTGCCGCGGTCGACGGCATCGTCGTCTTGGGCGGTTCGGTCGACTGGCGCGAGACGCAGGACCGCCGACAGCTTGCGCTCGACGCCGCCGGTGAGCGCATGGTGGCCGCTCTGGCGTTGGCGCGCGCCTATCCGGAGGCGGCGCTGGTGTTCACGGGGCTGTTCAGCGACGCCCTCAGCCAGGAGTGGCGGGGGCCTTCCGGGGCCAGGCTGCTGTTCGAGCCCGAGCTACGTGGCCGGCGCGTGTACTACCTGGGTGAGGCGCGCAGCACGTACGAGGAGGCGCTTCTGGCGTTAGAACAGGTGCAGCCGGCAGCCGGTTCTACCTGGCTGCTAGTCACCAGCGCGCTGCACATGCCGCGCGCGTACCTCACGTTTCGCACGCAGGGGTGGACGCTCACGCCTTACCCTGTCGACTACCGGACGACGGAGCGCGTGACCCCACGTTTCGAGGTGCGCATAGGTGACAGGCTGGCCGCCCTGGACAGGGCCGTGCGCGAGTGGGGCGCCTACCAGGTGTACAAGTCTGCCGGGCGGCTGACGGAGTAGCTCGCCTAGCGGTTCGGTATCAGCTCAGTAGCTCTGCGATCTGAACGGCGTTGAGGGCCGCGCCTTTGCGGATCTGGTCACCCGCCACGAACAGTGCGATGCCGCCCGGCAGGCTTGCGTCTTGACGCACCCGGCCGACCAGCGTGTCGTCCTGACCGCTGGCCGTTATAGGCATCGGGAAGGTGTTGCCCGAGCGGTCGTCTACGAGGCGCACGCCGGGAGCGCCGGTCAGCACGTCGCGCGCCTCCTGTTCGGTAACGGGCCTCTCGAACTCGGCATGGATGGCCTCGGAGTGGGCACGGAACACGGGCACGCGCACGCAGGTGGCGCTGATGGCCAGGTCGGGCGCGCCGAGTATCTTGCGGGACTCCAGCGTGAGCTTGCGCTCCTCCTCGTTGTAGCCGTCTTCCATGACGGCGCTGTCGTGGCTGAAGAGGTTGAAGGCTATCGGGTGCTTGAACTTAGCGGGGTTGGCGTCGTACCCGGTGGGCTCGCCGCTCGGGGCGCTGGGCGCGGTCAGAGCCCTGGCCGATTGGTCGCGCAGTTCGTGTATGCCGGCGGCGCCCGCGCCCGATACTGCCTGGTACGTGGCCACCGTCGCGCGCTTGAGCCCGAACGCCCGGTGCAGCGGCGCCAGCGCCATGAGCGCGATGATGGTGGAGCAGTTGGGGTTGGCTATGACGCCCTGGTGCGTGCGGGCGTGGTCGGGGTTGACCTCGGGCACCACCAGCGGCACGCGCTCGTCAAGGCGCCAGGCGGAGGTGTTGTCGATGACGGTGGCACCGTGCTGAGCCCAGCTCCACGCGTGCGCCTTCGACAGAGAACCGCCGGCGCTCGAGAACACCACGTCGGCTTGAAGGTCGCCGCTCTCGGGCAGCTGCTCGATGGTCACCGTCTGGTTGCCGAACCGAACCTGAAGGCCCGCCGAGCGCGCGGAAGCGTAGAGCCTCAGCGACGTGAGCGGGAAGCTCCGCTGCTGCAAGATGCTCAGGAGTTCCTGTCCGACGGCGCCGCTTGCGCCCACGATGGCCACGCGCATGCGGCGGAGTCTAGCACGCTGTTGTCGGGGCGCTTAGAACTTGCCGCCCGTCTTGAACTTGCCCCCGCCGCCGCTCATGCGGCCACCGGTGCGGAAGCCGCCCGAGCTACCTGAGCTGCGGGAGCCCCCGCTGCTGCGCGACGAGCCGGAGGAGCGCGAGCTGCCCGAGCTTCCCCAGCTGCTGCCGCCCCCACCGAAGCCGCCACCGAAGCCGCCGCCGAAGCCGCCCCCACCGGAGTTATCCCTGAACAGCTCGCCCAGTATGTCGATGATGATCTCGCCCGTGGACGGGTTGCGGGAGTTGCGGCCCGTGTTCTGACCGGTAGGGTACGTGCCGCCGCCCCACGGCGTGCCCCTGCCGAAGCCGCCGGAACCGAAGTCGGGGTTGGAAGGTGCCCGCGTGACCTCGCGCTGCTGAACGAACAGCCGCCATAGCGCCTCGATGGTCAGGAGGCCCGTGAGGAAGTTGTTGAGCCCGCCGGTTATGATCGTCGGATCGCGGAAGGTGGAGTTCGGCTGGTCCATGCCGGCACGGATGTAGTCGGTGCGCAGCTTCTCCAGGTCGGCTAGACGCTGGCGGTGGTTGGCGGCGCCGCTGCTCAGCTCGGCGGCCGCCTGGGCCTTGCGCTCGCGCTCGGCCGTCAGGTCGCGCAGACGAGCCACTATGACGTCGTCCTCGGGCGAGGGCGTGGCCAGCGCCTCGCTCCTGAGCGTCTGCAACGGGGCCGACTCAAGGCTGGACCTAAGCAGCTCCACGGCCTTCTTGTAGTTCGAGTCCGTGCCCTGGGCGAAAGCCTCGAGCTCGGCCAGCGTGGCCTGGTTGCGCTCCGCCAGCGCGGTCAGCTCCTCGTTCACCCTGTCTAGTTCTGCCTGCTTCTCCGCCAGCCGCTTCTCGAGCTCGGGTATGCCGTCGTCTATACGCCCCTGGAGGTCGAGCTGGCGCAGCTTCTCGAACTCGTCGTCTGCCCGCTGCTTCACGTGGTCGGCGTGCTCTCGCAACCGCTCCGGCAGCTCGAGCAGCCTGTGATAGTTGGGCCGTGCGTCGGCGTAGCCGATGAGCCTCGCCACCTTGCCGTCCAGCCAACGCAGCAGCGGGGCGAACGGGCCTCCGCCGGGACGGTACCCCGAGGTGCCGTAACCGCGCCCCCACAGGTACATGAACAGCTTGTCGCCGCGGTAGGCCTCGCCTTTGTTCTCCCGCTCCTCCTCGCTCTGGGTTGCCTTGGCGTCGGCCTGAGCGGCCATGCGCTCTGTCTCCCTCGCCGCCGCTAGTTGTGCCTGGTAGGAGGGGTCTGCCTGCAGGCGCTGCTGCGTCGACTCCTCGGCCTTACCGAGCTGGTCTGAGAGCTGCTCGCGACCGTCTGACAGTTCGGCGGCCTGCTCGGTCAGCCTTGCGGCCTCCGCCTCGATACCTGTGAGACGACCTTGAACCTCCCGGTACGCCTCGTCGCGGGCCTTGAGCAGCGCGAGCACGGCGTGGTCCGGGTTCGCGGCGGCGGGGCTGAGCTGACCTGTGGAGAGGAACTGCAGGCGTAGGCGGGCAAGCTTCAGCAGCTCGGACGCCCGGCTGGCGTCCAGTTGCAGGAGTTCGTTGTTGCTCTGACTCAGACGCGCGTCTATATCACGCAGGCTCTTCTGCTCCTGGCTGAGCGCGCTCTGGATGGTCTGCAAGGTCTGTCTGCCTGAGATCATGCGCTCACCACTCCGACCAATCTGTCACGGCCGCGCCCGTCGTGGGGAACGCGTAGTCAGGCTCGAGGAAGCCGGGGCGCTTCTCCCCGAACAGGTTGTCTTGGATGATGCCGTCGTCGAGCTTGTCGTCTCTCACGCGTTCGAACGTGGCTTCGTCTACGCGGAGACCCCACTGCGACACGCGCTCGGTGCGCCCCGTCTCCTCGTTGCGAACCGGGACCGTTACGCGCCGCCCGTTGGCGTCGATGGCGTCTACCACGATGTAGTAGTTGCGGGCACCCAGGTTGACATCTGGTACGCGCCAGAAGCCCGTGTCTGGGCCGGGCGAGATCCTGAGGGTGTACGAGCGCTCCAACTGATCGCGCAGGTCGGTGAGCGACTGGTAGGCGGTGCGGGCTTCGGCGTTGTTGCCGCGCGCCACCGCGGTGCGGGCCTCCTGGAAGAGGGTGTTGGCCTGCTGATCGGCCTCGGGCACCTGGCTTAGGGCGAGCACGGCCGCGTGAACCGTCTGCAGGTTGGCGCTAAGCTGCCGCTGCGGCTGCACCACCAGCGCCCAGTAGGCGCCGTAGGCCAGGGCCACCACGACCAAGAGCGCGAGTAGAGCCCGACCCCACGCGCCGCGGTTTATGTAGATGTGCGCCCAGCGCGTGGCCCCGCTCCGGGGCGGGGGAACGTAAACGAAGCGGTCCTCCTTGAGAGCCGCTATGCCCTCCTGGAGGATGCGGTCCGTGACCTCTATGCCCTGAGAGGCGTAGATCTGGCGCAGCCGCTCAAGCAGCTGTGCGTCGCGCTCGGGGCCTGCCAGCTCCTGCGCCACGAGCGCCTCGCGGTGCCTAAGGGTGTCGACGACGTCCATGGCCAGCATAACGTCGTCTAGAGGCGCCGGCGCAGTGGTCGATGCAGGCACGGTGCTGTCAGCGCTCATGACCGCCCTCCGATGGCTCTCATGCGGCTAGCGTGGGTGCTTGCTCCGGCGGTTCTCGCTTCAGGCATCCTTCTTGACTAGCTGCTGGCCCTGCTGGGCGAGCTGAGCCAGGCGGCGCTTGCCGTCCTCGACGGCTTCGCTGATCTCGCGGGCGTTCTCGGTGGAGGATTTGCGCATCTCGTCGATGATCTGGTACGAGCGCTCCTGGTAGTTGACCACGGAGTCGACCAGCTTCTTCACCGCGTCGGCGCGGATGGTGGGGCCGTAGCCCGCGCGCAGGGCGGCCTCCTGCACCTGGCCGCCGATCTCTGCCACGGTCTCGAGCGACTGGCTGACGCCTTCCTTCATGGCCTCGAGCGCTTGGGTGGACTCGTGCAGGCCGTGCAGACCCGTGAACGACGCGGTCAGCGCCGTGAGCACCGTTTCGTTGGTGCCGAAGAACGAGATGGCCTGCTGGCGCACGCGCTGCTTGGCGGTGTTTGTCTGCATGAGGCGCGCCATGACCACCTCGGAGGTGTTGTAGCTGATGGTCAGGTTGTCAGACAAGTCCTTGGCGATCTGGTAGCGGCCGTCGGCGTTCTGCAGGTCGCGCACGCGTTCGTCGCGAGCGAGCTCCAGCCGCGCCTTGTCGGCGGGATCGCCGCCGCCATAGGCGTTCACATCGGCCATCGCCGCGTCGACGGCGGCCTTGGCCGCGTCCAGCTGGGCTTCTGCCGTCTTCAGCACCTCGAAGGCGAGCACCTCGGCCTCCTTGAGCGCACCGCGGAAGTCCTTGTACGACTCGAGGATGATCTGCTCCCGGCGGATCTGTTCGCCGGCGTCCTTCGTTACGTCTAGGTAGGTGGTCTTGATCTTGTCGAAGCGCGAGGCGATGTCGCCGCGCGTGACCTTCATCCAGACGTTGGACAGGCGCTCGAAGGTGGAGATCTTGCCGTCGTCGAGCTGGTCCACCATCATCTTGGCGTCGTCGCGGATGGAGTTGAACGACTTGGTGATCTCCTCGTAGCGGGTGCCGATCTCCATGGCCTGCACCTGCTCGCGCACCACGTCGTTGAACAGGGAGGCCTGGGCGAGCGTGCGGGTTATGGCCACGATGCGGTCCTGATCCAGGTCGGAGATCTCGTTGAGCAGAGCCACGATGGGGGCCTCGTGGCTGGTGACGGTGGAGGGAACGAGCCCGAGGTTGCGCAGACCCGACAGGGCCTTGTCGAGGTACTGGAGGGGGCTCGAGCGCACGATCTCGTTGCTGGTCGAAGTGGAGTCGGTCATTAAGGTCCCTCTCTTGAAGAGCGTGAGGCTTAGGTTTCCAAGACAAGCGCCTTAAGCGAGGTTACCGCCGTGGCGTCACCTAATCATCATGTGTGAGCGCCCCGCACGCAAGTGCGGCCGCCGGCGGCGAACGACGAGTTTCCGTTAGCATCGGGGCACATGAGCCCGAACGAAGCGAACACGCCAGACCCCAGCAGGTTCACCGAACGCGCCGAGGCGCTGCTTGCCCTAGAGGTGAACGCGGCCGGCATGCCCGACCTACTGAACCAGAACGACGAGCTGCAGCGTGACGTCTACGAGACGTACGCCCGCCTGTCGCGCGCCAAGGATGAGAACACGGCTGACGAGCAGGCTGCGGCCGCGTACCTGGAGTTCGTGACCGGCGTCATGCCCGCCATGCAGATGCTCGGAGACCGCATGGCGCGCAAGATCCTGGCCGTGGAGGGCTACGAGCCCCCTGCCGAGCTCCAGAACGCCTGGGCCGACATGCGTGAAGATGTGGAGCTGTTCCGCGAGGAGAGCGTTCCCCTGCTCACCAGGCTCGATGAGCTGGGGCAGCGTTACGACCAGATCACGGGGTCGCTGGTCATCGAGGTAGACGGCGAGAGCCTCACGTACGAGGCTGCGGCCGCCAAGCTCGAGGACCCCGACCGAGCGTTGCGTGAACGGGTGTTCCTGGCTATAGACGAAGCGCGGGAGGCTCAGCGTGCGCAGCTTGACGAGCTGTTCTCGGAGATGCTCGGCACGCGGCACCGGATCGCGTTGAACGCCGGGCTAAGCGACTACCGCGAGTACGCCTGGCGCATGTTCCACCGCCGCGACTACTCGCCGGACCACAGCTTGAAGATGCACGAGGCTGTGGCCGAAGTAGTGGTGCCGCGACTGAGGGAGGTGTACGAGCGCCGCAAGCGCATCATGGGCCTAGACACACTGCGCCCGTACGACACGAGGCCCGACGTGCGCGGCCGGGAGCCGCTGAGACCCTTCGGCAACGTGGCAGAACTAGAGGAGGGGCTGGCGCGGCTGTTCCGCGCCGTGGGGCCTGAGGTGGGTGACGGTTACGACCGGCTGCGTGACGGTTGGATGGACCTCGAGGCCCGCCCCGGCAAGGTGCCGGGCCTGGGCTACCAGTCGTACTTCGCGCGCACCAAGATGCCCTACATCTACATGAGCGCCGTGGGCACCGACGACGACCTGCTGACCATGCGCCACGAGATGGGGCATGCTCTTCACACGCTCAAGAGCCAGGAGCGCTGGCCGCTGGTGTGGCAGATGTCCAGTCGGGCGGAGATGAACGAGCTGGCGTCGCAGGCGCTGGAGTTCCTCTCGCTGCCCTACCTGGAGAGGTCTAAAGGGGGCTTCTACGACGAGGAGGGCGCTCGTCGCTCACGGGCCTCGCTCCTGGTGCGCGCCCTGGAGCTGCTGGTGTGGTCCTGCAGGCTGGACGCCATCCAGCACTGGATCTACACCCACCCGGGCCTGAGGGACGGCACCGGCCCTACCCCGGCAGACATCGACGCGCAGTGGCTTGCCATCGCCGAGCGCTTCGACGTGGGCGTGAACTACGGCGGCCTCGAGCGCGGGCTAAGGCGCGGCTGGCAGTACTTCCACCTGTTCCAGATCCCCTTCTACTACCTCGAGTACGCCATCGCCTACCTGGGCGCGCTGCAGGTGTGGGAGCGCTCGCGCGCCGATCAGGCTGGCGCCCTGGCCGACTATCTCGAGGCACTGTCGCTAGGCGGCACGAAGCCGCTCGACGAGCTGTACCGTGTGGCGGGTATCAGCTTCAACTTCGACCGCGACATGATAGCCAGGGTCACCGACCTGGTGGTGGCGGAGCTTGGCGACGAGGCGTAGGGCTAAGACCTGTTGGCCGGCCACTCTTTTGCCGTGCGCCGCGAAACTCTGGTCGTCCAGGCGTCAACAATCAGATGCTTAAGCAGGCCCTCTTCTAAAACATCCAGCTTTGCAAGCACTGCTGGGTACCCGTCGAAGTGGGGGATTGTGAACAGTGCATCCGGGTGCATGGCCAGCAGATCCTGCTTCACGTCGTCTCCGCCGACAAAGATTCCAACCACTGGCCCGACTGGCCAGCTACGGCCAAGAGCCTCCAACTGCGCCAGGTCCGTCTTTCGTGGTCCCCGCACCCAGACAACGTTGCCTTTCTTCGTGCGCCAGACAGGAGAGCCGGTGAAACCGTCTCCGCGTTCAAAGACTTCGGGCAGCTCCAACGCTATGCGACGCACGTCGTCGAGTGTGGCCATGTCGCTAGTGTAGAGGCAGACTCCTAGAACTGACTGAGGTTACGCGACCGGTTTCGGCCACGAGAGAAGCTGCTGGCTCATCGAGCCCATGGCGCTTCCGGGTGTCAGCCTGAGCGCGGCGTTGCCGAACAGCGTCAGGCCAGCCCCGGCCGGGCTTGGCTCCTCGCGCTGTTCGTAAACAACCACATCGTGGCCGTCCTTCTGCAGGCCTGCAGCGGCAACCAACCCACCGATTCCAGCCCCTATAACGGCTATTCGCATACTGTCTTTAAGCCTACTACCGAGGCCAGACGACACCGGTGTAGTCGTTGAGCACGTTGCGCAGCATGGCCAGCCTGTCGTGGCGGCGTTGCGGCATGGTGTGCCAGTAGTAGGCGAGCGCTCCAAGCGAGATACCGAGTGCCCACGCCCTACCCCTTAACCACTCGGCCTCGCTTACGCCCAGCTTTTCGGCGAACACCGCACGGCCGGGTCCGTCCAGAACCTCCCAGGCGCCATGCAGGTCGACGGTTGGGTCGCCTACTGACACGGCTCCCAGGTCTAGCACCGCTACGAGCCGGCCGTTGGCAACCAAGAGATTTTCAGAGACCAGGTCGCCGTGATACCACCGGCCTGCACCGGCTACATCAGCGCCAGGGAGGGCGAGCGAATCATTCCATAGGGCTTCGGCCTTATCGAGGTCAACATCAAGCTCGGTCAACGACCGGCACTGGTTCAGGAAAGTGCGGACAGAAGGGTCGAAGGCCGCAAGCGGGCCCCCGCGGTACCAGCGCAACTCTTCGCCGACAGGACTTGGAACCTCGATTTCTCGCAACGCCTTAATAACGTTGGCCAGGTCTTCTGCAATGCCACCCATGTCGCCAAACGCATTCACGCCGGGCGGGACGCTCCCGGGGTGCTTACCTTCCAACCAACGAACAACAGACCACTGTTCCGGGTAACCGAACCCCGGATTGCCGACATGAACGACCTGCGGCACGGCCACGGGCAGGGCGTCGGCCAGTACAGGCGTCCAGCGCGCTTCCTTGGCGATGCTGGCGCCCCCGCCCGGTTGCCGTGGCAGCCTTACCAGCAGGTCTGCGCCCAGGCGGTAGAGGACATTGGAGGAGCCGGTTGCGTCCAGTCGCTTCAGTGGCTTATGCGCGTACTCAGGCAGGTCACGGTCCACGAGACCCCTAACAGCGGCGTCATTGAGGGTGAGTTCGTTCTTGTGCAATGTAGAGAGCTGTCCGTTACATGGCACCTGGGTTGTTAACGCTTGGGCGGGAGAACATCAAGACTCAAGAACAGCTATCCGTTACGTAACAGGCGAGCGCGTTTGATGATTGCCTGCTCCTTCGCCTTGTCCGCTTCCTCAATCGATCGATACTTGTAAAGGCCTGGGGGAAAGAGGGGCGGGAGAATGCGCGGCGGATAAGCGAAGTACGCAGACGCTCGCTCCATCACTTCAATGTTGAGTGGGTCCAGGGCATCAGGGGGTGGTACTTCTTCGATGCTGCGGTAACGTTGAATGGGCATCCTAACCATCTTCCTTTAGATCGAATGCCTTGCGTAAACGCTCTGCGTCCTGACCATCGATGGGCCTTACGGTCGACTGCTGCATCCTCAGCAGCGAAGCTGGGGACACCACCCTTAACTGGGAAGACCCAACCACCCTGTCGACGATCTCCAGGTCGTCCCAGGACACTTTCTCTCCAAGCCGGCCGATGATGTCTATCGCGGCGGGGCCGTCAGGTGAAAGGTAGCGGAGAACCGGGTACTCACCGGACAAGTCTTCGAAGCTGGTCTCCTCGATGTCCGGGTCTGGGTAAAGACGCTTGAGCGCGCGCTTCAGGCTTTCTATGTTCTCTTGCTCCAGCTTCACGAATAGGTCGATGTCCTGCGTAAAGCGCGGGAGTCCATGAACGTACATGGCCAAACCACCTACCAGCGCGTAGTCAACACCCTCGGCAGCCAGGGCAGCCCAGAGGGGCTCTGTGGCAATGGGGTCCATAGAGCGAGAATGGCACATTCTGGAGCAGAAAAGTGCGTTGAAGCCGTCATTTGACGAACTACTTTAAGCCAGCGCGCTGTTGACCACGGGTGTAGCAGCCCGAATGGTTGCGGCGAAGGGTGACCGCAACGAGTCGTTTTGAATACTGAGATGGCAATTGGGCCGTTGAAGCTATAGGCGCACAACCTCAACGGCCCCAGGCGAGTCGTACAGCTTCACTTCGGGGTGCTCGTCCTCGAAGTACTTGATCTCGCCCTCAAACCTGAACAGGGCCACAGCCTGCTCGTCGGGGTCGTGCACAAGCATGCCGAAGCGCACGGGCTTGTCGGGGGTTCTGCTAAGCCAGCGGATCACCTTGTAGGGCTGGCGGTCCAAGTACAGCTCTACGCCGTACTCCTCTCTCATGCGGTGCTCGAACACCTCGAACTGCAACTGGCCTACGGCCCCGAGTATGGGGTCGCGGGCGCCCTGAGCCGGGTAGTAGAGCTGCACCACGCCCTCTTCGGTCAACTGCTCGAGGCCTTTGCGGAACGCCTTGTGGCGGTCGGTGTGCTTGGGGCGCACGATCACGAAGTGCTCGGGCGCGAAGCGCGGGAAGCTGGGCAGGCTTAGCGCGCCGCGGCTGCTGATGACGTCTCCGATGCGGAACGTGCCCGGGTTGATCAGGCCGAGGATGTCGCCGGGGAACGCCTCGTCTACAGTCGAGCGCTCGTCGGCGAACATCGTGTGGGCGCGGGCCAGCTTGACGTCGCGGCCGGTTCGGCCATGTACGGCCTGCACGCCCCGGTGGAACACCCCTGAGGCCACGCGCACGAAGGCGGTGCGGTCGCGGTGCTTGGGGTTCATGTTGGCCTGCACCTTGAACACGAAGGCCGTGAACTCCTCGTCTGTGGGCTGCACGGCACCCTGGGTGGTTGGCAGCGGCCCGGGCGGGGGAGAGAGCTGGAGGAAGTGGTCGAGGAACACCTCTACCCCGAAGTTGGTGAGCACGCTGCCGAAGAACACCGGTGTCATCTGGCCTGCCAGGAACTGCTCCTTGCTGAAGGCAGGCAGGGCCACGTCCAGCAGCTCGATATCTTCTATCAGCTTGGCCTGCGCGTTGGCGCCGAGAAACTCGGTCACCTTCTCGTCGTCGGGGGCCACCGTCACCACCGGCGCCTGGCGCGCGTTCCTCTCGGTGCGCTCGTAGAGGTGCAGGCGCCCGGTAGGGCGTTCGTACACGCCCTTGAAGTCAGGCCCGCTGCCGATGGGCCAGGTGAGCGGCACGGCCACGATGCCTAACACGCGCTCGACCTCGGCCAGCAAGTCGAACGGGTCTTGCGCCGGACGGTCGAGCTTGTTGATGAACGTGAAGATGGGGATGCCGCGTTCGCGGCTCACCGTGAACAGCTTGACCGTCTGCTCCTGCACGCCGCGAGCGGCGTCCAGCAGCATCACGGCGCTGTCGGCGGCCGTGAGCGTGCGATAGGTGTCCTCGCTGAAGTCCTGGTGGCCGGGGGTGTCGAGCAGGTTGAGGATGAAGCCGTCGTAGTCGACCTGCATGGCGGCCGAACTGATGGAGATGCCGCGCTCCTTCTCGATGCTCATCCAGTCGGAGGTGGCCGCTGCGCCGCCCATGCGGCCCGATACCGAGCCGGCCTCGCGGATGGCGCCGCTATACAGCAGCAGCTTCTCGGTGAGGGTGGTCTTGCCCGCGTCGGGGTGCGAGATGATGGCGAAAGTGCGGCGGCGGCTTACCTCGCCTACCAGACGTTCGGCGCTGATCGCTTTGGTGTTGGTAGGGGCGTCCGACATGCGGCGACCAGTGTACTCGTATCCCGCACCGGAAAGGGTCAACGCTGACCTCCTTGAGGCACACGTGCTCGCTTGGAGTGCAGCGAGCGGAGCGTACGTGAGACCCGCGCCGTCGACGGCTCTCAGGCACGGCGATCTTGACGCTCGGTTGACGGCGACCTCACTAGGCTGTCCACACGTACGCGGAGCGCTAGGGCCGCCCTCGGGCTGCGAGGCCGCATTGAGCGAGGCTGTCCACACGTACGCGGGGCGATAGGCCACGTGCCGGGTGCTGATGGCATGCGCGTCAGGTTGCCGCCACCTGCGCGGAGCCGTTGGTGCGATAGGGCGGCGCAGAGCGTCCTGGAACGGAGCTGAGGAGTGAAGGAAAGATCGCTGCAAAAGGCCGCTCGGGTACAGGCCGGGCGCGCAGGAGGGTTCGCGTCTGCGGCCGGCCTTGAGGAGACTGGGCGGCGGGTGCCGCGGCGCCGCGCCCCCATGACGATATTGACCGCCTTGACCACTATGGCGGTACTCGCCGGGGCGTTAGGCGGTCCCAGGGCCGCCTTAGCGCAGGCAGGGGGCTCCGACCTGGAACAGGCCAGAGCCAAGCTGGACACGCTCTTCGTGCCGTTGGCAGAAGCCCAAGCGAACCTCGACCGGCGTACCTTCGATGTCGGTGCGCTCGGGCTGGAGCTCGCCTTCGACGACGCGGAGCAGATCGTGGAGCACGTTCACAGCGTCGTCCGCTTCGAGCCTTACCGAGGCGTTCTGCGCGGCGCCCAGGGCACCCTGGCCAGTGGCGGCGGCAACGCCATAGACCAGGCGCTGCTGACGGCGACGCTCTTGTTCGATGCGGGCTACGACACTGAGATCAGGGGCGCGACGCTGGACGATGCGCAGGTCTCCCTACTCCTGGCCCAGGTCGGGTCGGCCCGCGCCGCCCCGGCCTTGAGCGCCGCGAGCCTGCCGCAACTGGACATCGACCTCGAGGAGCTAGCCAAAGGCATAGCTGCCGAGACGCAGGCCATCCTGGAAGACGTGCGGGCGGCAGACGGTCTGCTGGCAGACGCTGTCCCTAGTGCGGGCGCCGCCGGCACGGTGATAGAGGAGGCGTCCCGCGACTACTACTGGGTGGCCTACAGGCTCTCCGCCGGTGAGCCGTGGAGCGAAGCTCACCCCGTGTTCGGCAGCACGCCGTCTGCCTTCGCCGGCCTTGAGGCCTCGCAGACGTTCGACGGCCAGATCCCGCAGGAGCTTCAGCACCGCTTCAGCTTCCAGGTGTTCATCGAGCGGCGGCTGGGTGATGAGCTCGAGGTGAAGCCGGTGACCGCGCTCTGGGAGAGACCCGTGGCCAACATGTACGGGGTCGCTCTGACCTACGCCAACGTGCCCGATGGTCTGGAGGCCGTGCAGGACGCGGGCGACACCGATGCGTTGATGGCCGCCAGCAGCTTCTTCTTCCCGATGCTCGAGGGCGACACAGCCCCAGGAGGCATGGCCTTCGACATGTTGGGCAACGCCGTTCCGCCGGAGGAGGCCTCCAGCCCCTACGCGGCCCTCTTCCAGACGGTAGGTGGGGCCCTCGGCAGGGCGGCAGGAGCCCTGAGCAGTCTAGGTTTCGGCGGCGAAGAGCCTGAGCCCACCGATGACTTCGTCAGCCTTACAGCGCAGTGGATCGAGTTCACGTTCACCGCACCCGGGCACGAGCCCGTAACGCACCGCCGCATGATCGTGGACCGGCTGGGCGCCGAGGCGCGGGCGAACGGGTCGCTGCAGCTGAACCCGGAAGTGAGCGAGCGTGAAGCCTTCGCAGCGCTCAGCAGCGTGCACACGTTCATGCTCGACCCTGGCCGTTACGCCGAGGAGTACGTGCTCGACAGGGCGCTGGCCTCCGTGCTGGCCATGCGCTCGTTCGTCGACAAGGCGCTGGTATGTGCGCTGGAGGGCACCGACCCGCCGCCGGCGCCGGCCGAGATGTCTTCGCACGAGGCGCCCATAGCGCCCTTCTACCTGTTCGCCGGCTTCCAGGACGCTCCGATCGAGGAAGGCGTGATCAGCTACCGGCCGGCTCCGGGCATGGTGGTCATGAGCCAGAGGCTCGACGGCACGGCGGCCCAGGTAGACGTGGTGACCAACCCTCGCTGGAGCCTGCGCACGACCTCGGCCGGTGTGGAGTTCGACGTGAACGCCAACCGGCTGGCCGGCGTGTGGGAGACGCGCGTGGAGGCGCTACCGCTGTCTCGTGACGCCGAGCCCGTCATCCCCGCGTTCGCGGCGCTGGCTGGTGGGCAGGGGCTCGTTGTGCTGGACGGGAGCTCTGCGGGACGGGTGGCCGAGCTGCCGCTGCCGTTCGAGGCCCGGGCGGGCATCGCAGAAGACCTGGCGCGCGGCTACACGGTCGTCGTGCCGACGGGCTACGAGCCTCAGGGTGTGGCGTACGCAGGCTGGTGGCGCACCGATCCCTTCACGGGAGAGACGCTGGGGCGGGGCGGCGATGGGCGCGGCTCGGCGTTCCTGGAGTACCTGACCTCGTTCGAGGTCAGCGTGGCGTTGACCGCCGGCTTCACCGTCTACGGCGTGCACCAGTGCACCAAGATCGCGGACGCCAGGGTCGCCGGCTGCTGCATCGTCCAGAACGTCGCCCTTGCGGGGGTGGGGGTCGGCATAGGCGTCGGTGTGAGCCTGGCCTTCAACACCGCGGAGAAGCTCGGCAGGGCGCTCGTGGCGTTCGGAGCGCTGGACGTGGCCGGCAACATCGCGGGCACCTTCATCCCCACCATCTGTAGCTGACGGCAGTGGGCTTGGGGGCAGGCCCGGCGTTAGTTGGCGGGCCTGCCCCCAAGTAAACGGAACTAAATGGTACTAAATCTTGATATCAGATTGGGCATGCGCCCGATCTAGGCGTGCTAGCAGTAGTGTGCTGACCCCGAGGACGCCGGCAGCCACGGCCCAGGCCAGACCTATGGAGGCCCGCTCTGCCACCAGCCCCAGCACAAGGCTGCCCACGAAGGAGCCGGCGAAGCCCGACATCGACTGCACCGACAGCATGACGGAGCGACGGCTAGACGGGACCTCCAGGTTGAGGAGCGTCGCTAGCGGTGAGAAACCGCCGCTCATGGCGAAGTAGGTGAGCCAGAAGAGTAGCCCTGCCGGCAACGCGCTCTGCTGTGCGGCGAGCGCCATCAGCGCCACCGCCTGGAGGGCCCGGTAGAGAGACGCCACGCGTGCGTAACGGTGCCTCAGCCACCTTGTTGCGGGGATGGCGGCCAGGTTGCCCACCATGCCGGCTCCGAAGCAGCCCGCCAGGACGACGCCGAACAGCCAGGTGCGATCGGGGGCGGCACCGATGCGCAGCGCGAAGAACGGCTGCCATAGGTTCTCCATGCCCATCAGAGCGAAGCCGCCCAGCGCCTCGACCAGGAGCAGCACGCTGATGGTGCGGTTGCTGCGCATGAGGTGGAGGGCGCCCTTGACCACCTGGGCGACCCCCTCGAGGCGGGCAGCCTGGGCGGCCGCCTGTGGGGCCGCCTGTGGGGCCGCGTTGCTCGTCCCCGAGTGGGCGGACGGCGCGGTGGGTGCTTCCAGGGGCGCGCGGGCAGTGCGAGGCTCGTGCACCGTCAGCGCTGCCACCATCAACGTCAGCCCGGTCAGCGCCGTAGACGTGACCAGGGGCGTGGCCAAGGGAGTGAGCACGGTGCCGGGCGCTGACGGGAGGCCGGTGAGGAGAGTGGGCAGCGCTCCTCCCGCGAGGGTTCCGGCGGCGAGCGCGAGAAGCTCGAAAGTGCCGGCGAGGGCCAGGGGCGCCTGTAGCTCCGCCCCGGGATCTGCGCGCAGGAGCGCGTCCACGAACCAGGCCTGCAGCGCTCCTGACCCCAGCGCCCGCGCCAACCCGTGAAGTACAGCGAACAGAAGCAGCCAAGGCAGGGTGAAGGTGAACAGGAGTACCGTGGTGGCCAGCATCGACACCAGGTACGAGAGGAGAGCCACCCGCTTGCGGCCGAAGGCATCCGCCATCACCCCTGATGGCACCTCCAGCAGCACGACAGCCAGGGAGTAGACGGCCGTGTACAGCCCTACGTCTATGAGGGAGAAGCCGCGGGACTGGGCGAACAGCACGGTCACGGCCATGGGCAGCACGGAGGCGAACCACGACAAGGCCGTCACTAGGTAGTACACGCGCTGGACCTGGTGCATGGACTGGGTCGGGGGCGCCTCTGTGGTCACTCCGACAGCTTGAGGATTATGCTGCCTCGAATGACAGACCTTGTTTCAGGTAGACCCGCGCCGGAGCAGTTTCATGCGGTGGAGGGCGAAAAGCAGGCGCAGCTACTGATGAACGAAGACACGCTGCGCTACTTCCGGCCGTTCCTGGCCCGGAGTCTGACGGTCGGTGAGGCCGCCCTTGAGGTCGGCTGCAACCCGGGCGTGATGCTCTACCGGGTGGGCACGCTGGTTACCGCCGGCCTGTTAGAGGTGGTGGAGGAGCGGCCGCGGGCTGGTCGCCCCATCAAGGTTTACCGCTCTTTGCACGACGCCTACTTCGTGCCCTTCTCCCTCACTCCCTTTCCCACGCTGGAGGAGATGTTCTACTCGGTGTACGAGAAAGGTGCACGCAAGGCGGCCCGCGGCATGGCGTCTAGGTTCCGGCGGCACGGCTGGGACGGCTACCGCCTGTTCCGTAACGCGCACGGTGAGGCGTGGATGGAGGGCGCGCCGGACGCGGCGCGTTACGTGGAGCTGGAAGACGCCACGCGCGGCGTGGGCTTCGACTTCCAACTGGACGTGCACCTGACGGAAGCCGAAGCGGCGGCGCTTCAGGAGGAGTTGTTCACCTACCTGAAGCGCTACCAGAACAGATGGACCGCTGGGGGGCACGGTGGAACGAGAGCCTATAACTTCATGGTCGCTCTCACGCCGCAGGCCCAGCCAGGTGAGCTGTAGCCGGAACTTGCCCTAACGCCGCCTGCGCAGGCGCTCAAGCGCCCCGCTCATGCTCACGCGCATGCGTTCGAGGGCGGCCGAGAGGTCGTCCAGCTCGTCGTTAGAGCGAAGCGCCACAGGCTCCTCGAGGTCGCCGCGGCTGATCTCGTCGGCTTTGCGGGTGAGGGTGAGCACGTTGTTGGTCAGCCTGCGCGCACGCGTGGTGGCGATGAGGATGGCCAGCAGAAGCGGTATGAGCGAGAACAGAAGCACGTTGATGACGATGCGATTGACCTGCTGCGTGACCGCCTGGTCGGTGACGCCCACGACCACGGCCCCGATGGGGATGTTGCCCGACATGAGCGGCTGCGCCACGATCTCGATGCGCTGACCGCCCGACGCCTCCACGTGGCTGGTGGCTCCCTGCTCCGCCCAGCCCGAGCGGTCTGCCGTGCCCTGCGCCACCGCGTGGATGGCACGCTCACGCACGGCCTCCTGCAGCGCCAGGCTCTCTTCGGGGAAGCTCGTGCCGCCCAGGAACGAACCGGAGTACGGGTTGCCGCTGGTGTCTGTGGCCAGGATGAACGACAGGTTCTGGCGGGCGAACGCCTGACGGGTGATAAGGATGGTCTCTAGCAGCTGCAGATGGTCGATGCCCTCGCCGCCGGCTCGTTCGAGCGTGCTGGACAGCGTGGCGGCCGTGGCGATGGCCGGGTTGCGGGCCGATTCGAGCAGCTGGTCGTAGAGCGCCGGTCGGGCCGTGAACCAGGTGGCCGCCAGGGCGCCAGCGATGGTCAGCAGCACGGGGATGATGGCGGTGGTGAGTAGCTTGGAGCTGAGAGAGCCCCGCCGCCGCCTCGCGGTCTCTTCGACCGCGGCCTCCGCGTTGGCTGCAGGTTCGGGGGCCGCCACGGCCACGGGAGCCAGGGGCTCCGCGGCTTCGGCCGCGGCGCGCCGGGCCGCCGCTGCTGGTGAGACGGCTGCACGCGCGCGGTCGGCTACCGACATGCTCTCCGGCTCAGGGTCTTCGACGCTGAACGCGCCAGCGTCGTCGGGTTCGTCCGACCATTCGAAGTCGTCGTCCACGCTTCCTGCACCCTGGGAGGAGCCTGCGCGCGGCGCGTCGTCTACCACCATGGCGGCGCTCTCCTCCGTGGCGTCGCGCTTGGGCTCGATGACGCGGGTCGAGCGGCCGAATGCGCGCTCCTCCGGGGTCTCGGTCTGCGGGTAGGGTTGGTGGGCAGCAGGGCCAGATGACTCGGACTCGTCGGCCCACGCCACTGCTGCGGTAGCGCCGGAGGCGCCGAAGGCCCCCTCCAGGCGCGTATGAACCTCATGGGTGACGGCGTCGCGGACCTCGCCGTAGAAACCCGCCTGCTGGAAGCGGCGGCCGGCAGCGAGGGCCTCGCGTTCGCTGACGGGGCGAGTCACTACGTCGGGAAGGCGCTTGATGAGCCCGCTGACCTTCGACGGTTCGAGCTTGAGGAGCTCGGCCAGCTTGACGGCCGCGGCCTCAGCTTCGCCCTCGGGCGGGGCGAAAACGTAAACTACGAACTTGTCGGCCATTCTCTCTCCTCACGCGCCGGGTAGCGCCAGGCTGGCACGCGGCGCGCATCCTGATCGGGCCTAGAGCGACTGCGCTTGTCGTTATCAGGAGCGGTGGTCGGGGTTCAGGCCGTGTGCCCTGAGCAGTGAACCGACGCGCGCCCTGAACGTGGCGCGAAGCTGGCCCGGGAACTCCTGTTCGAGAAGCTTGAGCAAGCTGGTCAGCTGCGCCTCGGGTACCGAGGTAGGCGTCGCTCCCAGCTCGTCCAGCGACTCGTCCATGACGATGTCCGCCAGCGGTCCCATGATGTCACGCACCAGAGCAGTGAGGTTATGAATAAATTCCTCATCCAGAAGGCGACCCTCCGAAACGGTGGCCAGCTCGTTCTCGATAAGGATGGTGGCTGCGGTCATGATCTCTGCCAGCGGCAACCCCAGCGCGGAGGCCACCGAAGCCAAGGGGGTGACACCGTTGAGGTGCGGCAGCAGCCTGATGGCGACCAGCGGCAGAGCCACGCGCTTGCCCTGCTGCCCGCCGGCCAGCGCCACCGGCGTGAGCACGGTCTCTGGCGCGAGCTTCACCGCGCCCGGGTCGACCGCGTGATCGGTCTGGTACGCCACCTCCAGCAGGAGGGCGTCCAGGGGCTTGTCGACGGTCTGTTTGGGCGCCTTGGCGTCTGACTGGAACGCGAAGCGGCCGGCCTTCCATGCGAGCAGGGCCACGAGCGCCGCTACGCCCTCGTTGCCCTGGGTCTCGGCGTGGACGACCTGCCCCAGCCTCGTGAAGATGGCCCCGGAGACACCGCGGGCAGATTGCACACGGAGCAGGCCGGTGGCGGAGTTGAGGTTGAGGTATTGGAGGAGGTTGAGTAACACTCCCTCCTCGATCTGCCCCTGGATTCGCATTCTTTACAGCTCCTGTGGCCGACCGAACGAACCTGCGGGATGTGGAAACCTTCCGCCCTGCACAGCGGTCTGCAGTATACGCTACCCACGGTCGCCTCACCGGGCGGCGGGTAAAGGAGTAGTGCGATGCGGAAGCGCGTAATCACGATGATCATCGCCTTGGCGGCCCTGTTCGGCTGCGCCTTCGGGCAAGACCTGGTGGTCACCGTTACCTTCGACGGCGGCGGCTGGTTCGACCGCTCCTTCAACGAAGGCACCTGGTCCGGCCTTACCAGGGCGGTACAGGAACTCTCCGGTGAGACCGCCATCGACGTGCTCATCTACAACGGCACGGCAGACACCACCGTCACTGCGCTGCGGCGCATGGCCGCAACGCGGCTAGACCTGGTGGTGGCCGCCGGCTTCCTGCAGGCCGATGCCATCAACGCCGCGTCTGGCGAGTACCCCAACGTGCGGTTCGTCCTCATCGACGAGGAGGCCACCCCGCGGCCGAACGTTCGCAGCGTCATGTTCAAGGACCAGGAGGGCTCCTACCTCGTGGGCTACCTCGCCGGCACCATGAGCCAGACGGCCACGGTCGGTTTCGTCGGCGGCATGGACGTGCCCCTCATCCGCAACTTCGCGCAAGGGTACGAGCTGGGTGTCAGGGCTGCCTGCCCCGAATGTCGTGTGATCATCGAGATGGTCGGTGACGACTTCACTGCCTGGGATGACCCGGTGACCGCCAAGCGCTTGGCCGCCGGCCAGCAGCAGCAGGGTGCCGACATCATCTTCGCTGCGGCTGGGGCCTCGGGCATGGGCGTCATCGAGTTCGTGAACGAGACGCGCTGCTACCGCCCCGTCGGCGGGTTGCGCACCACGCCGCTGACCGAAGTGGTCGCTAACCTTGCCAAGGACCCCGCCTATTCCACCGCCTGCGCTGCCGGCACGCAGCCGCTGTTCTTCATCGGCGTCGACTCGAACCAGAACTACCTGGGCGACACCGACGGCGACCCCGCGACCATGAACCACGGCCTCACCAGCATGCTCAAGCGCGTCGACGTGGCCGCTTACAACGCCGTCTACGACACGGCGCACGGCACCTTCACTTCGGGCCTGCAGGAGCTGGGCGTGGCGGAGGACGGCGTGGGCTACGCCATCGACGGTTACAACGAGGGCCTCATCCCCGAGACCATCCGCAACGTCCTGGTCACCGTGCGTGACACCATCGCCAACGGCCAGGTGGTGGTCCCGGACTACCGTAAGCAGAACCCGTAGGCGGAACGCCGAAACGGGTGCAGTCGCCGGCCCTATCGCACCGGCAACCGACAGAGAAGCCCGCAGCGAGTGAGCTGCGGGCTTCTCCGTCGGCCACTCCTGCGGCGGCTCGGTTGGCGCCTAGCTGCGCTTGTTCCTGCCGCGCGCCCAGCCCAGCACGACCACACCGGCCCCGATCATGGCCAGCGGTGTCAGCCACCGCCCCCAGCCGCCTGTAGGGTCGTTCGCCAGCAGGGTTATGACCGCCCAGGCCAAGGCCGGCCACAGCGCCCATTTGGCGCCGCCCTTCTCCTTCGGCAGCAGGTAGATGTAGGTGAAGGTGGCCGTCATGCCGAGCAGGAAGATGCTGCCGCCGTCCCAGCGCGGGAAGAGCGAGCTGACGCCCGCCACTATCCCTAACGTGGTGAGGGCGCCCGCCGGTATCAGCGCCCACCCCTTCTTGTTGGGCCCGTCGGGCGAGAACCAGTAGACGAGGAAGAACGCCAGCCCCACGAAGCCCAGGAACGCCAGGCCCGAGAGGCGGTTCAGGGTGGCCGCCGCCAGCAGGCCGATGGCGCCGTGGATCCCGATGCGCACCTTGAGAGGGATGCGACCTTCGAGCGCCCGCCACAGGAACGAGGCCAGCAGCGCGTAGCCTGCCAGCCACACCAGCTCGAAGAACAGGTTGCCGGGCGCGATACGGCCTGCCAGCATCAGCGCCCCCACCACCAGCAGAGCGATGCCGATACGGTTCGTGTTGAACGGACTGGGTGGCCGCTTCGGTGACTCCTCGGCAGCGCGGTTGTCTGGCTTGGGAGCTTCGCTCATGACCGGCTCCCGTCCTCGGGCCTGGCCGCAGGGTCGCGCGTCTGGTCGGCCGCGAGGCTGACCAGGGGCACCGTCACCCTCACCGTGGTGCCGGTCCCGAGGGCGCTGTCTATCTGCAGCGTGCCCTCCAGGCCTGCCACCCGCTCCCGCATCGAGCGGAGCCCGAGGTGGCCCGGGTAGGGCATGTTGGGGTCGAAGCCCACGCCATCGTCTGCGATGGTCAGCTCGAGAAACTCACCCAGGTCCGTGCTGACGCCGCTGGCGGTGACGGCCACGCTCGTTGCCGCCGCGTGCTTGGTGACGTTGTGGAAGGCTTCCTGCGCCACGCGCAGCAGCACCTGCTTGGCGGCGAAGGCCAGCTCGGGCTCGGCCCCTAACTGCCTGCGGGTCGTGAGGCCGTGGCGCAGCTCCAGCCCGTCCAGCTGCCGGTGCAGGGCGCCCATCAGCCCGACCTCGGCCAGCGCCTCGGGGCGCAGCTCGAAGATGAGGGCGCGCATCTCGGTCAGTGCGGCCTCAGCCAGCTCGATGACGGAATCCAGCGCCTGGGCCGACTTGGTGGCCTGGTCAGGCAGGTGCTTCTGCGCCGCGTGAGCCGTGAGCACCACCGAGTAGATGGCCTGGCTCACGGAGTCGTGCAGTTCGCGGGCCAGGTGCCGGCGCTCCTCGTTGGCGGCCTCATCACGCGCCATGTCGTACAGGCGTGCGTTCTCGAGCGCCACGGCGGCCTGCGAGGCCAGGCCGCCGATCCACCGCAAGCTCTCCTCGTCCCAGCCGCTGGCCGGCGGCGCAACGGCCTGCAGGGCGCCCACCACCCTGTCTTTAACGCGCAGCGGCAGCGCCAGCGCGTCACCCTCTACGACGGCGTGCGGCAGCACCTCCTCCGCCAATGGCGCCGCGGGACCAGGGTTGATAGTCGGCAGGCCAGGTGACAGGTCTTCCACGTCGGGCATATCGCCGCGCCTGACCAACGACACGAGGTGGCCGTGGGGGTCAAGCTCGAGCACCTCTGCCCAGCGCGTGCGGCCGGACGTGACTAGGCGGTCGAGGACGGCTTCGAGCTGCGGGATTAGCTCGCTGGTGATGGCCACCGTGTTCGAGAGCTCGAGGAGAGAGCGCAACTCGCTGGTGCGGGCCGCCACCTGAGCCTCCAGGCGGTCCTGGGCACCGGCGATGCTGTCGGCCATGGCGTCGAACGAGCGCGACAGCTCGCCCAGCTCAGAGGTGTCGGTCGTGCCGACACGCGCCGTGAGGTGGCCCGCCGCGAGGGCGCGGCTGGCCTGCGTGAGCCGCGCTATCGGCTCGATGAGGAGGGAGCGCGAGAACGCCGTTGCAGCCAGCAGCGTCACGGCTACCACCACGGCGAGGTTGATAAGGGTGCTCCGAAGTATGGCCCCCACGGTGGCCCGGTCGGCGTCTGCCAGCGCCTGGCCGACCGTGGCCGGCTCGCCCGGTAACGTCACGCCGTCCAGGCCGACGGCGTCTATGCCCACAGCGGCCAACGCCCGCCACAGCAGGATGGCCGTGGCGGCCGCCAACACGAAGACGACGCCCAGCAGGAGGAGCGTCAGCCGGGTGGCCAGACGCTGATGCCAGCGCAGCTCGTGCGTCTCCTGGCTGCTAAGGGCCACGGGCTGACCACCCCTCGTGGCGGGCGCTCGGGCTGGCCGCGTTCGGTCTACGGCTCACGAACCACCCAACCCTCGCGGATGGCATGAAGGGCGGCCTGCGTGCGGCTCTTGAGGCCCAGCTTCGACAGCAGGCTGGAGACGTGCGACTTGACCGTGGCCTCGCTTATGCCGAGCTTCTGCGCCACCCCCTTGTTGCTCGCGCCGACCGCTATGAGCTTGAGAACCTCCAGCTCCCTATCGGTCGGCGCCTCACGCGCCTCGGGTGCCCGAACCTCGCGTACCAGGCGCTGCTGCGCACGGGGGTCCAGCCGAACCTCGCCGCGGGCGGCTGCCCGCACGGCCTCGAACAGCTCGTCGGGGCGCGTCTCTTTGAGGAGGTAGCCGCTGGCCCCGGCCTCCACCACATCTATGACCAGGCGGTCCTCGAGCACGCTGGTGAGGGCAACGACCTCCACGTCGGGGTGCTCGCGCCTGATGACGCGGGTGGCGTCAACGCCGTTCATCACGGGCATCAGCAGGTCCATGACCACAACGTCTGGCTTAAGCTCGGCTACGCGGGCCACCGCCTCCTGGCCGTTGGCGGCCTCACCGACGACCTCCAGGTCGTCCTCCAGGTCGAAGGCCAGCTTGAGCCCGCGCCGCACGACCGTATGGTCGTCAACGAGCAGGACGCGGATGGTCTGGGTTGTGGGCTTGCTCATTCTGGGTCGACTTCCTTAACGGTGGCCTGAAGCTGCGGCGTCGTAACAGTTATCGCACCAAGCCTACCGCCCGCGCCGCTGCCGGCGCCTCAACCTTTCGGATGAGTGGGCGTACGCCCGAGGTAGGGTCGGCGTGCCCTCCTCCTTACCGATTCGTGCGCCGTGGCGCCGACCGTACCCTTGGTTCATGAAGGCGAGGCGCCGCGAGAGGCGCGTGGCTTAAAACCCAGAGTTCGATCAGGAGGAAGCGATGACCAACCAAAACGCAAGCAAGCTGCTCCCAGGAGCGATCCTCATAGGCCTTGGCCTACTGGCGTTGTTCGGCAACCTCGGGCTTTCGCTCGCAGGCAACGTGTTCATGGGAGTAGTCTTCGCCGGCCTGGCCTACTACGTCTACCGTCACGGCGTGCAGACCGGCAAGGCGGGCATGAAGCTCCTCGCGCTGCCGCTGGCCGGCCTGGCCGTCGTCACGTTCCTGCCCGGCCGCTCTACCGGCGCGCTGTTCCTGGCGCTCATAGGCCTGGCGTTCGTGGTGGTGTGGCGGTCCGACGTGACCCGCTGGTGGGCCGTTATACCGGCCGGCACCTTCGCAGCCCTGGCGGCTACCGCCGCGCTGAGCGGCCTGCCCGGCAACTTCAGCGGCTTCATCTTCCTGGCGGGCCTGGCAGCCACCTTCTACGCCCTCACCCGCCTGCCCGAGGACGCGCAGCCGTGGGCCATCTACCCGGCCGGCGTCCTGGCCGTCATCTCCGCCCTGGCGCTCTTCAACGGCGGGGGCTCGTGGCTCTTCCCGCTCGTACTGGTCGCCGCCGGCGCCGTGCTGCTGGCCCGCAGCGGGGTAGAGGGCCTGGGATGGCTGGAGGCCAAGCTGCCGCCCGCCTGGCGCACTCGCCCGCAGGAGTCCGCTGCGTCGGCTGAGTCCGCGCCTGCTGTCAGCGCAGACACCACGATCGTGCCGCTGGAGGAGCCCGCGGTGGTCGAGATAGACGTGACACAGGCCGAAGCGCCCGCGCATGACGCCAACGCGCTGACCGACCCGGGCGCCCACGCAGCTACTGAAGGAGGCCCTGACGCCCCCGAGGCTGGTAGCTCAGGCGCGTCGTTCTAACAGCGTGGGCTCGTCGGGGTCTATCACGTAGTAGCGCTCGCTCTTGGTGAACTGATCGCGGAACGCCTTGCTCTGCTCGTCGCTGGCACCAACGGGTCCCGTAGTGGGGCTGCCCGACCTGGTGCCGGCGGCCGCGTTGTCCCACTGCGCGAACATGACCTCGGTCTGGCTGCGGTGGGCGCGCAGGGCGTCCACTTTCTTGAAGGCGAACTGCTCGATGTCGCACAGCAGGTGCGGCTCGCCCAGCTCGGCCGTTATCTGCTCGCGCTCGCCCACCGCCACCGCCAGCACCTTCGGCCGCTCGGCGGCAGCGAGGCTGCGCACGGCCAGCACGGTGGCGTGTCCCAGGGCGTCGTGATCCGGGTGCACGCCGTGGCCGGGGTAGTAAGTGATCACGCTGGTCGGTCTCAGCTCACGGATGACCGCGGCGATGGCGCGCCCTAGCTCCTCAGGGTCCTCGAACTCTACGCATTTATCGCGCAGCCCCATGAAGCGCAGCTCGCAGCCGAGCACGCGGCAGGCGTCCTGCAGCTCTACCGTGCGCACGTCGCGCAGGGCCTCGCGGTTGGTGAAGGCGGGCTTGCCCATGCGGCGGCCCATGTCGCCGTACGTGCCGCACAGGTAGGCGGTCCTCACGCCTGCGGCGGCGGCTCGGGCGAGCGTTCCGCCCGCAGCGAACGACTCGTCGTCCGGGTGGGGCAGCACCACCACTATGCCCCCCTCGCGCCCAGGATCGAACGGCTGCTGCCTAGCCTGCATCGGCGCCACTCCCTTCGCGGAACGGGGTGGGCGAGAGCTGCAGAGCCATGGTCAGCTGGCCCTCGTTGTCGAGGCCGGCGATGAGCAGCTCATCGCGCTCGTTGACCTCGAAATCCGTCAGACCGTCTGCGTAGACCCAACCGTTGTCCAGCTTGAGGCCCACGCGGAAGGGGCCTGTGCCAGCTACCGTGCCGCGCGTGTACGCCACCTGCGCGTTGCGCACGAACGCTATGACGGGCGACTTCTTCTCAGGGCCGAACTTGGTGTACGAGCCGGTAGTGGTCTCCAGGTGAAGGTACTGCGGGGCGCCTAGGCGGCGGTCTAGTTCGGCCTGCACGGCCGCTTTGTCTATGGGTCTCAACTTCGGTTCCTCCGAGGCTCCAGCTGGTAGGGGGTAGCAGCCGCGGGCCGTGAACACAGAGCCGGCACTGCGCCGGCGTGTCTGCCAACTAACGAGTGTAACGCCGACCCGCTCCGGTTGCCTACGCGTTCGTACGGGCCAGCCGCGCTATCATCCCGCCATGCATCGTCTGGAGCGCATACAGACCGAACTCAAACGCCAGCAGCTGGACGGCTGGCTTCTCTACGACTTCCGGCGCAGCAACCCGCTGGCGCAGGCTCTCATAAGGCCGCTGCTCGAGGGCAACACGGCCAGCAGGCGAGTCCTGCTGTTCGTACCGGCGGAGGGGCGCCCCACCCTGGCGGTTCACTCCATCGAGCACGGTTCCTTGCCGGCCAACCTGCCGGTGAACGTCAGGAGCTATGCCAGCCGCCAGGACTTCGACGCGACCATCCGCGCGCTCGTGGGCGGGGCCAGCCGCATCGCCATGGAGTACTCGCCCGGCGGCGACAACCCGTACATCGGCACGGTAGACGCGGGCACCGTAGAGCGCGTTCGCGCCACGGGGGTAGAGGTGGTGTCCTCCGGCGACGTCGCCCAGGTCTTGGAGTTGTGGAGTGAGAAGCAGTTGGAGGACCACCTGACCGCTGCTGCCGGCGTCATCGCCGCCAAGGACGCCGCCTTCGCCTTCATCGCCGAGCGCTGCAGGGCCGGGCAGAGCGTTACCGAGGTCGAGGTTCAGCGCGTCATAGAGGCCAAGTTCGCAGAGGCCGGACTGGTGACCGGCAGCTCCCCGAACGTGAGCTTCGGCGCGCACGCCGGCGACCCTCATTACCACCCGCTGGAAGGGGTTCGCGACGCCACCCTGGAGCCTGATCAAGTTGTGCTGATAGACCTGTGGGCCAAGGTAGACGCGCCCGGCGCCCCCTACGGAGACGTGACGTGGATGGGTTACCACGGTCAGCCGAGTGCGCGGGTTCTGGAGGTGTGGGAGGCCGTGCGGGAGTCGCGCGATGTGGCGTTCAAGACTATCGCCGAAGCGTACGGCGCCGGCCGTTGGCCCACGGGCGCCGAGGTCGACCGCGCGTGCCGCAAGGTGCTCGTCGACGCCGGACTTGGCGCCGCCTTCACGCATCGCACGGGCCACAGCCTCGGGCAGCACACCACGCACGGCGCCGCTGCACACCTGGACGACTTCGAGACCGCCGACACGCGCCTGCTCATGCCCGGGCTGGGGGTAACCATCGAACCGGGTGCGTACTTCGCAGACTTCGGCGTGCGCAGCGAGATAAACGTGTACATAACAGACGAGGGGCCCGTGGCCACCACGGAGCTGCAGGCAGACCTCGACCTGCTGTGAGCCCCTCCCCCGAGAAGCCCCTGGTGGTCGTGGGCGACTACGCCTGGGACGTGCTCATCCGCACCCGCTCAGAGCTGCTGCGCGGTGGCGACACCTACGGGGAGGTGCAGCTGGCGCCCGGCGGCAGCGCAGCTAACGTGGCCGTGTGGGCCAGGCGCTGCGGCCTGCCCACCGTGTTCGTGGGTAAGATCGGCCGCGACCGGTTCGGGCAGTTGGCGCAGGACGAGCTCAAGTCGGAGGGCGTCGAAGCTCATTGGGCGTTCACCGACGAGCACCTCACCGGCTCCGTGGCCGTCTGGATAGACCATGGTGGCGAGCGCTCGATGGTGTCGGGCAAGGGCGCCGACCACTACCTGCTGCCCGAGGAACTGCCCGTCGCGGTGCTAGAGGGCGCCCGGCACGTGCACCTGAGCGGCTGGTCGTTCTTCACGGACCCGCCACGCGGCGCGGCGCGGGCGGCGGCGCGGCTGGCGGTGGCGGCTGGCGCCACGCTCTCGCTGGACCCAGGCTCCTTCCAGATGATCGACGAGATGGGCGTGCAGGCGTTCTTAGGCGTGACGGCCGACCTCGGCGTGAACATCCTCTTCCCTAACCTGGAGGAGGGGCAGATCCTGAGTGGGGAGACCGAGCCTCACGCCATCGCCGTGCGCCTGGCACAGGTGTACCCAGGGGCGATGGTGATGCTGAAGCTGGACGACGAGGGCGCCTACCTGTACGACGGGCGCGCGGGGCGTCACTTCCCCTCCATGGCCGAGCGGCTGGTCGACGCCACCGGTGCGGGCGACTCGTACGCGGGCGCGTTCCTGGCGGCGTGGCTGCGCGGCAAGTCGCCGGCCGAGGCCGCGGTGGGCGCCAACGTTCTGGCCGGCTGGGTGGTGGAGCGTGTAGGCGCGAGGCCCGAGGTGGACGATGAGCTGAGCGGTGCGATAGTACACTCAGCTCACGATGGTTGAACTCAGTACAAGAAAGCGCGAGAGCGCCGGTCGCTCCGTAGTTCTAGTGGCTGGTGGCCGGCTGCCGTTCGCCAAGGCAGGTACCGACTACCGCGCGCTGGTGTCGTACGACTTGGCGCGCATGGCGCTGGCGGGCGTACTGGCGAAGGCCGGCCTGCGCGGGGGCGACGTGGACCAGGTGGTCATGGGCAGCGTCATCCAGAACGTGGCCACCAGCAACGTCGCGCGTGACGCCGCCCTGGCCGCCGGGGTGCCGGACGGGGTGCCGGCGCATACGGTCACCGTGGCGTGCATCTCGGCCAACCGGGCCATAGCCGACGCCGCCCTCGCTATCGCCACCGGTCATGCCGATACGGCGCTGGCCGGCGGCGTCGAGATGCTGGGCGATGTGCCTGTGGGCTTCGACCGCGACGTGCGCAGGCGCCTGTTCGACAGCCGTCGTTACAGGGGGCTCAAAGACTGGGCACCCTTCTTCAAGGGCCTGAAGCTGCGCCAGCTTCTGCCCCAGGCGCCGGCCATCGCCGAGTTCACCACCGGCGAGTCCATGGGGCACAGCGCCGACCGCCTGGCCGCACGCTTCGGCGTCACCCGGGAGGAGCAGGACGCCTACGCTGTACGCTCGCATCACGGAGCTGCAGCAGCGCAGGCGGCAGGGCGGTTCCAAGACGAGCTGCTCAGCGTGACCGTTCCCCCCAAGGGCACGGTGGTAAGTGCAGATAACGGTGTGCGTGCCGACACCAGCGTGGAGCAGCTGGCCAAGCTCAGACCGGCCTTCGTGAAGCCGTTCGGCACGGTCACCGCGGGTAACGCCAGCCCCCTCACGGACGGGGCCGCGGCCGTGGTGCTGATGGCCGAGGAGGTCGCTGCGGCGCAGGGGCGCAAGCCGCTGGCGCGCATCCTGGACTTCAACTTCGTGGCGCAGGACCCCGGTGACGAGCTGCTGCTCGGGCCCGCTTACGCGGCGCCGCGACTGCTGGCCAGGAACGGTCTGAGCCTCTCCGACATAGACGTGATCGAGATCCACGAGGCGTTCGCCGGCCAGGTGCTGGCGGTCCTGCGGGCCTGGGCCAGCGCGGAGTTCGCCCAGCGCAACCTCGGAGTGACCGGCGCCTTGGGCGAGGTAGACATGGACAAGGTGAACCCGTGGGGCGGCTCGCTAGCGCTCGGACATCCGTTCGGAGCGACTGGCGCTAGGCTGATGACCACCGCAGCCCACCGCCTGGAGGCGGAAGACGGGCGCTTCGCGCTGGTTACCGCCTGCGCCGCTGGTGGTCAGGGGCACGCCATGTTGCTCGAGAGGACCAGGTCGTGAGCGGCGCGGGGAGTGCCGCGGCCGGCCTGCGTGTGGAGCGGCGGGGCGACGTGGCCCTGCTATGGATAGATCAGCCCGAGCGCAGTGTGGCGCTGCTGACAGCCGAGTTCCTGGAGCAGCTGGCCAGGACCGTTGAGGAGCTGGACGCCGACGGCTCGGTCGTAGCGGCAGTGCTGGCCAACGCCAGGCCGGGCACCTTCCTGGCCGGCGCGGACGTGTCGTCGTTCCTGGAGTACGGCAGCCCAGCCGAGGTCGAAGCGGCCATCCACCAGGGCAACGCCCTCCTGGCGCGCATCGAGAGCTGGCGCAAGCCGCTGGTGGCTGCCGTTGACGGCGCCTGCATGGGCGGCGGCACCGAGCTCGTTCTGGCAGCGCGCTACGTGCTGGCCAGTAGCAACCCCAAGACCCGCTTCGGCCTGCCCGAGGTTCAGCTCGGGCTGCTGCCCGGGTTGGGCGGCACGGTGCGCTTGCCGGAACGCATCGGCCTGGAGCGTGCGCTCGACCTGATGCTCACGGGCCGCAGCCTCTACGCCAAACAGGCGCGCAAGGCCGGTCTGGTCAACGCCGTGCATCACCCCGAAGGCCTGGTCGAGGCTGCGGTCGTAGCCGCCAGACAGCTTGCTTCCGGCAGGCTTACCGTTGAGCGACCCAAGCGCGACGTTCGCGGCGCACTGGTGGAGAAGACGCCTCTGCGCACCCTGGTCCTGGAGCAGGCCGGCAAGCAGGTGGCCAAGCGCACGCACGGCAACTACCCGGCACCCAAGGCCATCATCGAGGTGGCAGGCGAGTGGGCGAGGGGCGGCCGCAAGGCGGGCCTAGCCCTAAGCGCCACACGTTTCAGCGAGCTCCTGTTCACCCCCCAGGCGCGCGCTCTCATCCACCTGTTCTTCTCGCAGACCGCCGCCAAGAAGAACCCGTGGGAAGGGGCGGCTCTGCCGGTCAGCTCCGTGGGCGTGCTGGGCGCCGGCCTCATGGGCTCGGGCATAGCCGAGGTGAGCGCGGCCAGTGGGCTGCAGGTGCTCCTGAAAGACCGCGCTATGGACATCGCCCTCAGGGGCACACATGCCGTCTACAAAGGTGTATCGAGCCGAGTGGGCAAGGGTCGTACGGCGTTCGAGCGCGACCAGATCGTGGAACGCGTGCGGGCCATAGACTCCTATGAACCCTTGGCTTCGGCTCAGGTGACCATAGAGGCTGTACTAGAGCTACCCGACCTGAAGCGCGAGATGGTGGCGCAGGTGGAGGCCGTCACCGACGACCGCCACGTGTTCGCGTCCAACACGTCGGCCATACCCATCGGGGAGATCGCCAGCCAGGCCAAGCGCAAGGAGGCCGTGGTGGGCATGCACTACTTCTCGCCGGTGCCGAAGATGCCGCTACTCGAGGTGGTGGCCACGGACGTGAGCGCAGACTGGGCGCTGGGGACCGCGTACGCCCTGGGCCTCAGGCAGGGCAAGACGGTCATCGTCGTCAACGACGGACCCGGCTTCTACACGACCAGGGCACTAGGTGTTTATGTAGGAGAGGCGCTCAGGGCGCTGCGTGAAGGCGCGGACCCGCTCGGCCTGGAGCGTGCAGTGGTGGCGTACGGCTTCCCGCTCGGGCCGCTGGCCATGACAGACGACGTGGGCATCGATGTGGGCGCGAAGATACAGGACGTGTTGGCCGACTCGCTTCGCGGCCGCGGCCTGGAGCCCGACCCTGCCAGCGCCGCGCTGGCGGCGGCCGGCTACCTGGGCCGCAAGGCGGGCAAGGGCTTCTACCGCTATGAGAACGGCAAGCGCAGGCAGGAGATGGAGCCGGAGGCGTCGCGGTTGGCGGGCTTCCCGACCACGCCTAGCGCCGCCGTGGAGAGGGGCCAGGCGCTGGCCGAGAGGCTCGCCTTCGCCATAGTCCGCGAAGCCGTGCTGTGCCTGGAGGAGGGCGTGCTGCGCTCGCCGCGCGACGGCGATCTGGGCGCCGTGTTCGGCTTCGGCTTCCCGCCGTTCCGAGGGGGGCCTTTCTTCCTCATAGACCAGCTGGGCGCGCAGGCGTTCCTGGACCGGCTCAAGGAGCTGGAGGCGCGCCACGGCGCCCGGTTCGCGCCGCCCGCCTCACTCACCGAGCTGGCCTCGAAGGGCGGCAAGTACTATCCCTAGGCTGGTCGTGGTGGTGGCGCACCCCGGGGAGGGCAGCTTGACCAGGGCGCTGGCCTCCGCCGTGGTGGAGGGCGCCGCAGGCGTCGGGGCAGAGGTGAGAGTGCACGACCTGTACGCCGACGGCTTCGATCCGCGTATGCCGCAGAGCGAGGTGGGCACGACCGTCTTCGGCGACGCGCTCACGGCGCGCTACGCCAGTGAGGTGCTGGCCGCGGATGCCTTCGCCATCGTGCACCCCGTGTGGTTCTTCCACGCCCCGGCGATCGTCAAGGGCTGGGTAGACAGGGTCATGCGCGAGGGTGTGGCGTACGACCTGGCTGCCGGCGTCGCCACCTCGCGCCTGCGCGCCCGAGCCCTGCACGTGTTCAACACCGCCAACGCCGCTGCCGGCGCCGAGGGCGTGTTCGGCAACCAGCTCGAGAGGTTCTGGTTCGACGTGGTGTTCGGCTCGGTGAAGCTGGAGCACAAGGGGCGTACGTTGCTCCCTAACGTGGCAGGCAGCTCATTAGCAGAGAGAGAGGAGTGGCTGGCCGCTGCCCACAGGCAGGCCGCCGAGATGCTCCTGGCCCCGAAGTGATATACCGCTGTTAGTGATGACGCCCGCCACCATCTCCGACTTCATAGAGCGCACTTTCGAGCACGTAATCGTCGCCGAGGCATACGGCGACAAGTTCTTCTTCTACAACCCCTCGCCTGGCGGTGCGAACGAGGTCTACTTCGCCACCGTGAAGGTGAGCGATCACGACCTGGACAAGGCGTCCGGCCTGGACCGGCTGGGAGCGTTCAGGCTAAACATCGGGGTCGGCCGAGACACCTTCGTCAGCCTGTTCGGTTCGCGGTGGTCGCAGGACTTCCCGCGCTCGGGCGCCGATGACCTCAACTACGGCGAGGTGAACGTACTCATGCCGCACCCGGTGTACGCGGGCGCCAACTGGGTGTGCATCGTCAACCCGAGCAAGGCCACTTTCGACGAGCTGGTGGTGCCCCTGCTGGACGAAGCCTACCGGCGGGCCGTGCGGCAGTTCCAGAACAAGCGAGCCCCGAGCTAGGCTCGGGGTTAGAAGCGTCGAGTTCCGAACGCAGCTAACCGTCTCTAGCTGCGTTGATACGCGTTACCCCTACCTCGACGCAGCCTGCGAGGAAGTCGTTGAGGCTGACGCCTAGTGCCGCCGCCGCGATGGCGGCGTTGCGGTGAAGCTCCGGTGGCAGGCGGAGCAGCAGGCGGCCGGAGAAGGGCTTGCCCGGCTCCACGCCCCTGGTGGCGCAGTCCAGCAGGTAGGCGTCTACGGCCGCGTGGAACTCCTGCCGCAACTGCCGCACGCTGGTGGCGCTGAAGCAGATGCTGTCCTGGAGGTCGATGACCTCGCCCCGTAACACGCCTGTCTCGTCGTCGTAGGTGACCTTGGCCGTGTAGCCCTTGTGCTTCATGGTCCCGGGCTGGACCGCCCGCATGGTGCGCCCTGCCGGTGAGCCTGGCCGGCCCGGGCGGCCACGACCGGCGCTATCGGGTGGGGTCTGCGCTTGTGAGTCGGGGCGTGCGCTCATGTCGGCCTTCCTTAGCTCGTGGTGCCCGGTGAGGGCCCTAGCTCTTCTCCACGTTTCACTTGCTGCTGTCCTGGTGCGTTACCGCGTGCAGGACACGCCAACGCTCGATTGCGCTGTATGATATCAAAAATCAGTACTTATATACAACCTTGCGATAGTTCTGGCTTGGCGACCTCACGACTGCCGCCCCCTCCATCTGGCGCTTGACTGCTCGGGTAGTCGCAGCACTAGCCGTTTGATAGTATCAAAATCTAATATCATCTGGTGTTGATGTGAGTTCTTACCTTCGTCATCGGGTAGGCGGCCGGCCTGTACCGCGCCTCCCGGTGAATCGGCCTGCCGCCATCCGGTTGCTAAGCTGGCTGCACCATGACAGCCACCTCCACAGCAGAACGCATACGAGTTTGTTTGACGGGGCCCACCGGCTGGGCCGGGTCTGAACTGGCGCTGGGCATAGGTCGTCAGCCAGACATGAGCCTTGTCGCCGGCGTGACGCGCACGGCGGCGGGCCGCACCCTCGACGAAGTGCTCGGAGGCGACGCTCCCGCCACGCCGCTCTTCGCCAGCGCCGCGGAGGCGCTGACGCTGGGCTGCGACGTGTTCATCGAGTACTCCCACCCGAGCGTCGCCAAGAGCAACGTGCTGCAGGCCCTGCGCGCGGGCAGCCACGTCGTTATCGGCACGTCCGGGCTCACGGATGACGACATGGCGGAGATGAACACCGTTGCCCTGGAGAAAGGCCTGGGGGTGCTGGCCGTAGGCAACTTCGCCATGGCCACGGTCCTGCTGCTCAAGCTGGCCGAGCTGGCGGCCAAGGTCATGCCGTCGTGGGAGGTATTCGACTACGCCGGCGCCACCAAGGCCGACGCCCCGAGCGGCACTGCTCGGGAGCTGGCGGCCCGGCTAGGGCAGGTGCGCCACCCCAGGCTGGCGGTCCAGGTGGCAGACACCATCGGCCCGCGTGAGGCACGCGGCGCCACGCTCGGTGGGGCGCAGGTTCACTCGGTGCGGCTGCCGGGTTACGTACTGGGCGTCGAGGTCGTTTTCGGCCAGAACGATGAGCGGTTGAGCATTCGCATGGACAGCGGCAAGAGCGCGCGGCTGTACGTGGACGGCGCGCTCCACGCCGTACGCAAGGTGAGTGGCCTGGTGGGGCTTCATCGTGGCCTGGATAAGGTGCTCGACCTCTGATGAAGAGCGACCTGCGGCTGCTGGGTGCTGACGAGACGGCCGCCCTGCTGCCCTATCCGCAGTTGGCGGAAGAGATAGGGAAGACGCTTGAGGACGTGCGGCTGGGGCGGGTTCACGCGCTTGAGCGGGCGACGGCGCCGTTGCCGGGTGACGGCATGTTCCTGCTTATGGGCGCTACAGACGCCAGGTTGGCGATAGCCAAGGTGGGCTCTGTCCACCCCACGAACCTGGCCAAGGGGCTGCCCACGATCATCGCCTCGGTCATCGTCATGGACGCCACTAACGGCAGGCCGCTCGCGCTCCTGGACGGCTCGACCGTCACGGTGAGGCGCACCGCCGCGCTGTCCCTCTTCGGCGCCAGGCGGGTGGGCGCCGCCACCGGAAAGGTGCTGCTATACGGTGCGGGCGCGCAGGCGCTGGGCCACGTCGAGGCGTTCCACGCCGGCCTGGGAGTGGGGGAGTTGCGGGTGGTGTCGCGCACGGCCGGCAAGGCGCATGAGCTGGCGGAACGCGCCTCTAGTTTGGGCATCGCCGCCGATGTCATCGAGGACGCCGCTGCGGCCCACGACTACGCGGCCGGCGCCGACCTCATCATCACCACGACGAACAGCCGGACGCCCGTGCTTCAGAGCTCTCTGGCACAACGCCTGAAGCCTGGCGCCACCATCGTGTCGGTGGGCGCGTACCGGGCCTCCATGGCCGAAGTGCCGCCGGCGGTAGTGGCCGCCTGCGACGTGGTGGTAGACAGCCGTGCCGGCGCCGAGGAAGAAGCGGGCGACCTGATCCAGGCTGCCGCAGCCGGCATATGGTCCTGGGACGGCGCGCGAGAGTTCATGGGCGTTCTTGGCGGCTTCGAGCGCAGCGGGAGGCCCGTGTTCGTCAAGACCGTGGGGCACTCGACCTGGGACCTGGCCGCGGCGCGCCTGGCCGTTCCGGTCAGCTAGTCGGCCCCAGGCGGCTCCACGCTCTCTGGGCCGAGCGAGAAGGTGTAACGCAGCAGCACGGGCGTTATCAGCGTGGTCACCACCACCATCAGCACCATCATCGCGAACAGTTCCGTGGGTATCACGCCACGCTCCAAGCCTATGGCGGCCACGATCAGGCCGACCTCGCCCCGCGAGATCATGCCGGTGCCCACCCTCAGGCCCTCATGGTTGTCGAAGCCGGCCAGCCTCGTGCCGAGCCATGCGCCCACCGCCTTGGTGACTACGGCTACCGCGATGATGGCCAGGCCAAGCCAGACCACCGAGCCGGTGAGGCCTGCCCGCAGGTCGGCCCGTAGCCCGATGTCTACGAAGAATATGGGTACGAAGAAGCCGTACGCCAGCGCCTGAAGCTTGTGCTCGAGCTGCTTCCTCAACGCGGTGCGCGAGAGTATGAGCCCTGCCAGGTAGGCGCCGGTGATGGCAGCGACGCCGCCCAGGTGCTCCGCCGCCCAGGAGTAGAGCAGAGCCAGCACCAGCGCTCCGGCCAGCAGCGGTTCGGCCACCCGCAGCTGGCCGAAGGCTGCAGCCGCGCGCTGCACCAGTGGGGCCAGCCCGATGCCGACCGCGAAGAACAGGACCATCTTGAGCGCCACCAGCCAGATGGCCGGCGCCTCGCCAGAGCCGCCGTAGACGGCCACGACGACGGACAGGAGGAGTATGCCCAGCACGTCGTCTATGACGGCTGCGCCCAGGATCGTCATGCCCTCCTTGGTGCGCAGCTTGCGCAGTTCTATGAGGGTCTGGGCGCTGATAGACACGCTGGTGGCGGTGAGGATGGTACCGATGAACACGGCCTCGGCCATGGGCATGCCGAGCAGCAGGCCTAGCCCCCAGCCGCCTACGAACGGCAGCACCACGCCCACGGTGCCGGCGCTGAGGGCGGGTACACCCACCCTGCGCATGGCCGCCAGGTCGGTCTCCAGGCCAGCGAGGAACATGAGCATGAGCACGCCCAGCTCTGCCAGCAGCGTCACGGTCTCCGACGTGTGCGAGGCGTGTACGAAGGCGGGGCTTCCGAACAGGTTCAGGAGCGTGGGCCCCACGATTATGCCGAAGCCGATCTCGCCCACCACGGTGGGCTGGTCGAACCTGGCCATCAGCCAGCCCGACAGCTTGGCGCCGGCGAGGATGATGGCCAGCACCAGGACCAGTTCGAGCAGCAGGGTCATGCGCGGGCAGCGGCTATGGCTTCGAGCTGCTCAACGTACCCCTCCAGTACGGCGAAGGCCTTCTCGATCGGCGCGGCGGTGGTCATGTCCACGCCGGCGCGCTTGAGCTGGGCCACCGGAGTCTCGGCGGCGCCAGTGCGCAGGAACTCCAGGTAACGCTTCGCAGCGGTGTCGTCTCCGCGCTCGAAGCCCTGGCGCACGTCCGCAGCGAGCGCTGCGGCAGCAGAGATGCCTACGGCGTACTGGAACGTGTAGAAGGGCGCGTACAGGTGGCCGAAGGTGGCCCACGTTATGCCGGTACGCTCGTCTGCCTTGATGGCGCTCCCGTAGCCCTCCTGGAAGAGGCCCTGCATCACCTGGCTGAGCCTTGAAGCCGTGAGACCTTCACCGCGTTCGATGGCCTGATGAACCTCGAGTTCGAACCGCACAAGGGTCGGCATTATGAAGAAGTAGCGGTGGAAGTTGTAGAACGTCTCCTCGAGAAGGGCCAGGCGCTCCTCCTCGGTGGTGAACCGCTGCAGCAGGTACGGGCGCAGCAGAGCCTGGTTGAAGTTGGAGGCCGTCTCGGCCACCATCATGGCGTAGCTCGAGTTGGCGATGTGCTGCTTACGCTCGACCAGCAGCGAGTGCATGGCGTGCCCCAGCTCGTGCGCCAGGGTGGACACCGATTCCAGGCTGTTCTGGTAGCTCATCATCACGTACGGCTGACCGCCGTAGGCGTTGCGCTGGAAGGCGCCGTCGCTCTTGCCGCGGTTGGGGTAGACGTCGACCCAGCGCTCCTCTTCGAGGCCCTTCTTTAAAGGACCCACGTACTCCTCACCAAGGGGCTCCATGCCGGCGACGATCCACTGCACGGCCTGGCCGTATGACGGCTGCGGCGGCGCCTTGGATAACGGCGCGAAGATGTCGTACTCCGCCAGCTGCTCAACGCCTAGCAGCCGGCGGCGCGCCTCCCAGTAGCGGTGCCACACGCCCAAGTTGCGCTGGAACACGTCGAGCACGGTGGTCAGCACTTCCATAGGCACTTCATGCGGCTTGATCTGCTCTTCCACGGTGTTGGCGTAGCCGCGCACACGCGTGGTGAACACCGACTCCTTCACGCGGCCGAGGTAGAGCTCGGTGAGGGTGTCCTGGTGTGCCAGGAAGCCGTCGGTGTACGACTGATGCGCACGCTGCCGGAGCGTGCGGTCGGCCGAACCTATGAGGGCGGGGAACGTGCTGCGAGCCACCTCGTGAGGGTCGCCCGCCGAATCTGTTACGGGCTTGAAGGGCAGCTCGTTGTTGGTCAGGCTGTTGTACGCCCGCCAGGTGGTGCCAAGCGCGTCCTCGACCTGGCTCAGTACCTGCTCGACCTCGAACGAGCGCACGTGCGGCCTGCCGGCCTCCAAGCGCTCGAAGTAACGCTTGAGGTGCGCCAGGCGAGGCTCTGACGCGATGAACGCGGCCAGCGTCTCAGGCGCGATGCCGAGCAGCTCGGGGTTGACGAACGCAAGCGCCTCTGAAGCCTTGGCCGACAGCGCGTGGAACCGGCCAGACCGGGCGCGCAGCTCCTGGTTGCCCTGGTCCACGGTCACAGGCATGTCGGCGTAGAGGCCGAGCTTCTGGAAGGTGGCGATCAGCGACCAGAACAGTTCGAAGAAGGCGGCGAGGGTGGTGGCGGACTCGCCCAGCCTGCCCTTGAACGCCGCGACCTTATCCAGGTTGCGCTCCGCGTCCTCGTAGTCGGCCAGGTAGTCCGCCTCGGTGGCGTACGTCGCCTCTAGGTTCCAGGTGAAGGCCGGGTCCAGCTCGGCCCGGGTCGACAAAGGTTTCGGTGTGGCCATGTCAGATTCTAACGGCGGGGTGATCGCTCGGCGGGTGCGTCGTCTAATGCCGACCTGTGCGGTGACGCGCGCAGCACACGAGGAATAAACCCCCAGGGGTATCTTGGGTGCATGGCGACCAAAGAGATAACCATCGACAACCTGGACACAACGATCAGCGGCAACGACATCGTCTTCCTCGACTTCTGGGCCGAGTGGTGTGGGCCCTGCCGCATGTTCGGACCGGTGTTCGAGAAGGCCTCAGATACGCACACCGACGTCGTCTTCGGCAAGATAGACACGGAAGCGCAGCAGGAACTAGCCGCCGGCTTCGGCATCCGGTCCATACCCACGCTCATGGCCTTTAGGGAGAACATCCTCGTCTTCTCGCAGCCTGGGGCTCTAAACGGTGCGCAGCTAGAGCAGGTCATCGGCGCCGTTAAGGGGCTCGATATGGAAGATGTCCGGGCCAAGATCGCAGAGCACGAGGCTAAGCAGGCGCAGCAGGCTCAGCCGGCGGGCTGAGCATGGCAGCCTCGAGCACGGCGGAGGCGCGGCGCCGCGTGCTTAACCGGCTACGTCGGGCGCACGGACAACTGGCCGCCCTCATCGAAGCCGTCGAGCAGGGTCGGCCATGCCGCGAGGTCGTGACGCAGCTGTCGGCGGTAGCGGGCGCGCTCGACAAAGCGGGCTTCGCCATCATCAGCAGCGCCATGCGCGACTGCCTAGCGCAGCCGGAGCGCGCTGAAGGTCATAACGAGCAGGTCGCGCAGGGCGTTACGAACGGTGGCGGGTCGGTGCCCGACGAGCCAGAGAGGCTTGACGCGGAGGAGCTCGAGAAGCTGTTCCTGATGCTTGCTTAGGCCGGATAGTGCGGATAACGCACGCCTCAAGGCTTCTTGGCCAGCCAGATGATGTGACGCGCACCGCGCTTGCCGTAGGCGCGCGCTTGCGTGACCTTGGTGTCGAAGCCCACGCGTTCCAGCCGGCGCGTGAACTCCCCGCTCGGGAACGCCGACCACACGGCCAACACGCCGCCTGGCGTAAGGGCGTACATGGTCTGCTGCAGGCCCGGCACCGAGTAAAGGTCCTCGTTCTCGTCGCGGCTCGTGCCCTCCGGACCGTTGTCCGTGTCTAGCAGGATGACATCGAAGGAGCTGCGCGAGACGGCGAGGAGCTCGCCGACGTCGCCCACGTGAACGTGAACGCGCGGGTCGGCTAAGGGCACGCCGGCAAGCTGCCCCAGGTGTTCGCGGTTCCAGCCGACCACTGCTGGGAGCAGCTCGGCCACCGTCACCTGCGCCGTCGGGCCGACGATGTCGAGCGTGGCCCGCAGGGTGAAGCCCATACCCAGACCGCCGACCAGCACAGAGTTCGCGCTGCGCCCCAGAGCGCCCACCGCTCGCTCGGCCAGTACTCCCTCCGAGCTGTGCTGGCGGCTGTTCATCAGCTCTATCACAGGCGCGTTGGGCTCTGTTATGCGAAGCGAGAACTCGGGCGGGCGGCCGTCGAGGTCACGGCGCCAGAGCTCCAGGGCGATTCTGCCGCTCAGTAACGTGGAGTCGACTTGATGCCAGGGGATCATGTGCTTCTTAAGTTAACGTGTCGCGCCCTAAGCCGAGGAAGGTGGTCTGGTTGGAGAGCCGGGGCGCGAAAGACCGGCGCGCTCACGAACAAGAAGAACGCGCCCGGGTGGGGCGCGTTCGATATCTTCAACTTACCGCCGTATGCGTTATTCGTCAAGGCCTTGCAGCCACTTGGCGCTCTCGGGCCCAGAGTTGGACGATTCCGGCTCCCTAGATGACCGGACTCGGTAGGAACGTCACGTCCAGGTCGGTCTCGCTTGAGTTCTCCAGCGTGACCCTGCCTATATCAGAGGGGTTCGTCTCGTCTGCATGGGGGATGAACGCTACCTGGTTCCAGCCGCTCTTCAGCTGCAGGTCTACCTCGACCGCGATCGCGGGCGACGTAAGGGCACAGCCGCCGGTGGGCGTAGCGATGTCAGTGGCCGCAGTAGCGTAGATCCAGGTTATGAACGGCACGCCGAAGTAGTCGGAGGCGCTGCCGCCCAGGTTGATCTCCTGCGTGCTCGTTATGCCGAGCGCAGTCCCGTAGGGGCCTAAGCCCCCGATGGCGGGTACTACTAGCAGCGCCCACTCCACCTCGCTCACCCGCGCGGCTGCGTTGGAGGAGGTGGTCACGCAGGCCGTGTCGAAGGCGGTCAGGAAGCCGATGCCTGGCGATAGTGTCTCGGCCGGCAGATCCGCCGCAGCGATGAAGGGCACTGTGAAGGGCTCACCAGCTCCGAAGCCGGCTGTGGCCCCGAAGTAGTAGCCGTTAGGGAGTTCGGTGGGTGCGGCTAGAGGAGCCGGCGGCGCCACGTAGTCGCTGTCTACTACGACCATCCCGGCCGCGAGGACAGGGAAGTCCGGGTCCAGCAGGTGGATCGTGTCGACCCTCGCCCCCTGCTGTGTGTTGCCGGTAGGGCTCTGGCCGCACGCTGCTAGAAGAGCGAGCAGGAGCAGCGCGCTTACTAAGGGCAATAGTCGTCTCATCATCGAGTCCTTTCGTGAACGCTCGCTGCGGCGTTCCGTGGGGTGGAGCGCTAACGCCTAGCTCAGACCAGCCTGGAAGGTGAGGTGCAACTCCTCCAGGTCGGAGTTCTCCAGGGAGAGGTGACTCGCGTTGGTGGGGTCTGCGGGGTCGGAGTGCACCACGAACTCCAGCTGGTTCCAGCCCTGTTCGAGGGTCAGGTCGACGTGAACGGGCAGGGTGCCCACCATGCAGCCGGCCTCGGCCGTGGAGACTTTCGTGTTCGCGCTGGCGTAGACCCAGGCGATGAGCGGCCTATCGAAGATGTCGCTCTCGCTGGTCATGCCTGCCAGGCTGGTGTCGCTCACGAGTGCGGGGCTCAGGCCCGCGACGCCGAAGCCCGCGATGCCGGGGGTGCTGTAGAAGAACCACTCGAGCTCGCTCACCCGCGCCGTGACGTTGGTGGCGTTGGTGGTGCACGGCTGGTCTAGGACCGTCACGAAGGAGGTGGGCGGCGAGAGAGTCTCGGCCGGAACGTCTGCGGCGGCGGGGTAGGCCACGACCAACTCTTCGCCGGCTGTGTAGGCCGTGACGGGCCCGATGTAGCCGCCGCGCCCGACCGGAGTCACGCTCAACGGGGTAGGGGGCGGCACCCAGTCGGTATCTACCATCGCCAGCGCCAGGGCGAACACGGGATCGCTGCCATCAATGTAGTGCACGCCCGAAACAGCCGCGCCATCGGGCTGAGGGGTCGGAGCCGGCCCCTGAGTGCATGACGCTAGCAGCGTTAGAAACAAGAGACTACTGATGCCTGGCACGATCCTCTTCATGGTCAAGCCTTCCTTGAAGTCGACGCACGCTAGTGCGCGGCTCACGAATAGTGCTAGAAGCTGCACGCTGTTCGTGGCGATTAGCAGGATTGTGCGGTACGGTGCTCTGACGGGAAGTAGAATCTGTCACTAATCTCAGATAAAGAAATCAGATAGAGAAAGAAGTGCGCGCCCTTCGAAGGGCGCGCACTCGCATCAGGCCGTGAGCAGGTCAGCGGTGTTGAGGCCTCGTCGTGTCGCCGGTGGAGGCCGGCAGCACTGGCATCTGCAGCGCGTACTCAGGGATGGTGCCCTCGAGCGACTGGTAGAAGGCCATAAGGTTGTCGAGGTCTTCCTCGGTCAGCTCGCGGCCGAGCTGCACGCGGGCCATGATCTGGGTGGCGTCGCGCAGGTCCCAGACGCTGCCGTCGTGGAAGTAGGGATAGGTGCGGGTGATGTTGCGCAGGGAGGGGACCTTGAACACGTAGAGGTCGGCCTCGTTGTGCGTGACGGCGAAGCGGCCCACGTCCATGGCCATGGTCGGCGAGTCGATGGTGACGAACTCGCGGGTGGCTTCCCAGTACGACTCGGTCACGCCGAAGCGTTGGAGCTGCTGGCCGCCCAGCACGACGCCGCTATGGCAGCCGGCGCAGCCCTGCTGGATGAACGTCTGCAGGCCGGCCTTCTCCTGGTCGGTGAGGGCGTTGGCGTCGCCCAGGAGGTACTGGTCGAAGCGCGCCGGCGTTACCAGCGTGCGCTCGAAGGCGGCGATGGCGTTAGCGATGTTGGCGTAGTTGAGGGGCTCGTCCTGATCGGGGTAGACCAGCTCGAAGAGCTCGCCGTACGCGGGCATGGAGGCGATGCGGGCGACCGCGAAGTCCTCGGACGGAGTGGCCATCTCTATGGGGTTGAGCACGGGGCCCTGAGCCTGCTCCTCCACGTCGGCGGCGCGGCCATCCCAGAACTGGGAGGCGTGCAGCGCGGCGTTGAGCGCGGTCGGGGAGTTGCGGGGGCCCTGCACCCAGAGGTGGCCCGTGGAGGTCGCCTGGTTGTCGACGCCGTAGGTAGCGAGGTTGTGACAGCTGTTGCACGAGAACACGCCTGAGAGCGAGAGGCGCGGGTCGTACCACAGCATCTTGCCCAGTTCCACCTTCTCGGGCGTGACCGGGTTGATCTCGCTATCAACTACAGCGGGCAAGGGAGCGAAGAGTGCCTGCGCCGTGCGCTGGAGCTGGTCCGGCTCCTGAGCGGCTGCCAGGGATCCTACCGCCAACGCCCCCAGGGCGAGTGTGAGGACCAGTAGACGTGACCGGGTGAACATGTGACCTGCCTTCCTGTGGCCTGATAGCCACTCACACCCCAAAGTAACAACGGTTCCGATTTACGCCCTACGGACAACTGTCCCTCGGCCGGCGGCGCGGCCGGGCTACCGACCGAGCAGGCCCCGTTCCGGCTAGCTCTGCAGGTCGGCGTCTAGGCCGCGAGTGAGGCCGGGCACCACGCGGCCAGGAAAAGGCCGTATATTCGCCTCAGCGTGAGCATCCTCATAATCTTGGTTCTCATCCTCTTGAACGGGCTCTTCGCCATGGCCGAGATAGCCGTGGTGTCTGCGAACAAGCTGCGGCTGCAGCAGAAGGCCGAGTCGGGCAGCCCGGCGGCGGCCCGCGCTCTGGCGCTGGCACAGAACCCGACCGTGTTCCTCTCCACCGTCCAGATAGGCATAAGCCTGGTGGGCGTCTTCAACGGCGCCTACGGCGCGGCGACCCTCTCGCCCTCCCTGGCGGCGCTGCTCGCCCGGGTGCCCGTGCTTGCACCGTTCGCAGACCCGCTGGCGTTCGCCCTCCTCGTCATACTGATCACCTACCTGTCGCTGGTCATCGGTGAGCTCGTGCCGAAGCGCATCGCGCTCGTCAGCCCAGAGCGCGTGGCCATGTCCGTGGGTGGTTTCATGACGGGTCTGGCCCGCGTCACCAAGCCCTTCGTGCACTTCCTCGGTACGTCCACGAACCTCATCCTGCGGCTCCTACGGGTGCCCGTGGCCAACGACGAGGAGATAACCGACGAAGAGATAGACATGGTCATCGCGCAGGGGTTGCGGGCCGGGGTCATAGAGCCGGCCGAGCAGGAGATCATCGAGAACGCGTTCTGGCTGGGCGAGCGCAGCGTGAACGCCATCATGACGCCCAGGCACGACATCTCCTGGCTGGACGTCAGTTCGGTAGACTCCGACCTGCTGGAGCTGGTGCGCGAGGAGCCGCACGGCCGCTACCTCGTGTGCGACGGCGACATCGACAAGACCGTGGGCTACGTGGCCATCCGCGATTTGCTTGCCACCGCCCTCGAGGGCAAGAGGGTGGACCTGAGCGCCGCGCTCCGCAAGCCGCTCTTCGTGCCCGAGACCATGCCGATCCTAGGGCTGCTGGAAGCGTTCCAGAAGGGCGGTGTGCACATAGCCGTGGTGCTCGACGAGTACGGGGGTGTGGAGGGCCTCGTGACCCTCACCGACATCCTGGAAGAGCTGGTGGGCAGCACGATGGTCGCCGGCGAGGGCGAGCTGGCTGAGGTGGAGGTGGTCGAAGAGGGTCGCTGGCGCGTCAGCGGCGGAACGCACATCGACGACGTGCTCAACCTGCTCGATCTGCCCGACGACGCGTTGCCGGGCGAGCCCGGGTACCACACGCTGGGTGGCTTCATGGCCGTGCGCCTGGGCCGCGTGCCCCAGGCGCACGATGAGGTGTTCTGGGCGGGCCACAGCTTCAAGGTCGAGGCCATGGAAGGCCTGCGCGTTGACCGCGTCGAGATCTACAAGCTGCCCGACGAGCCGGTCGACGAGCCGGGCCCGCCGCAGGAAGAGTAGGGGTCAGGCCTCTCCGCTCAGTAGCTCGGCCATGCGCTCGGCGAAGTCTGCGCGCCCCTCGGTCACCTCTTCGCGCGAGAAGCCGCCCTTGACCAGGTCGTCGTCTTCGAGCGACTCGAGCATGCTGTAGTAGTCGTCCGCCGCCCCGCCCACCTGCATGCGCTCATCGGTCGTGGAACAACGCTCCAGCCATGTGAATAGAGCGTCCTCCGCACCCGTGTAGGAGCCGCGCTCCGCCTCGTAGCGGTGCAGGCGCCCGAAGCGTTCCGACGGCCACTCGTCAGGCGCGACGTGACTCGCGAGCTCACTTATGCGGTCGTGCAGGTCGGGCTCGCCTACCCGGGCGGCCCCTGCCTCTAGCAGGATGTCGAGCGCCGCTGCTCTTAAGTAATAGGCCGCGTCAGAAGCGGCGCCCTCATGGGCGGCGAGGATAGCCGCCTCGGTGCTCAGCAGCGCCCCGAGCACGTAGGCCCTCTCGCCATGAACAGAGCCCGCGCTTCTCAGCACGCCGAGCAGGTCTTCGGTGCCCAGCCTGTGGATGAGAGCGCGGCTCGTGCCTAGGTTGGCCAGGTAAAGCTCGTCCAGCTCCTGCTCCGCGGCCGCCATCTCCGCTGTGGTTATCTGCTGGCTGGTGCGGTCGGTGACGAGGCGAGCCAGCATCTGGGCGATCTGCTGGATGGTTCGCTGTATTAGCTCATCTCTGATAGGCACGCGCCTACTTTAAGCGGCCGGCGTGCTGTCGGCCCGCTGGGCGCCACTTCGGCGGTTCCGCCATCCTCGGGCTGGCTCCGTGCTCTCGAACGCTCGCGGCACCGCTGTCGCTGCGCAGGGTACGAACCGAGCCTGCTAGAATCCTTGAACACATGGCACTGTCAGAGATCGAGCTGCGCGTCTTGGGTGCGCTGGTCGAGAAAGAGCGCGTAACCCCAGACGCTTATCCGCTTTCCACTCAGTCGCTGGTCACCGCCTGCAACCAGAGAACGAGCCGAGACCCGGTCACCGACTACCACATGCAGGAAGTACTCGAGGCTCTCCAGAAGCTGCGCGACAAGGGGCTGGCCGGCACGCGCCAGGAGGTGTCTGACCGCGTGCCCAAGCACTCCCACCGGCTGGCGGCGGCGCTCGATGTCAACGCCAACGAGCTCGGCCTCCTGAGCGTGCTGATGCTGCGCGGCCCTCAGACGGCCGGGGAACTCCGTACCAGGACCGAGCGCTACGGCATGACCCTCACCGCGCTGCCGGAGTATGAGGAGTGCCTGCGGTCGTTGGCGGAACGGAGCGTGCCGCTCGTGCGCAACGTGGGTCGTGCGCCCGGTCAGAGCCAGGACCGGTGGCAGCACACGCTGGGCTATGACGAGGACAGGCTGCAGCCCCGCGTGCGAAGGCCCGAGAGTCACTCCCCAGCCGCTGCACTGGTGCGGACTACCGCCTCAGAGCCGAACGGGGCTGAAGAGGCTACCCACGACGCCATGACAGAACTGGTGCGCCGCGTAGAGGAGCTGGAGGAGCGAGTGGCGCAGCTCGAGGCACGCCTGGGCGACTGACCACGGGCGCTAGGCGCCCAGCCATGGTGCCCCGCGCGCCCGCGCTGCTAGCATGCTTGGCATGACGAGCCCCTCTTTCCAAGACCGCCTCGAGGCCTACGCCGATCTGCTCGTGCGCGTGGGCGTCAACGTCCAGCCCGGCCAGAAGCTCATGGTGCGCGCCAACGTCGATGACGCCCCGCTGGTCCGCAAGATAGTCGACATCGCCTACGCCGTCGGCAGCCCGTACGTCGAGGTGTTCTGGGCAGACGGCGCCGTCAGCCGCTCCCGCTTCCTGAAGGGTCCGGCCGGCAGCTTCGGCATCATCCCCGAGTACCGGGCCCAAGGCATGAACCAGCTGGCGCTGGAGGGCGCGGCGTCCCTGGCCATCACCTCTGAAGACCCCGATCTGTTCGCCGGCGTTAACCCCGAGAACGTGGCCGCGTTCCAGGCCGCCTGGCGCCAGGCCGTGAAGCCCTACATGCAGCAGAGCATGAGTGACGCCATCCAGTGGTGCGTCGCCGGCGCCGCCTCGGCGGGCTGGGCCGGCAAGGTGTTCCCGGACAGGCCTGAGGAGGACGCTGTTCAGGCCCTGTGGGACGCCATCTTCACCGCCACGCGCATCAGCACGAGCGATCCGGTGGGCAACTGGCACAAGCACAACGAGGAGTTGAGGACCCAGAAGGAGAAGCTCAACGCCCGCCACTACGCCTCGGTGCACTTCAGGGGCCCGGGCACGGACCTGGTGGTGGGTCTGGCCGATGGCCATAAGTGGGATGGCGGCGTGTCTCACAACCCCACCGGCGCCGCGTTCGTGGCCAACATGCCGACAGAAGAGGTGTTCACGGCCCCGCACAGCCGGCGCGTCAACGGTCATGTTCGCGCCAGCATGCCGCTGTCGTACAACGGCACCCTCATAGACGACTTCACGGTTCACTTCGAGAACGGCGAAGCCGTTAAGGCCGTTGCGGGCAAGGGCCAGAGCGTCCTGGACTCCATTCTTGCTGCCGACGAGGGCGCCAGGCGCCTCGGCGAGGTCGCGCTCGTGCCGGCCTCCAGCCCCATCGCCCAAGCGGGGATACTCTTCCTCAACACGCTGTTCGACGAGAACGCCGCCAGCCATATCGCGCTCGGCCGCGGCTACCCCACCACGGTGGAGGGCGCCACCGGCATGTCTGAAGAAGAGGCGCGTGCCACCGGTCTCAACGAGTCGAGCGTGCACGTAGACTTCATGATCGGCTCTGCCGAGATGGACGTAGACGGCATAAGGCAGGACGGCAGCGCCGAGCCCCTCATGCGCAAGGGGGCGTGGGTCAGCTGACCGAACGGGCGCCAGCGGCGTCGGGCTCAGGTGACCCGGCGGCCAGCAGTCCTACGCTGACAGACGCGCTGCAGCTACTGCGCTCGCGCTTCGGTTACCAGGAGTTCCGGGGTGCCCAGGCGCATATCGTCGAGCACGTGCTGAACGGTGGCGACGCCTTGGTGCTCATGCCCACCGGCGGCGGCAAGTCGCTGTGCTACCAGATACCCGCCATGTTGCGGCCGGGCGTTGCCGTGGTGGTGTCGCCTCTTATAGCGCTCATGCAGGACCAGGTGAGCGCGCTGCGGCTGGCCGGTGTCAAGGCCACGTACCTCAACTCCACGCTCAGCCCCGCCGAAGCGAGCAGCGTGGAGCGGGACGTAGCCGAGGGCCGGGTCGACCTGGTCTACGTGGCGCCCGAGCGCCTGCTCACACCCGGCTTCCTCTCGCTCCTCGACGCTATGCAGCTGAGCCTGTTCGCTATCGACGAGGCCCACTGCGTGTCGGCCTGGGGGCACGATTTCAGGCCCGAGTACATCGGCCTCGGGGTGCTGGCCGAACGTTACCCAGACGTGCCGCGCATAGCCCTTACCGCCACCGCCGACGCGGCCACCAGGCGCGAGATCGTCGAGAAGCTGCACCTCGGCAACGCCCGTCGCTTCATCAGCAGCTTCGACCGGCCCAACATCTTCTACCGGGTGGTAGAGAAGAACGACGCCAAGGCGCAGTTCCTGGCCTTCTACAAGGAGAAGCACCTGGGCCACGCGGGTATCGTCTACTGCCTCTCGCGCAAGAGCGTCGACAGTACCGCAGCCTGGCTGGTCAAGAAGGGCCTTAACGCGCTGCCGTATCACGCAGGCCTTGGCTCCGACGTGCGCGCCAGGCACCAGGAGCGCTTCCTGCGCGAGGACGGCGTGGTGATGGTGGCCACCATCGCCTTCGGCATGGGTATCGACAAACCCGATGTGCGCTTCGTGGCGCACCTAGACCTGCCCAAGAGCCTGGAGGGCTACTACCAGGAGACCGGCCGCGCCGGGCGCGACGGTGAGAGCGCCGACGCCTTCATGACCTACGGCCTGCAAGACGTGGTGCAGGTCAGCCGCATGCTGGCCGGCGGCGAGGGCAACGAGGCCTTCAAACGTGTGGAGCGTCAGAAGCTCGAGGCTCTGCTGGCGTTCTGCGAGACGGCCGGCTGCCGGCGGCAGGCCATACTCTCGTACTTCGGCGAGAAGCTGGAGGAGCCGTGCGGCAACTGCGACACTTGCCGTGAGCCTGTGACCACGTTCGACGGCACCATCGCGGCGCAGAAGCTGCTCTCTACGGTCTTGCGCACGGGGCAGCGCTTCGGCGCAGGCCACCTCATAGACGTGCTGCTGGGCAAGGACAACGAGCGCGTGCGCAAGTTCCGCCACGACGGCTTAAGCACCTTCGGCATAGGCACCGAGTTGGACATGCACGGCTGGAGGTCCGTCATCAGGCAGCTGCTGGCCAACGGGCAGTTGCTGCCCGACCCCGACGGCTTCGGCGGGCTGATCGTCGGGCCCGGCGCCGCCGCTGTACTGAGGGGCGAGAAGGAAGTGGTGCTAAGGGTGGACGAGCGGCCGCGGCGCCCGCGCGCGGAGCGCGTGGCTCGCGGCGCCTCGGCCCACGAACCGTGCCTCAGGCCCGACGCCTCACCCGAGGAGGAGCTGCAGTTCCAGGCCCTGAGGCTGCTGCGCACGGAGATAGCGCGTGAGCAGGGTGTACCGCCATACGTGGTGTTCCACGACAAGACGCTGCGTGAGATGGTGGCGCGTTCTCCTCGGACGTTGGACGACCTGGCGCAGGTTCAGGGCGTGGGGGAGGCCAAGCTCGAGCGGTACGGGGAGAGGTTCTTGGCGGCGCTTAACTCGTGACGCTGCCGTCTGGCGCGGCCATGAGAGAGAACACCTCGTTGACGGTGTCGTCGTCGCTCACGAGGACGTCTACGTAACCCGCCCGCAGCGCACCGAGTATGGCCTTGGCTTTACGCACACCGCCGGCGGCGGCCACCACCATGCCCACGCGGCGCAGCCCGTCTATGCCTATGGATATCGACCGACGGTTGAGGTCGGTGTCGAGGACACGCCCGCACTCGTCGAAGAACTGGGCGCACATGTTGCCCACAGCGCCGAGCTGGCGCAGTTGTGCAACATCGGCGCTCGAGAGGTGCCCTCGGTAGATCATGCTGGGCGCCTCGTCTCCCAGCGCGCCGATGCCTACCAGCACGATGTCTGCCCGGCGGCCGATCTCCAGCACGTCCTGAACCAGGGGTTCCTCTACGATCAGGTCCCGCGTGCGCGGGTCGCTGACTATGAGCGGTGCGTACAGGTAGCGGTACACGCCCCCATACTTGGCGGCAAGGTTTCGCGCTAGCGTGGCCCCCTCTATGAGGGGGTTGTCGGAGCCGAGCGCTCCGAGCAGTTGCACGACCACCAGGTCCAGGGGCTTCTCCGGGGAGAAATGGCGGATGGTCGCGGCTACCGTGCGGCCGTAAGAGACCCCCAGGATCATGCCGTCGACGATGACCTCCTGCAGGTACCTGGCGGTGAGCACGCCGATGCCGTCGAGGACCTGGTCGGCGTCCTTGCCCTTGGCCCGCAGCACCCGTGCGCCCTTGATGCCGAACTCCTCCACCAGCCTCGACTCGAGCTGGCTGTTGCGGGGCCAGGGGTGGTGGACGTTTATCTCCACGATGCCCAGTTCACGGGCGTCTCGCAACAGGCGCGAGACCGTGGAGCGGGAGGTCGCGAGGCGGCTGCCGATCTCTGACTGGGTGAGCTGCTCTACGTAGTAAAGGGTGGCCGCCTCGACCATCAGCTCGTACTGGTTCTCGCTGCTACCCTTGTCGTCGGCCGCGAGAGAGATGGTGGGTCCACCTGGCAGGGATTCCTGGTTCGGGGCGCGCGCCATACCCGAATATATCCAACATGAGGCGAGGCTGTGCACATATGTGCACAGCCATGAGCATCTGCCTTGACGGTGGGAAGGCAACCTCCTAACCTCGGACAACAAAGCGACCAAGCGCAACCAAGCTTGCCGGCTTCCACAGCCGTGACCAGCCATAGGGGAGTACCTGCGTGAAGCGAATTGATCAGATATCGCGTGAGTCATGGATCTTGGGCAACTTCCCGGAGTGGGGAACCTGGCTCAACGAAGAGATCGAGGAGACGGTCGTGGCGCCCGGAACCTTCACCATGTGGTGGCTAGGATGCACGGGCATCTGGCTGAAGAGCGAAGGCGGCGCCAACCTGCTCACCGACCTGTGGGTGGGGCGGGGCAAAGCCACTCGGAAGGTCAAGGAGATGGCGCCCCACCATCAACACCGCCGCGCCATCGGGGCCAAGGCGTTGCAGCCGAACCTGCGCACCTCCGTCTGCGTGCTAGACCCGTTCGCCATCCGCGACCTCGACGCAGTGCTTGCCACGCATCACCACAGCGATCACATCGATGCCAACGTGGCGGCGGCCGTGGTCCAGAACTGCGACCCGAGTGTGCCCTTCATCGGGCCTCAATCCTGTGTCGACATCTGGATCGGCTGGGGCGTGCCTGCGGAGAGATGCCGCGTCGTGCGCCCCGGCGACCGCATAACCATCAAGGACACCGAGATCGTGGTGCTCGACTCCTTCGACCGTACCGTGCTCGTGACCGCGCCCGAAGGAGTGACCCTGAAGGGCAGTCCGGTGCAAGAGATGGACGACCACGCGGTCAACTACCTCTTCCGCACCCCGGGTGGCACGCTCTATCACAGCGGCGACTCTCACTACTCGAACTGGTACGCCAAGCACGGCAACGACCACCAGATAGACGTGGCGCTGGCCTCGTACGGTGAGAACCCTAGGGGCATGACCGACAAGATGACGAGCAGCGACGTGCTCCGCATGGCCGAGGGCCTGCGCGCGAAAGTGGTGGTTCCGTTCCACCACGACATCTGGTCCAACTTCCTGGCCGACCCCAACGAGATCCTGCAGCTGTGGCACCTGCGAAAAGACCGCATGGGCTACGACTTTCACCCGTTCATATGGCAGGTGGGCGGGCGGTTCACCTGGCCTGGCGACCATGGGCGCCTTATCTACACCCACCCTCGGGGCTTCGCAGACGCCTTCGCCGAGGAACCAGATCTGCCGTTCAAGACGGTCCTCTAGAGGTTCACGACTCCGGACCCGGTCGCGGGTCACTCGCAGCGTCCTAGGAGGGACACAGATGATGAGAAGGATAGCCACCCTCGCCCTTATCCTGCTGGCAGGCATGGCCTTCGGCCAGGCCGACCAGTGGCGTCAGTACGCCGGCACCACCATCGTGGTGAGCTGGCCGGCCCAGTACCACTTCGAGGTCGCGGCGCAGTACATCGACGAGTTCACGGCAGAGACGGGCATCAACGTCGAGCTGGACGTCGTGGAGTACCTGAACATGCGCGACCGCCAGATCGTCGAGATCAGCAAGCCCGGCAGGGGCGACCTCGACGTAGTGGCGTGGGTGGTGTTCACCAAGAACGAGTACGTGGCCAACGGCTGGCTCACGCCCCTCGCCCCGTTCCTTATCAACCCCCGCCTTACGGCACCCGACTACGACATCGAAGACATCGTGCCTGCGTTCCTGACGGTAGGTGGCAAAGCCGGCGGCGTGAAGGGCTACCTCGACGGTCCGGGCGCCTCGCTGTACGGCATCCCGTTCAGCCCGGAGACGAGCATCATGCTCTACCGCAAGGACATCTTCGAGGAGTACGACCTGGAGGTGCCGACCACGTATGACGAGCTGCTGGAAACGGCGGCCTGGATAACCGAGAACGTGCCTGGCGTGTACGGCATGACCACGAGAGGCTCCGCCGGCCACCAGGTGGTGCACGCCTGGTTGCTGCACTTGGCGCCGTACGGCGGAACCGTGCTGAACGACGACTTCACTCCGGCGGTCAACTCGCCCGAAGCTATCGCGGCCACCTATGCCCTTCAGTCCATCCTCGAGAACTCTCCTCCGGGCATGGCGGCGGCCGGCGCCGGTGAGCAGGACGCGGCGTTCCTGCAGGGCGACGCGGCCATCTACCTCGACCGCAGTGTTCTCGCTGCCCAGGCAGCCGATCCCACGCGTTCCAAGGTAGTAGGCAACGTCGGCTACGCCCTCCACCCCGTTCAGGCGCAATGCGGCGCCGAGACCGGCGGCTTCGACCTGGGCATCCCCAGCAACTCGCAGAACAAGGAAGCCGCCTGGCTGTTCATCCAATGGTTCACCAACAAGCGCATGGATCTGGAGCTGGCCAAGGCGGGCGGCAACCCTATTCGCACCTCTACGCACGCTGACCCGGAGCTGCAGGCGCTGTACCCGTGGTACTCCACCGTGGTCGAGCAGCTGCCCTGCGCCACTGCCGACTGGCGGCCGCTGATCCCCGAGTGGGGTGCCATGAACGCCCCTATCCTCGGTGAAGAGATATCGGCCGCGCTGACGGGTCAGAAGTCGATCGAGGACGCACTCGACAGCGCAGCCAAGCGCATCTACGAACTCCTCGACCGCGCGGGCTACTACAGCTGGTGAGAGTTGCTCACGGCCGTTAGGTAACGCAGACGCTCCTTGGGCGGCTCCTGGTAGAAGGAGCCGCCCAAGGAGACGGACTTAAGGACGACCTCCGAAGGAGCAGATGTTGCGCACCAAGTTCATCGTACCGCTGCTGTTCTTGCTGCCGGCAGTCGCGATCCTGGCGCTCGGGTTACTGGTGCCGCTCTACAACGCCGTCCTGCTCAGCTTCTACGACTGGAGCTTCGGCCAACAGTGGAGCGCCGCCCGCTTCCTGGGCTTCGATAACTTCAGGCGCCTGGTCGAAGACCCGACGATATGGAAGTCCCTGCTCACGACCCTCCACTTCGGGTTCTGGGTAGTTTCTCTCGAGATGCTTATCGGCATCGGGCTGGCGCTGCTGCTGGAGAAGGCTGTGCGGGGTGCCACGTTCTTCCGCACGCTGTTCGTGATGCCGCTCATGATCGCCCCCGTCGTCGTCGGCCTCATCTGGCGCTACCTGCTGGACGCCAGGAACGGCGTCGTCAACTACTATCTGACCCAGATCGGCGAGGCGGTACCTCTCCTGCAGTCGTTGGGTTTCAAGAGCCACGCCTGGCTGGGTGACCCCAACCTGGCGCTGGCATCTATCGTCATCAGCGACGTCTGGCAATGGACGCCGTTCGTCTTCATGATCGTGCTGGCCGGCCTGCAGGGACTGCCGGGCGACGTGATGGAGGCCGCCTACTTGGACGGCGCCAACTGGTGGCGCATGACGTGGCACGTGAAGCTGCCGATGATGCGCAACATCCTGATGATCGCCCTGCTCATGCGCGTTATAGATGTCTTCCGCGCGCTTGAGGTGGTGTATGTGATGACCGGCGGTGGGCCCGGCAGCGCCACCCGGGTACTCTCTTTGACACTCTTCCAGACTGCCTTCACGTCTCGTGACCTGGGCTACGCGTCCACCATCGCACTGCTACTCAGCGTCATCCTCGTGGGCTTCAGCCTGGTGCTGCTGGCGTTCAGCAACCCCCTCAAAGATAGGTCGGACTTCTGATGAGCCCTGCTTACGGCCGCGCCCGCAAGCGCCGCGTCGCCTGGGGTGAGGTGTCGCGTCAGGCGGCCATAGTTGTCCTGGCGCTCATAACGATGGCACCTATCCTGGTGATGTTCTCGACCTCCTTCAAGGAGCTGGTGGACATCCAGGCGCGGGTGCCGCGCTGGCTGTTCATGCCGACCCTGACCAACTACGAGACGATAATCACCCAGTACCGCTTCACGCCCTATCTGATCAGCTCGGGGGTTATCGCCCTGGGCTCCACGCTCATAACGTTGCTGGCGGCAGGGATGGCGGCCTTCGCGCTGGCTCGCATGCGCTTCCCTGGTCGGGGTCTGATCGCGCACACCACGCTCATCATCCGGATGATCCCGCCGGCCGTGCTGGCGGTCACCGTCATCGGCTTCTGGATAGCTTGGGGAATAGGTGACGCCATACCGGGGCTGCGCTTCACCCTCCCGGGCGGGCTGGGGCGCGGTAACTTCCTGGACGGTTCGCAAGTGGGGCTCATGCTGTTCTACACGGCGCTCAACCTGCCGTTCTCGATCTGGCTGCTCTTCGGCTTCATCCGGCAGATCCCGGTGGAGCTCGAGGAAGCCGCCATCGTGGACGGCGCGAACCTGTTCCAGGTGCTCTTCCGCGTCATCTTCCCGCTGATGGGACCCGGTTTCGCGGTGTCGGCGATATTCACGTTCCGTATCGCCTGGAACGAGTTCATCCTCGCCATCATGCTCACCAACCGCTTCACCAAGACGCTGCCCGTCTTCGCCGCCGAGTTCATCAGGGACGACGGCGTGCAGTGGGGGCAGATGATGGCGGTCGGCACCCTGATCGTCATCCCTCCTATCCTCATCACCTTCTTCGCAGCCAAGCAGATCATCCAGGGCGTGTCGGCCGGAGCCGTCAAGGGGTAGGCCGTGCCCGAAAGGAAGAACGTATGACAACCCCGATGCTCCAGTTGGCGCTAGACACCTTCGACCTGCCGTCTGCGCTTTCCCCCATGCAGCGAGCCATGGAGCACATCGACGTCGTAGAGGCCGGCACGATCCTCTGCCTGTCGGAAGGCATGCACGCGGTCCGGGCACTGCGGGCGCTGTACCCGGACAAGGTCCTGCTGGCGGATATGCGCATAGCCGAGGCGGGCAGCATCATCGCCAAGCTCGCGTTCGACGCGGGGGCAGACTGGGTGACCGTCGTGAGCGGCGCATCGGACACGACCATGAGCGTCGTGCTGGCCGAAGCGCGCAGCCGTGGCCGCCATGTGCAGCTGGAGATGCTGGACGGCTGGACCATGGAGCAGGCCCGGCGCTGGCGTGAGCTGGGGTTCGATCAGGTGATCTTCCACCGCAGCCGTGACGGCGAGGCCGTGGGTGAGCTGAGCTGGAAACCGGACGACTTCGACGACATCAGACGGCTGCATGAGATGGGGCTGCAGGTGACCATCGCCGGCGGTGTAGAGGTGAAGGACCTGGAGCTGTTCGAAGGCGTGCCCGTCCAGGTGTTCACGGTGGGGCGGGCCATACGGGGCGCAGAGGACCCCGGTGTGGCAGCGCGGGCGTTCAAGAGCGCCATACGCAAGGCCTATGGAAGCTGACGCACAGGGCCGGCTTATGCGCGTGAGGCTCGGCGTTTACGAGAAGGCTCTACCGGAGGCGCTGGCGTGGCCGGCGCGGCTCGAGCTGGCACGGAGGCTGGGGTTCGATTACCTGGAGCTGTCGGTCGACGAGAGCGGTTCGCGCATGAGTCGCCTGGACCCCGGTTCCGCCGAGCGCAGGCTCATAGCCGACGCTGTTCGCGCCACCGGTGTGCCTGTTCAGAGCCTATGCCTGAGCGCCCACCGCCGCTACGCGCTTGGCAGCGCTGACGCCGGAACGCGCGACCGAGCGCACGAACTGTTGGTGCGTGCAGTGGACCTGGCCTTCGACCTGGGCATTCGCACGGTGCAGTTGGCGGGCTACTACGTCTACTACGAGGACGAGAACCCCGACTCCGCTGCCCTCTACGAGGAGGGTCTTGCGCGTGGTGCGCAGGTGGCGGCGGCCGCGGGAGTCATGCTCGGCATCGAGAACATGGACACGGTGGGCCTGGCGTCCCTAGCAGAGGGAGTGCGCTTGCTCGACCGTATCGGCTCGCCGTGGTTGCAGCTCTACCCGGATGTAGGCAACCTGGCCGAGAGGGGCTGCGATCCCGTTCGTGAGATCGAGGCGGCGCGTGGCCGTATGGTGGCACTTCACCTCAAGGACGCCCGCCCGGGCGCGCCGCGGCGCGTGCCGTTCGGCGAGGGTGACGTGCCTTTCGCGGCGGTGCTAGGACGCGTGCGCGGGGGCGGGTTCAGTGGCCCGATGCTTATCGAGATGTGGAACGACGGCGCGCCAGACGCAGTAGAGCGCCTGGTGGCAGCCCGCGACTGGGTGAGCGCGCGGCTGCGCGAAGCCGGGTTCGCGGTGCCGGAGGTGCTCAGATGATGCTGATGCCGTTACGCGAGGAAGTGTGCCGCGCGAACCGCGCCCTGGTAGCGGAGGGGCTTGTGACGTGGACCAGCGGAAACGTCAGCGGCCGTGACGCAGACACCGGGTTAGTGGTCATAAAGCCTAGCGGGCTCAAGTTCGAAGACCTGACGCCCGAGTCGATGGTCGTGGTCAACGAGGAGTGCCAAGTGGTGGAGGGGAGCCACGGTCCCTCGTCCGATACCGCCTCTCATGTGTACGTGTACAACCAGCGGCCCGACGTCATGGGCATCGTGCATACCCACTCGAACTACGCCACGGCTTTCGCCGCCACGGGTAGGCCGATACCGGTCGTGCTTACAGCCATAGCCGATGAGTTCGGCTGCGAGATCCCGTGCGCACCCTACGCGCGCATAGGCGGGCGCGAGATCGGGCGCACCATCATCGACCACATAGGCCCCTCGACGGCCGTGCTGATGAAGCAGCACGGCGTGTTCACTATCGGCAGTTCCGTGACGAAGGCCCTGAAGGCGGCTGTGATGGTGGAGGACGTGGCGAAGACCGTGTGGCTGGCGCTGCAACTGGGTGACGTGGAGACCCTGCCGGAGGACGAGGTGAAGGCTAACTACGAGCGCTATCACACCCGCTACGGCACGATGGAAGCGAGCCGTAACGAGTGACGGGGCTGCCTACCTTGTATGACGCGGTGACCGCACCCGTTCTTGGGCTGCGCTACCGCGCCGCGTGCCAGGGAGTAAGTTGACCAGCATGGCCAGGTTCGATCTGACGACGTTAGGTGAGGGGCAACTGCGCCTGTGCGTGCCGGCCGGCACTCGCCTGGAGCGCGTGCACTCCCTCGACGTGTTCGTGTCTGGCACGGAAGGCAACGTGGCCTCGACACTGGCTCGGTTGGGGCGCGCCACGGGCTGGCTGAGCGCCCTACCAGGTACCCCGCTCGGCCGCCGCGTCTCGTCCGAGTACGTGCTGGCGGGAGTCGATCTGGCAGCGGTCAGATGGACCGAGGGCCGGTTGGCCACCTACTACGTCGAGTACGCGGTGCCGCCACGCTCCATACAGGTCTGGTTCGACCGGCGCAACTCCTGCTTCACGAGCCTGACGGTCGAGCAGGTCGACTGGGAGTACCTCCTGAACACGCGTTTGCTCCACCTGACCGGTATCACCGCGGCGCTTGGCGGCAACCCGCGTGCGCTTGTGCAGGAGGCGGTCAGGCGGGCATCCGAGGCGCAGGTTCCTTTCAGCTATGACGTGAACTACCGTGCCAGGCTGTGGTCGCCTGAAGAGGCCCGCCGCGTCACTCAGCCCTTGGTGAGCGCTGCCCACCTGCTCTTCTGCAGCAGGGCCGATGCGACGACCGTGCTAGGTGTGCCCGCAGGTGAGGCCGAGGCGGTGCTCGGAGGCCTGGGTGAGGTCACCGATGCGCGGCTGATAGTCATGTCGATGGGCGAAGACGGCTTACTCGGGTGGGACCGTGAAGCGAACAGGGTGGAACACGTGCCGGCGCGTCAGGTCACGATCATCGACCGGATAGGAGCGGGTGACGCCATGGTGGCTGGTGTGCTGCACGGCTACCTGGGCGGAGACGTCGGCCGAGGCTTGCGTTACGGCGCCGTTTGCGCGGCTCTGGCGCTGGGCAACTGGGGCGATCAGCTGGTGGTGGATGCAGCGGAACTCGAGCGGCTTACGGATCACGAAGGCGGCATGATCGAACGGTGACCGGATGGAGACGCTAAGGTCGAGTTCGGTTGTACGTACGGTGGTGCGTACCTTGGGATAGTCAGCTGAAACACTCGACTTAATAAAGGTTAGGCCTTATCCTTTATTACGTGGCAGAGCAGATGAAGGATGACTACGTTCCATGGCCACCTGTTGAGTACGAGACCAGGCGGTGGCTGCCGCTAGACCCGGAGTTGTACAGCCGGCGCAAGCGGCTGCGTCACCAGGGGCCGTACCAGGTGGCCATCGCCCCCGCTATCCACGAGGCACCCTTCACGGTCCCGCAAGAGCTGCTCGCACTTCTCGACGAGGCAACGCAGGAACTCACGCGCTTCGATGCCGAAGCTGGTGTACTCGTTGCCCCATTCACGTCAGTGCTTCTAAGGACCGAAAGCGCATCCAGTTCTCAGATCGAGAACCTGACCAGCAGCGCCAAGCAGGTGGCTCTGGCAGAACTAGGTGCTGCCCGCTCCAAGAACGCAGAGCTGGTCGTCGCCAACGTCCGGGCGACCGAGGTTGCACTAAGGCTAGCCGGTGACCTTGATGAGGGCGCGATCATCGAGATGCAGCGCGCCCTCTTAGGGGCTTCAGAGCCGAAGCTGGTCGGCGGTTGGAGAAGCGAGCAGGTATGGATCGGTGGAGAAGCCGGCCCTCACACAGCAGAGTTCGTTCCGCCGCATGAAGGGCGTGTGCCGGCGGCGATGCGGGACCTTGTTCGTTTCATGCGGCGTGAGGACCTTCCCGTCCTCGCGCAGATAGCCCTTGCCCACGCGCAGTTCGAGACGATCCACCCGTTCCCTGACGGCAACGGCAGGACGGGCCGCGCACTCGTGCAGGCGCTGTTGGTATCCAAGGCGATAACGCGCAACATCACCGTCCCTATATCAGCAGGACTGCTGGCGGATGTTCGCGGCTACTTCGCTGCCCTAAGTGAGTACCGCGAGGGGAACGCCGGTCCGATCATCAAGGCCTTCGCCGCAGCGTCCTCGAACGCGGTCACCAACGGCCGGCTGCTGCAAAGAGACCTTGAGGCGGTGCAGCTCGATTGGAGAGAGCGCCTTGTGGGCGTGCGTTCGGACGCCGCCGCGCAACGAGCGGCGCAGCATCTGCTAGCCCAGCCGGTAGTAGACGTGAAGGCCTTGTCCAGGGTGGCAGATGTATCGTTACCGGCCGCGAATAACGCTGCTGCCGTTCTAGAGCAACGGGGAATACTCGTACCCGAAGCGCCTGAGCGGCGACGCGGCCGCTTATGGTCGGCGCCCCAGGTTCTGGAAGCGCTAGACAGGTTCGGTGACAGGGCTAGGCGGGGGAGGCTGAACTGAGCCCTCACCGCAACCAGGCCAGCGTGGCATCGGCGAACCTCCCCTCGCTTCCGGGCGCGAACGTCAGGAACAGCCCCGGCTCTATCAGCTCAAGCTCCAGCAGCACGAAGCCGCGCGGCGTGCTCACGCCGTCGACCCGCGCATACAGGGGTGTGGTAGGCAGCTTAGAGAGCAGGGCAGAGGCCGCCGTCACAGTTTCGGAGTCGGGCTCAAGAGCCTCTACCACCCCACCGAACTTGGAGTTGATGCGGAACTCTCCCGGTTGAGGAGTGAGGCGAACGGCATGCGACAGCTCACCGCTGAAGAACACAAGCGAGCTCTGACCCGAGGTGCGGATCTCGGGTATGAACTCCTGCACCATCACCGGCAGATGAACGTCTAGCCCAGCCAGCCCGTGCGCAGCGACCAGCTGCACGCCATGACCGCTGGCGCCCACCAGCGGCTTGACCGCCGCCTCAGCTAGCCCGTTGCTCTTGAACACGTCGTTAAGCTCGGTTGCAGAGTGGGCCAACCATTGCAGCGGCAGTAACGCGCCGCGTTTGGCAAGCTCGTCCAGATAGCGCTTGTCCAGGTTCCAGCGCACCAGCTCGTACGGGTTGGCCAGGCGCACACCACGAGCCTCGAGCGCATCTAGCCAGGCAGCGAACGCCTCGGGCCGGCGGTAGTAGTCCCAAGTGGCGCGAAGTACCACCAGGTCTGCCTTAAAGAACGTCTGCTGATCCTCACCGTTCCAGGCGGCCACGTCCACTCCCACGCCTCGTGTCCGCAGCGCCTCCACGTACAGCCTGTCGTTCTCAGGCAGGTCGAGCCACTGGGAGCCTACGGCGACGGCAACTCTGCGAGCCACGCGGCTAACGGACCTCGCTGCCGTCGGGCAGGTCCTTCTCCAGCGTCACGACGCTTAGCCGCCCCTGGTCGTCCTCGGCGGCGAGGATCATGCCCTGGCTCTCTATGCCGCGCAGCTTCACGGGCTTCAGGTTGGTGACCAGCACCAGCTTGCGGCCCACCAGCGCTTCGGGGTCGTAGTGCGCCTTGATGCCAGAGACCACCGTGCGGGTCTCCGGGCCCATGCGCACGGTCAGCACCAGCAGCTTGTCGGCGTTGGGGTGCTGTTCGGCCTTCTCGACCGTGACCACGCGCAGCTCGATCTTGCCGAAGTCGTCGATGGTTATCTCGTCCTTGTGCGTAAGCGGCTCCGGCTCCTCGGCTTCGGGGCCGGCTATGGCGCGCTGCAGCTCGTCTAGGTCTATGCGGGGGAACAGCGGGTCGCCGGGCGCCGTCTTGGTGCCGGCGGGGATGACGCCCCACTCCGCGGCCGTGCCCAGGTCGAACGGCACGTTACGGATGCCCAGCTGCTTGCGCAGCTCGTGCATCTTGGTGGGCATGATGGGGTCTAGCATGATGCTGGCCGAGCGCAGCGCCTCCACCAGCGTGTTCAGCACGGTGTTCAGCCTGGTCGCGTTGGACTCGTCGCGCGCCAGCTCCCAGGGCTTGGTGTCGGCTATGTACTTGTTGGCTTTGCGCACGGCCTCCATGACGCTCTCGACCGCCCTGTCGTAGTTCAGGTTGTCGATCAGCTGAACCAGGCGGCGCGGCAGCGAGGTGAAGGCGTCCTTCAGTTCCGCGTCCTCTGCCGTGAGGGTGGCGGCCTCAGGGACCACGCCGTTGCGGTAACGCCCCAGCATGCCTAGGGTGCGGTTGAGGAGGTTGCCCAGGTCGTTCGCCAGGTCGGAGTTGATGCGTTCCGCCAGCGCCAGCTCGGAGAAGTTGCTGTCGAGCCCGAACGACATGTCTCTGATGAGGAAGTACCTGAACGCGTCGTTGCCGTACTTGCGCTGCAGCTCGAGGGGCCGCACCACGTTGCCGAGCGACTTGCTCATCTTGCGGTCGTCGATGAGCCAGTAGCCGTGCACGTTCAGGTGCTGGTACACGGGCAGTCCGGCGGCCTTCAGCATGGTGGGCCAGAACAGGCCGTGCGGCTTGAGGATGTCTTTCGCCACGAAGTGCTCGACGTGCGGCCAGTAGCGCTCCACGCTGCCGCGCGATACCAACGCGGAGTAGTAGTTCACGAGGGCGTCGAACCATACGTAGGTGACGTGCTCATCGTCCCACGGCAGGGGTATGCCCCAGGGCACGCGCGAGCGGGGCCGGCTGATGGAGAGGTCGCCCACCGGCTCGCGCAGCATGGCCAGCACCTCGTTGCGGTAACGCTCGGGCCTTATGAGGTCGGGCTGCTCGTTGAGCAGGTCGCGCAGCCACGTGCGGTACTTCTCCATGCGGAAGAAGTAGTTGGCCTCCGTGCGGTACTCGGGAGCTAGCTCGTGCTGGGGGCACTTGCCGTCCACCAGCTCCTTGTCGGTGTAGTAGCGTTCGCACTTGACGCAGTAGAGGCCCGAGTACTCGCCGTAAACGATGTCGCCCGCGTCGTAGACCTTTTGGAGGATGTCCTGCACCACCTTCTGGTGGCGCGGTTCGGTGGTGCGGATGAAGTCGTCGTAGCGGATGCCCAGGCGGTCCCAGGTGGCTTGGAACTGGCCCGACACCTCGTCCACGTACTCCTGCGGGCTCTTGCCGTTGGCGGCGGCGGCCTGCTGCACTTTCTCGCCGTGCTCGTCGGTGCCGGTCAGGAAGAAAGTGTCGTCACCCTTGAGGCGGTGGAAGCGCGTGACGAAGTCGACCAGGATGGTGGTGTAGGCGTGACCGATGTGCGGCACGGCGTTCACGTAATAGATGGGGGTGGACGCGTAATAGGTGCCGCCGCCCAGCTCGTCGCCTGCAGCCACAGGCTCGAGCTCAGGCTCGGCGGCGTCTATAAGCGCGTCGGCCAGGCCGGCGAACTCGGACTCGGCCGGCGAGTCGCTCGTCTGCCCCGTGGGCTCCTTGTCGACCACCAGGCGGTTCTGCGGGTTGAGGTCCACCATCACGCTTCCTCCACGACGTACGCGGCCAGTCGCCCTACCAGAGAGCGCCTCACGGGCCGCATTGCCTCATCAAAAAGAAGGGCGCCGGTCTGTGCATACGGCGCCCTGTACGACTGCCCGCTTCAGCGGCTCAATCGGATACAGGGTCCGGCTGCATCATCCGCGGCACCATGCTGGGCCAGAGTATAGCAGACGGCGACTCGATCCCTGAGCTGGCCGGCGGGTCCTACCCGGCCTGTGGGCAGGTGCCATAGGGCCGTGGCCGGCGCCGTTAACGCGGTAGACGGGCCCTGACCTGTGGGCAGGTGGCTCTAGGCCCGAGGCAGCTCGCAGCCGTCTCCGTCACAGGCTGCGGCTAGCGTGTCTGCCGCCGACCCACCGTCGGCGGCCGGCGCGCTGTTCAGCATGTTCAGAACGGGCCTCTGGGGCCCCAACTGCCGTAAGGCTGCCAGGAAGAACTCGGTCGGCTGGGCGCCTGACACCCCATGCTGCTCGTCGATCACGAAGAACGGCACGCCGCTGACGCCGAAGGCGCGGCCCCGTTCAAGGTCGGCCTCGACATCTGCAGCGAGATAGTCGCCGGCCAACATGATGCGCACGGCGGACTCGTCCAGGCCGGCCTCTACCCCCAGCGATACCAGGGTCTCCTCCTCGGCGACGTTCGCCCCCTCGCACTGGTACGCGTTCATGAGCCGTTCCATCACGACCTGACCTAGGCCGGCGGCCTGGCCCAGCTTGCTGAGGCGGTGGGCGTCGAAGGTGTTGCACGCTACGCCCTTGTCCAGCTGGAACGCCAGCCCCTCGGAGGCGGCGGCTTCAGACACGCCGCGCATCATCTCGATGACCTGGGCCTGGCTTCGACCGTAGCGCAGCATCAGGTGCTCTACCGTCGAGGGGGCGTTGGTCTTGGGGGCGTCGGGCTGCAACTGGAACGACCGCCAGACGACCTCCACGTCGCCCGCGTGCTCGTACTGCCGCAACGCCTTCTCGAAGCGCACCTTGCCGATGAAGCACCACGGGCAGGCGATGTCGGACCAGATCTCGATTCTCATGGGCACAACCTAACCGCCACGGCAACGGGCTTCCTGCTTATGCGCTACCAGGGGCAGCGTGCGCTTAAGGCGCACGAAGTTCATGCCGGACCATGAGAGAATGCCGCCATGTCGAGCAAGGGTCCGGCCGCGCTGGCGGCAGCCGACTTCAGGCGCGCCAGGCGCCGCGCAGATACTCAGCGTGTCCTCTCCCTGATATCCGGGCAGGAGGAGAGGCTGCTGTCGTACGACGAGGTCAGGAAGCGGCTTCATGCGGTCGAGACGGCCCGGCAGGAGCTGGCCTACATACCGCTCGACGCCATCGTCGGCAGCGTGGGCCGGTACCAGGACTTCACGCGCTCGTTCATGCCCCGCAACGAGTCCGATGCCGGCCGCTGGATAGGCGTGCAGCGCGCCATGACGGGCCTGGCAGGCGTGCCTCCCATCGAGGTGTACAAGCTGGGTGAGGCGTACTTCGTCAAGGACGGCAACCACCGCGTGTCGGTGGCCAGGCAGATGGGCGCCAAGCATATCGACGCGTACGTCACGGAGGTCGCCACGCGTGTACCGTTCTCGGCCGACATGGATCAGGACGACCTGATCCTCGCGAGCGAGTTCGCGCAGTTCCTTGACCGCACCAACCTTGACAAGCTGCGGCCAGACGCAGACCTGCGCGTAACGGCCCCCGGCAGCTACCCGCAGCTGCTAGAGCACATCGAGGTGCACCGCTACTTCATGGGCATCGACGAGGACAGGCCCATCGAATGGCAGGAGGCGGTGGAGCACTGGTACGACGTCGTGTACACGCCCGTGGCCCGCGCCATCGCGCAGCACGGCCTGCTGGACGGCTTCCCGGGCCGCACGGAGGCTGACCTCTACCTGTTCCTGTCTGAGCACCGGGCGCAGCTGGAGAAGGAGTTCGGCTGGTCTCTGGAGGGACCGCTGCTGGCGGAGGGGCTGGCGCCGTCCAGGCGCTTCGGCGACCTGGATGAGAGGGCTGGCCTGCTGACGGACCCGGGCTCTGTCGCCGGCCTGCTCGACAGCGTGCTACTCGTGCTGCAGGACGACCAGGCCGACGACGTAACCCTGCGGCACGGTCTGGAGCTGGCGCGCGCGGAGAGCGCCGTGGTGCTCGGGTTCGCCCCGGTCGCGCCGCAGGCCGAGCTGCGGCGGAGGTTCGAAGACGCCTGCAGGGCGCATGGCGTGAAGGGCCAGCTGGCGTTCGGCCGGCCGGAGGCGCTGCGCGCGGTCGTGCGCGAGGTGCAGGCTCGGGCCCGCTACGCCGACCTGGTGGTCGTGCCGGCTGCCGGAAAGCTGACCAGGGCGCTGCTGCGGCACTCTCCCAAGCCCCTGCTGCTGGCCACTGAGGCGCCTACCGCGACGAGACGGCCGCTGCTGGCCTATGACGGCGGCGCCAAGGCCGACGAGGCCCTGTTCGTGGTGGCCTACCTGTCTGTGACGCGCAAGCTGCGACCCGTGGTGCTGCACGTGGGGAAGGACGACGGACTGCTCGCCAGGGCCGGCGAGTACCTGGAGAGGCTGGGGGTCGCTGCCGACCTCGTCAGCTCCGGCGGCCCGGTAGCCGAGGCCATCGTCCGCGTGGCGGCAGAGCGAGGCTGCGACAGCCTGTTCGTGGGCAGCCATTCGGGCCTCCGCTGGGTGGAAGAGATGCTGGGCGGGGTGTTGGACGAGCTGATCGAACTGACCGAGCTGCCGATAATAGTGACGTGAGAGTTGGCCTGCTAAGCTAGTGCGTCATGGCCAAGAACCCCCTTCCCACTCAAGCTGAAGACTTCAGCGGCTGGTACAACGACATCGTCTATCGCGCCGACCTTGTGGACCAGGGCCCGGTGCGCGGCTCGATGATCATCAAGCCGTACGGCTATGCGCTGTGGGAGAACATCCAGAAGAACCTGGACGCCATGTTCAAAGCCACGGGCCACGAGAACCTGTACTTCCCCATGCTCATCCCCATGAGCTTCTTCCAGCGCGAGGCCCAGCACGTCGAGGGCTTCGCCCCCGAGCTGGCCGTGGTGACGCACGCGGGCGGCAAGGAGCTCGAAGAGGGCCTGGCCATCAGGCCTACGTCCGAGACCATCATCGGTGAGGCTTACAGCCGCTGGGTGCAGAGCTACCGCGACCTGCCCCTCCTGTACAACCAGTGGGTCAACGTGATGCGCTGGGAGCTGCGCACGCGGCCCTTCCTGCGCACCACGGAGTTCCTCTGGCAGGAGGG
>JBIQNJ010000002.1:0-93380 GCA_044462445.1 Truepera radiovictrix | reverse complement strand
CTATTCGTGAGGGTGGTCGTACGGTGGGTGCGGGTGTCGTAACCTCCGTGACCAAGTAAGCCCGGCACGAAGCGCAACACAGCAACACCCGTAGTAATAAGCTGTAACTACAACCTGAACTAGTGTGCCGAGGCGGCCAGCGCAGCACGACAGACGCCGGCCCCTCGGCACCGCTGCGGACGAAGAACCCAGGGGGCAGCAACGGGAACGCGGCCGCTTTACGTGAACGCTGAGCATCTGCTACTATGCTTAGTCTGATTGGGAGGCCAAATGGCCAGTGACGTTCGAATCAAACTGCTCCTGGAGTGCACGGAGTGCAAGCGCCGCAACTACGCCACCAACAAGAACCGGCGTAACACGCAGCCCAAGCTGGAGCTTAGGAAGTACTGCCCCTGGGACAAGAAGCACACCCTTCATAAAGAAGTGAAGGTGTAAGCCGAGTGTTCAAGGGCTTGGGAACCTACCTCAGGAACTCGCGCGCCGAGCTTGGCCGCGTCACCTGGCCTACCCGTAAAGAGGTCATCCAGGCGACGCAGGCCACTTTGCTGTTCGTGGTCATCACCGCCATCTTCCTGTTCGTGGCCGACCTGACCCTCGGCAACCTTATCGGGCTGATCACTTGAGGTCCCAGACCTCGGGCGCCGGGCTTAACGACCGTCAGATAGAGAGCTTGCTATGAGCATCGAGTGGTACGCTGTCCATACTTACGTTGGACACGAAGAGAAAGCCAAGGAGAACATCCTCAACCGCGCCCGCGCGTTGGGTATGGCAGACCGTATCTACCAGGTCGTCGTGCCCACCGAGGACGTGGTGGTGCAGTCGGGCCGCGAGAAGAAAGTGGAACCGAACAAGCTCTTCCCGGGCTACATCTTCGTGCAGATGGACCTGGGCGATAACCCTGACGAACCCAACGAGGCCTGGGAGGTAGTGCGCTACACTCCCGGGGTCACCGGTTTCGTCGGTACCGCCACTCACGCCGTACCCCTCAGTCCCGAGGAGGAGGCGCGCATGCTGGCCACCCTGGGTGTCACCGGTTCCCGCGAGACTCCCAAGGCGCATATCTCCTTCAACGTCGGCGAGATGGTGCAGGTCACTGCCGGCCCGTTCGCAGACTTCACTGGTGTTGTCTCTGAGGTCAACCCTGACCGCGGCAAGGTCAAGGTCCTCGTATCTATCTTCGGCCGCGAAACGCCGGTCGAACTCGACTTCTCTCAGGTCCTTCGCGCTTAAGAGCACGGTCACGACCCGTATGCGGGTAGCAGCCGGCCTATGCGCTGTGGAGACAAGAGCGTTACCACCCCGCGCCGCGCCATGTGCGTGGGGGAGCTAAAGGAGGAATCATGGCTAAGAAAGTAGCAGGCATGGTGAAGCTCCAGCTGCCTGCAGGAGCTGCCACCCCGGCACCGCCCGTGGGTCCGGCATTGGGCCAGTTCGGCGCCAACATCATGCAGTTCGTCAAGGAGTACAACGCCGCCACGGCATCTATGTCCGGCGACGTCGTGCCCGTAGAGATAACCATCTACGCGGACCGCTCCTTCACCTTCGTCACCAAGACCTCGCCCGCCAGCTTCCTGATCAAGAAGGCTGCCGGCCTGACCAAGGGCTCGGGCGAACCGCACAAGACCAAGGTCGGAAAGCTGACCTGGGACCAGTGCCTGGAGATCGGTCGCAAGAAGATGGCCGACCTGAACGCTGCGGACGAGGTGGCCGCCGCCCGCATCATCGCCGGTACCGCCCGCTCCATGGGCGTTGCGGTGGAAGGAGCGCCGGCCTGATGGCGCAGCGTGGCAAGCGCTACCGCCAGGTAGCCGACAAGGTCGACCGCGACCGCCTCTACCAGCCTGCCGAGCCCGCCGAGCTCGTGAAGCAGCTGGCCACCGCCAAGTTCGACGAGACGGTCGAGGCGCACTTCCGGCTGGGCATCGACCCTCGCAAGTCCGACCAGAACGTGCGTGGCACGGTCGCCCTGCCCCACGGCACCGGCAAGACCATCCGCGTACTGGCCATAACCCAGGGTGACAACGTCGCAGCGGCCGAAGCTGCCGGCGCCGACTTCGTCGGCGGTCAGGAGATCATCGACCGCATCTCCGGCGGTTGGATGGACTTCGACGCCGTCGTCGCCTCGCCCGACATGATGGCCGCCATCGGTTCCAAGCTCGGCCGCGTGCTGGGCCCCCGTGGCCTGCTGCCCAACCCGAAGGCCGGCACGGTCGGCACCGACGTCGGCGGCATCGTGCGCGCCCTCAAGGCGGGCCAGATCGAGTTCCGCTCCGATAAGACGGGCGTCGTGCACGCCCCCATCGGTAAGGCCTCCTTCGGTCCCGCGCAGCTCACCGAGAACCTCGCTGCCCTCCGCAGCGCCGTCGAGGCCGCCAAGCCCGACAGTGCCAAGGGCCAGTACCTAAGGACCATCTTCCTGACGTCGACCATGGGACCGAGCGTGCGAGTCGCGCTCAGCGCCCCTGTGGCCGACGCCTGAGCATCAGCATCCCGGTGCGCGGCGCTGCCTAGCACCTCTGGCGTTGGAGACAGCAGGGGCCTGCCAGGGCTTAAAGATCCTGCCGAGACGATCAGGCTTTGGGAAGCGCGGGGGGCGGCATGCCGCCTGAGCGCGACCGAAGGCAAGCAAGCGTCTCGCGGCCGGTCGGAAGGGGCAACCCTCCTGATCACATCGAGTAAGGGAGAGGTATTATGGCCAACCCACGGAACGCAACGTCAGTTGCCGATCTGCGCCAGCAGCTAGGCGACGCCAAGACGTTCTTCCTGGTGGACTACCAGGGCCTCTCCGCTGACGATCTTGGCAAACTCCGCAACGCTGTTCGCAGCGCCGGCGGCAAGATCCTCGTCGCTAAGAACACCCTCATCAACGTCGTGCTCAAGGAGCAGGGCATCGAGGGGTTCGACGAGATGCTCAAGGGCCCGACCGCCCTTGTGTTGGTGGGCGAGGAGATGGCTGCACCTGTCAAGGCCATCACCACGTTCGCCAAGGCCCATGCGAAGGAGCTGCCCAAGTCCAAGGGCGGCCGCCTCGAGGGCAGCATCCTGGGCGTCGACGCTCTTGAACGTGTTTCCAAGATGCCTACCAAGCCCGAGATCCAGTCTCAGCTGGTCGGGGTGCTACTCGCCCCGCTGCAGCAGCTGGTGGGCGTGTTGGAAGGTCCTCAGCGGAACCTGGTCACTGTCGTTAACAACTACGTAGACAAGCAGAAAGAAGGAGGAGCCTGATGGCTTTCGATAAGCAAGCAGTGGTAGATCAGCTGAGCGGCCTGACCGTTCTCGAGCTGGTCGAGTTGGTAGATGCACTCAAGGAAACCTGGGGCGTGGAAGCCGCCGCCGCCATGCCCATGGGCGTGATGATGGCCGCCGGCGCCGCAGGCGGTGACGCCGGCGCCGCCGCCGCCGAAGAGCAGACCGAGTTCACCGTCTCGATCAAGAGCGCGGGCGACAAGAAGCTCAACGTCATCAAGGAAGTTCGTGCCATCACCGACCTCGGCCTCAAGGAAGCCAAGGACCTCGTCGAGAACGCCGGCGTGGTGAAGGAAGGCGTGAGCAAGGAAGAAGCCGCCGACATCAAGGCCAAGCTCGAAGCCGCGGGCGCCACCGTCGAGGTCAAGTAAGCGTTTCGCGGTTTGAGGCCCCCAGGGCCTCGAACGTTAAGCACCGGATGCCAAGCAGCTACTGGCTGCAACCAGTCCAGAAGGTGGCGGGCCGCAACGCTCGCCACCGCCTGGCCGGAACACCTGCCGCCGCCAACGCGCGCGGAAGCAGTATGAGATACGGAGAACCTACGGGTTCGTTGCTATACTTCGAATTTGAGTCAGCTAACGGTCCAGAGACTGGTCTATCAGACGCAGGTTCCCGCGCGACCAATGCTGGCGAAGGTGGAGGTTGGATGGGCAGGCGATCAGTAACTAGTTCGCGGCCGCGCGTCGTCGTGCGGGCGCGGAGTACTCGTCCATGTCACCGTCCACGACTGTTCGCCGGTCGCCGGGAGGCGATATCTTGACCCTCCCCCAATATTACTCAAGTGCAAGCTCTCATGTTCAAAGTGCCAGGCCGGGTAGCGGCTCCACCCGGTCAAGCGTCATGGCACAGCAACTCACCAGCAGCCTGACTCGGCCTCGAGTGAAGGGATGAAGATGCGCGAGATCCGAACCTTCGGCAGGATCAAGGAGATCCTAGAACTGCCGAACCTTACGAACATCCAGATCACCTCGTATAACAGCCTCCTTCAGCGCGGCGTACCCCCCGAAAAGCGGGAGGACACCGGTCTGCAGGCTGCCTTCAAAGAGGTGTTCCCGATCGACGAGACAGAGCGCGGTCGCCAGACCGACCTGGCCCTCGACTTCCTCGAGTACCGCCTGCAGGAGCCCGAGTTCGACCCCGACGAGTGCCGCGAGAAGGACCTCACCTACCACGCCGGTCTCTTCGCCAAGCTGCAGCTGGTGCACAAGGACACGGGCCTGATCAAGGAAGACGAGGTCTTCCTCGGCGACCTGCCCCTCATGACCGAGGACGGCTCGTTCATCATCAACGGTGCCGACCGCGTCATCGTCTCGCAGATCCACCGCAGCCCGGGCGTCTACTTCACCGCGCCCGAGGGAGTGACCGCCTCCACGCGCTACACCGCTAGCATCATCCCCATGCCCAAGCGCGGCCCCTGGATCGAGGTCGAGTTCGACAACTCCAACGTGCTGCAGATGAAGGTGAACAAGCGCAAGTTCCCGTTCACCTACATACTGCGCGTGCTGGGCTACGGCGACACCCAGATCCGCGAGCTGTTCGCCGGCAACGAGTCGCTCATCGAGGCTACCCTCGAGAGCGAAGGCACGCCCGGCATCACCCCCGATGAAGCGCTGCTGCGCCTCTTCACCGTGCTGCGTCCCGGTGACCCGCCCAAGGTCGACAAGGCCACCCAGTACCTGTACGGGCTGCTGGCCGACCCCCGCCGTTACGACCTCGGCGAGGCGGGCCGCTTCAAGATGAACAAGAAGCTCGGCCTGGAGTTCGGAGAGAAGACGCTGCTCGGCTTCATCGACGGCCGCTTCGTCGACTACGGTCTGGTTACGACCCTGCAGTACCTGGTCAACCTGCAGGCCGGGGTGGAGGGCTACTCCTACGACGACATCGACCACCTCGGCAACCGCCGCATCCGCACCGTGGGCGAGCTCGTCGCCGACCAGATCCGCGTGGGTCTCGGCCGCATGGCGCGCGGCGTGCGCGAACGCATGCTGCTCGGCAACCCCGACGCCGCCACCCCCCAGAAGCTCGTCAACAGCCGCCCCATCGTGGCCGCGCTGCGCGAGTTCTTCGGCCGCAGCCAGCTGAGCCAGTTCAAGGACCAGGTCAACCCGCTCTCGGAGCTGCGTCACAAGCGCCGCATCTCGGCCCTCGGCCCCGGCGGCCTCACCCGCGAACGCGCCGGCTTCGACGTGCGTGACGTGCACCGCACGCACTACGGCCGCATCTGCCCGATCGAGACGCCGGAAGGCGCCAACATCGGTCTCATCACCTCGCTGGCCAGCTTCGCCCGCGTGAACGACCTCGGCTTCATCGAGGCGCCCTACCGCAAGGTGGTCAACGGTCGCGTGACCGACGAGGTCGAATACATCGACGCACACGACGAAGACAAGTACTTCATCGCGCAGGCCAACACGCCCCTCAACGAGGACGGCAGCTTCGCCGTAGACACAATCGTGGCGCGCGAGGACGGCGACCCCGTGTTCGTGAGCGCCGATCAGGTCCACTACATGGACGTGTCGCCCAAGCAGATCGTGTCTGTGCCCACGGCGCTCATCCCGTTCCTGGAGCACGACGACGCCAACCGCGCGCTCATGGGTTCCAACATGCAGTCGCAGGCCGTGCCGCTCATCCGCGCCGTGGCTCCGTTCGTAGGCACCGGGGTAGAGGAGCGCGTGTCGCGCGACTCGGGCACCGTGGTGGTAGCCACCGCACCGGGAACGGTCACGTACGTAGACGCCAACCGTGTGGTGGTCGAGAGCGACAAGGGGGTAGAGACCACCTACGAGCTCACCCGCTTCCAGCGCAGCAACCAGAACACCAACCTGAACCAGCGGCCCGTGGTGAACCTGGGCGACAAGATCGCCAAGGACCAGGTGATCGCCGACGGTCCTGCCTCCGAGGTCGGCCGCCTGGCCCTGGGTCAGAACGTCCTCGTTGCCATCATGCCGTTCGACGGCTACAACTTCGAAGACGCCATCGTGCTCTCCGAGAACCTCGTGCGCTCCGACGCCTTCACCAGCGTGCACATCGAGAAGTTCGAGAAGGAAGCGCGCGACACCAAGCTCGGCCCCGAGAAGATCACCCGCGACATCCCCGGCCTGTCCGAAGCCGCTCTGCGCGACCTCGACGAGGACGGCGTGGTGCGCATCGGCGCCGAGGTGCGCCAGGGCGACATCCTGGTGGGTCATACCAGCTTCAAGGGCGAGAAGGACCCCACCCCCGAAGAGCGCCTGCTGCGCTCGATCTTCGGCGAGAAGGCCAAGGAAGTCAAAGACACCTCGCTCAAGGTGCCGCCGGGCGACGGCGGTATCGTTCTGCGCACGGTGCGCTTCCAGCGCGGTGACCCGGGCGTAGAGCTGAGGCCCGGCGTGCAGGAGATGGTGCGCGTGTACCTGGCGCAGAAGCGCCGCCTGATCGAGGGCGACAAGCTGGCCAACCGTCACGGTAACAAGGGTGTCGTGGCCAAGATCCTACCGCCCGAAGACATGCCCTTCATGGCCGACGGCACCCCGGTCGACATGGTCTTCAACCCGCTGGGCGTGCCCTCGCGCATGAACCTCGGCCAGATCCTCGAGACCCACCTGGGCATGGCAGCGCGCCAGAACGGCGTGTCGTACGTCACTCCCGTGTTCGACGGCGCCAGCGAGTCCGAGATCAAGGACCTGCTGGGCGCAGCCGCAGAGCGCGAGATAACAGGTAACAAGGACGCGGGCTTCGGTGCCGACATCCGCGAGACCGAGGTCTACCGCCGCGCCGGCAAGGTCGGCGTCATCGACCGCGACCTGACCCCGGAGCAGGCTCAGCTTGCGCTGGCCCGGTCGGGCAAGGCCGTGCTGTTCGACGGCCGCACGGGCGAGGCCATCGACGCTCCGATCGTGGTCGGCATCATGTACATCATGAAGCTCTACCACATGGTGGAAGACAAGATGCACGCGCGCTCCACCGGCCCCTACTCGCTCATCACCCAGCAGCCGCTGGGCGGCAAGGCGCAGTTCGGTGGTCAGCGCCTGGGCGAGATGGAAGTGTGGGCGCTCATGGCGCACGGCGCTTCGCACACGCTGCAGGAGATGCTCACCATCAAGTCGGACGACATCGACGGCCGTAACGCCGCGTACGAAGCGATCGTGAAGGGTAACGACGTGCTCGAGCCCACGATCCCCGAGTCGTTCAGGGTGCTCGTCAAGGAGCTTCACTCACTCGGCCTCGACGTCAGCGTGCTTGACGCAGACGACAAGCCCGTCAGCATCTTCGACGAGTCAGGACGTCACTGGTGAGCGACCAGAACAGAACCGCATTCCGTGAGGGGACGCGCATGAGAGAACAGCCCAGGGAGTTCACGAAAGTCCAGATCAAGATCGCCTCCCCGAAGACGATCCGCGAGTGGAGCTACGGCGAGATCACCAAGCCGGAGACCATCAACTACCGCACGCTCAAGCCTGAGCGCGAAGGCCTCTTCGACGAACGCGTGTTCGGCCCGGAGAAGGACTGGGAATGCTCCTGCGGCAAGTACCGTGGTCAGCGCTTCGCCGGCAAGACCTGCGAGCGGTGCGGTGTGGAGATCACCCGCGCCACCGTGCGCCGTTACCGCATGGGTCACATCGAGCTGGCCACGCCCTGCGCGCACATCTGGTACGTGAAGGACATCCCCAACAAGGTGGGCGGGCTCCTTAACCTGAGCACCGCGCAGCTCGAACAGGTGCTCTACTTCGCCAAGTTCATCGTCACCGACGCCGCTCAGGCGCGTCACCCCGACGGCCGCCCGCTCAAGCGCGGCGACCTCCTCACCGACGAGGAGTACCGCCAGTTGCGCTACGGCCTGCAGGAGACCTACACGGTCTCCGGCGGCGAAGACGCGGTGGTGGGCGACGGCGAGTGGGTGGAGCAGGGCCAGCAGCTGGCCAAGGGTGTGAAGGCCAAGATCGCCGGTATCGCCCAGTACCGCTTCCCTCGCCGCGTGACCCTCGACTATCACGAATCCCGCGACGCCCGCCTGGTGCTCCCGAAGAAGGAGTTCATCGAGGAGGAGAGCTACACCGGCGGTCAGCCGCTGGCTGAGCTGGCTGCCGACCTCGTGGTCGCGGCCGGTGAAGAGGGCATCGTCGAACTGCTCCCCATAGGCGCAGACGGCGGCGTGCTCATCATCCGCGACGCCGACACCGAGGAGGAGCTGGCTTCCTACCTGCTGCCCGCGGGCATGGAGCCCAGCGTGGGCGCAGGCGAGTTCGTGGAGTCCGGCGACGAGCTGGCCACGGCCAAGGCCGGCGCCACCCTGACCCTCCCCAAGGGCGCCACCGCCACCCTGCGCGCCAGTAAGGCCAAGGGCACCAGCACCACGGCCACCTTCAAGGTCAACTGGGAGCGCTCCGAGACGCACGAGACCAACCCCACCATGCACGTGCTGGTGGGTGACGGCGCTACTGTCGTGCCCGGCGAGAAGGTCGTGGGCGCCATCGACGCCGCCCAGGAGATCATCGCCTCGGCCGCCGGCACCGTGCACCTGTCGCACCCTGCCAGCATCATCGTGTCACGCGCCCGGGTGTACCCCTACGAGGACGAGCCCATCGTCGTCAACGGCGACCGCGTGCGTGTGGGCGACGACCTGGCCGACGACGGCCGCCTGAAGTCCGACATCGAAGGCCGCGTGGAGATCGACCTCGTGCGCCGCCAGGTGCGCGTCATCGAGAGCTACGACTTCGAAGCGAAGATGGGCGCCGAGGCCATCAAGGAACTCCTCGAGTCGCTCGACCTCGAACAGCTCGAGATCGAGCTCGAAGAGGAGATGAACTCCCAGAGCCGCCACAAGCGCGCCAAGGCCCGCAAGCGCCTCGAGATCACCCGCGCCTTCCGCAACTCGGATAACAAGCCCGAGTGGATGGTGCTCGAAGCCGTGCCCATCATGCCCCCCAGCCTGCGCCCCATGGTGCAGGTGGAGGGTGGCCGCTTCGCCACCTCCGACCTCAACGACCTGTACCGCCGCCTCATAAACCGCAACAACCGCCTGAAGAAGCTCATGCAGCAGGGCGCGCCCGAGATGATCGTGCGCAACGAGAAGCGCATGCTGCAGGAAGCTGTCGATGCCCTCATCGACAACGGCCGCCGCGGCAGCGCCGTCGTGCACCCCGGCTCCGACCGGCCGCTACGCAGCCTCACCGACCTGCTCGGTGGCAAGCAGGGCCGCTTCCGTCAGAACCTGCTCGGTAAGCGCGTCGACTACTCCGGCCGTTCGGTCATCGTGGTGGGTCCGCAGCTCAAGCTGCATCAGTGCGGTGTGCCCAAGCGCATGGCTCTGGAGTTGTTCAAGCCGTTCCTCTTCAAGAAGCTCGAAGAGCGCGGCATCGTCTCTAACATCAAGAGCGCCCGCAAGATGCTTGAGCGCTACCGCGACGCGCGCGATGAAGTGTGGGACGCCCTGGAAGAGGTCATCAAGGACCGCGTGGTGCTGCTCAACCGTGCGCCCACGCTGCACCGCCTCGGCATCCAGGCCTTCGAGCCCGTGCTCGTGGAAGGTCAGGCCATCCAGCTGCACCCGCTCGTGTGCGAGGCGTTCAACGCCGACTTCGACGGTGACCAGATGGCCATCCACGTGCCGCTGTCGGTGTACTCGCAGGCAGAAGCGCGCCTTCAGATGCTCTCCAGCCACAACCTGCTGAGCCCCGCACACGGCAACCCCAACGTGCAGGCCACCCGTGACATCATCCTCGGCCTGTACGTGCTCACTCAGCTTCACATCGGGCACCGCGGAGCCGGCAACGAGTACAAGACCGAGGCCGACGCTCTGGCCGCCTACGAAGCCGGTGAGCTCGACCTCAACTCCATGATCAAGGTAGCGGGCAAAGACACCAGCGCCGGCCGCCTCAAGTTCATCTTCAGCGGCACCGACGAGGCGCTGCTGGCTGTGGAACAGCACCTGATAGACATGCAGGACGTCGTGAGCGTGCGCGTTGACGGCCAGGTCATCGAGACCAGCCCGGGCCGGCTCTACTTCGCCCGCATGGTTCAGGAGACCCTCGAGGCCGGCGGCGACGTGCCCAAGGACCTGCTCCGCTACGACACCGTGTACGAACGCGGCGCCCTTCGCGACCTCGTGCTCGAGAGCTTCAAGCGGCTGGGCATCGAGCGCACCGCCGCGCTGCTCGACGGCCTCAAGCAGTACGGCTTCGAGCTCTCCACGACGTCGGGCATCACCATCGGCATCGACGACGTGGCTATCCCGCCCAAGAAGAAGGAGCTGCTCGAAGAGGCGCAGGAGAAGCTCACCAAGATCAACAAGGCTTTCTCCCGCGGCTTCCTCAACGAGCAGGAGCGCTTCCAGCAGGTGATCCGTCTGTGGAACGACACCACCGAAGAAGTCAAGGACGCCGTGTTCGAGAACTTCCAGCAGAACATGCCGTTCAACCCGCTCTTCGTCATGGCCCAGTCCGGCGCCCGTGGTAACCCCCAGCAGATCCGGCAGCTGGCCGGCATGCGCGGCCTCATGGCCAACCCGTCAGGGGAGACCATCGAGCTGCCAATCCGCGCCAACTTCCGCGAGGGCCTCGACGTTCTCGAGTACTTCATCTCGACCCACGGCGCCCGTAAGGGCGGCGCCGACACGGCCCTCCGCACCGCCGACTCGGGCTACCTGACCCGCAAGCTGGTGGACGTGGGCCACGAGGTCGTGGTGCGCGAAGACGACTGCGAGACCGCCGGCTTCGAGACGGTGAAGCTGTACGAGGGCGACCGCGCACGGCCCAAGGGGCACATCGAGATGAGCCTGTACGGCAGGACCGTGGCCATGGACATAGAACTGGGCGACGTGACCATCGCGGCCGGCTCGCACCTGTACAAGGAAGACGTCACGGCCATCTACAACCACATGCGCAACGACCCAGAGCTGCGCGAGGTGTACGTGCGCAGCCCGCTGCGCTGCCAGACGCGTGCCGGCGTGTGCCGCAAGTGCTACGGCCTCGACCTCTCCATGATGCGCGAGGTCAGCCTGGGTGAAGCCGTGGGCGTGATAGCCGCCGAGTCGATCGGCGAGCCGGGCACGCAGCTCACCATGCGTACGTTCCACACGGGCGGCATCGCCACCGGCGCCGACATCACGCAGGGTCTCCCGCGCGTGATAGAGCTGGTGGAAGCCCGCAAGCCCAAGGTCAAGGCCATCATCTCAGAGCTCGACGGCATCGTTGCGCTTGCCGAAGACGAGGACAAGATCCGCATAACGGTCACCGCAGACGACGGCGAGTTCAGCCGGGCCTACAAGGTCGACCGCACCGTGCGCGTGCTGGTCAACGACGGTGAACGCGTAGAGGCCGGCCAGCCGCTCACCCGCGGCAGCATCAACCCGCACGACCTGCTCGAATCGCGCGGCCCCGACGCCGTGCAGGAGTACCTGGTCGACGAGATCCAGAAGGTGTACCGCGGCCAGGGCGTGAGCGTGCACGACAAGCACATCGAAGTCATCGTGCGTCAGATGCTCAAGTACGTAGAGATCCTCGAGCCGGGCGACAGCAAGTTCCTTGAGGGCCAGACGGTCGACCGCTTCGACGTGGAAGAGGAGAACCAGCGCCTCGACGAGGCAGGCAAGACCCCGGCTAGCTGGAAGCCCCTCCTGCTCGGCATAACCAAGGCCTCGCTCTCCACCAAGAGCTGGCTGTCGGCCGCCTCGTTCCAGCACACCACCCACGTGCTCACCGAGGCAGCTCTGGCGGGCAAGTCGGACGACCTGGTGGGCATGAAGGAGAACGTCATCCTCGGCCGCCTCGTTCCCGCCGGCACCGGTCTCGCCGCCATCCGCCACACGCGCGTGGCCGACGAGCGCTCCCTCGAGAAGCTCAAGGACGCCCCTGCGCGGCTGCCGGAGCCGGTGGCGCCTCGTCCCGCCGCCGAGCAGGCTCAGGTTGGGGACGCTGCTAGCTAAGCGGTAACGCCGTTCCTGTTCACCTCCCCCCGGTCGCCAACGGCCGGGGGGCTTTTTGATGGGTGGTTCGGGCTTGGGTCTCTCGGGCTTCGTCCGTGGCGCAGCAAGTCAGAGATCGTCGTGGCGCCGGTCGAGGCTGTTCTCGGGGCGTGCTCCTAGCGTTCGCTGGTTAGCGGTAGCGTTCAAACCGGCGGCGGCTCTGTTACTGTTCTGGTCATGATCGTTGCCTTCGACCCTGGTCGTAACCTTGGCGTGGCGTTCGTCTCTCAGGCGGGCGAACTGGTGCGGGGTGCCGTGATTGAGCCCGCTCAGCTTCCTGAGGTGGAGGTGCCGGAAGACGCCCAGGTTCTCGTGGGCGACGGTACCGGTAGTGCCGAACTGGTAGAGCTGTTGCGGCAGCGCGGGCTTGCGCCGGTTCTCGTGGATGAGGAGGGCACCAGCCTCGAGGGGCGAGCCTTGTACTACAAGATGAACGAGCCGCGCTTCTGGGCGCGGCTCGTGCCTGTTGGTATGCGGTCCCCTAAGGAGCCCATCGATCATTACGCTGCTTACGCTATCGCTCTGCGGTGGCTGCGCCAGCGGCGGGAGTCTTAGTTCAGGCTGTCTTCCTCACCTACGTCCATGAGGGCGCGGGCCTCTTGCTCGGTGGTGCCCAGAACGGCGCTGATCTCACCTGCCAGCAGCCTGATGGCGCGGCGGTAGGCCTGGCGGTCGAGGTCGGGGAGGCCGCGCTCGAGGTCCCAGCGACGGAGCTCGCTGGCCAGGGTGGCGATCTGGTAGGGGTCGCCGGTGGTGAGCAGATCGGTTACCTTGCGGTGGCGGGCAGCCCACTGCTTGGGTAGGGTGATGCGGCCGTTCTGAAGACGCTCTAGTACGCTCTGCACTTCTTCCTTGGTGAGGGCGGGACGGAGGCCGGTGCCCTGCGGAGCGCTTACGGGTACGTAGGCGCGAGAAGTGCCGTTGGGGAAGTCGACCTGGTAGTACTGCTGGTTGGTGCCACCGACGGTGCGCATGGTGGTGCCTGCTACCATCCCTACGCCGTAAGGGGGGAGGACTACGCGGTCGCCCATCTTGAACGTCTTGCCCGTATCTTTCAAAGTGATGCACTCCCTTCAGGCCGAGGCGCACTCATAAAAGGGCGCACGCAGGCGCACGCCTCAGCTGCTGGTCGAGTTGAGAATTTTCGGGGTTTCTGCTCGTGTTTCGGTGGGCTTAAGTGGGGCTCCGCCTAACACATGCACGTACGACATAGTAGCAGATTTTGTGTGTTTTTGCACGTGTTCGTATGCCTTCGAGCGCGGCGAAACCTGTGCCAGCGACAGTAGCTGCCGTAGGCGCGTTCGACACTTGTCAAGGGCCTGCTTGTTGACTCATGCACTTGAGTGTGGAACACCGCTAGGCAGTGGTGACTCCGTGACACACCTATGGGAGTTAGCCCTCGCGTTACTAGCCCTACCTAGCCCGTTCCCGGGACGACCGTAACGTGATCAGCACGCCCACTAGCAGTATCGCAGCCCCCACAAGCGTAAGCACCGAGGGCACCTCGCCGAACACTATCAGCGCGAGGATGCCGGAACCCAGCGGTTCGAGAAGCAGAACCGTTGCCACCACTGTGGGCTGCAGGAACTTGGCTGCGTAGTTGATGCCCGTGTGCCCGATGAGCTGCGGCATGAGGGCCAGGAGCACCACCCAGGCGTAGGTCTGCGCCGGGTAGCCCAGGTAGTGGTGGCCGAACAGGGCGGGGAGAGGCGCGAGCACCAGGGCGGCCACTAGGTAGGCGGTACCGGCGTAGGCGTCTAGGCCTACACCCAGGCGCTGAACGGTGCGGCCCAGCAAGATGTAACCGGCCCCGGCGACTGCGCCTAGCAGCGACAGTGCGTCGCCCAGTAACGGTTCCGAGCCGCCGGAGAGGTCACCGAAGCCGATGGTGGCGGCCCCCGCCACCGCCATAAGCACGCCGATGAGCACGCCCAGGGTGGGGGCCGTGCCCAGGAACAGCCAGGCCATCAGCGCCATCCAGAGCGGCGAGGTGGAGGCCAGCGATACGCTCGCCGCCACCGTCGTGAACGTGAGCGACGAGATCCAGGCTGCGAAGTGCAGCGCCAGCAGCGCCCCCGCCGCCGCCGTAAGCCAGGCGGAACGGCGCCTTAAGGGTGTGCGTCGTAAGCCCCTTAGCGTGATGGGCAGCATGACCAGTGAGGCTATGGCCATCCTGTACAGCGCCACCACCACACCCGGCGCGTCTGCGAGACGGATGTAGATGGCGGCCAGGCTCACGGCGATGAGGGCGGCAGACAGGACGAGCCATACGCGCCGTGGCGAGGCGGCTTGCAGCGTTCGGGTTGCGCCGGGTGTGGCTGAGCTGGTGTCTCCCCGTGGCGCTAGCGGGCTGGACTCGGCTGAGCTGGCTTCCACACGCCCCCTAGTTCCGCCACAGGCGCCATGCGGCCATGATCCAGCCGCCGATCATGAGCGCTCCGCCAACAGGGGCCACAGCTCCGAAGAAACCGGGCGCGCCCGCGACCAGCAGGTAGAGGCTGCCGCAGAACACGAGGCAGCCGAGAAGCACTGCCAGTGCCGCGCCCATGACGCGCTTGCCGTGCAGGCCGAACGCCGCCAGCACCAGCACCCCAAGCCCTGAGTACACCTGGTAGCGCGCGGCGGTCTCGAAGGTCTGAAGCCGCGAGGCCGTGAGCGCACCTTCCAGGGTGTGCGCCCCCAGCGCACCCAGGGCGACCCCGAGGCCCACGAGTGCCGCGCCCAAGGCGGCTGCGGCGTTAGGGGTCATGGGCGTCCGGTCGTTATGCGCTGGCGCTGCGTGATCCAAACTGGTTCGCTGACTGGCCATGTTGCGCATAGCTTCACCCGCCGGAGCCGCCGGCGTCAAAGGTGACGCACGCACACGTGCCTCTCATGCCCGCACGCGGTAAGTTGTTCCTGGAGCGCACATCGTATGACCGACTTCGATCACGACTTCGTGTGGGGCGTTTCTACCTCTGCTTACCAGATCGAGGGGGCGCATACGGCTGGCGGCAAGGGCGAGTCCATCTGGGACCGCTTCGCGCACACGCCCGGCCGTGTGGCCGACGGCAGCACCGGCGACCTCGCCACCGACCACTTCAACCGCATGGCCGACGACCTGGACCTGCTCGCTGAACTGGGCGTGAGGGCTTACCGGTTCTCGCTCTCGTGGCCCAGGCTGCTGCCCGAGGGGCGGGGCAGGGTGGCCCGGGCTGGCATGGACTTCTACGACCGTCTGGTCGACGGGCTGGTCGCTCGTGGCGTAGAGCCGTGGATGTGCCTCTACCATTGGGACCTCCCGCAGGCCCTGCAGGACCGCGGTGGTTGGACCAATCGCGATGTGGCGCTGTGGTTCGCGGACTACGCTCAACTGGCTGCCGAACGCTTCGGCGACCGCGTCGGCACGTTCCTCATGCTCAACGAACCCAACGTGCATGCGCTCCTCGGCCACCTGACGGCGACCCACGCGCCTGGCCTCGAAGGCATGCACAACTACCTGGCCGCCATGCATCACCAGAACCTGGCGGTGGGGGAGGGGCTCATGCGGCTGCGCGAGCTGGGAGCGTGGAAGCTCGGTACGGTCGTTAACCTTCAACCGATCGTGGCAGCCTCGGAGAGCGAGGATGACGCGGCCGCGGCCGGCCTTGCCGACCAGGCGTTCAACAGAGCCAACCTGGACCCGCTGCTGCTGGGCGAGTACCCGGCGCACCTGGCGCCGTTCATGGAGATGCTGGTGCGGGACGGCGACCACCAGGTGATGCGCCAGCCCATCGACTTCCTGGGCGTCAACCACTACACGGTGCAGAGGGTGGCTGCCGGTGAAGGGCCGATAGGTGTACAGGTGCTGCCTGCGCCCTCAGGTTCGGAGGCGACGGCGATGGGCTGGAGCGTCGAGCCGCAGGCGTTCACGCGGCAGCTTCTCACCCTCAAAGAGCGCTACGGCAACCCGGCCGTGGTGGTCACGGAGAACGGCGCGGCGTTCGCTGACCCGCGGCCCGTGCGTGGGCGCGTTGCCGACAGGAGGCGCGTGGACTACCTGCGCCGTTACATCCGGGCCATGCATGAGGCCATCCTTGCCGGCTGTGACGTGCGCGGCTACTTCGTGTGGACGCTCGTCGACAACTTCGAGTGGGCGGACGGGTTCAGCAAGAGGTTCGGCCTGGTGCATCTGGACCTTGAGACCATGCGGCGCACGCCTAAGGACTCGTTCAGGTTCTACCAGGAGGTCGTAGCGGCGAACGCCGTACCCGACTAGCGGCCGCCCGAGCTGCCACCGCCGCCGCCGCCACCCCCGCCGGACGACGACCCGCCCGAGGACGCCGAAGCCGACGCAGAGCTGAGCGAACTGCTGAGCGAGCTGATGGACTTGGAGAGGTTAGACAGGGAGGTGAAGGTGGAGGTTCCGCCCGAACCCATCCAGGCGGCAGAGCGCACCATGGCGGCCTCGTCCACCCCCGCCAGCGGCGCGGCCTTCTGTAAGGTCCTCAGGTACTGCTCGGCCACCCCAAGCGCAGCGGCGTACACGTAGTACACGTCCCACAGCCCGTAGAAGTCCAGCGGCGCGTCCTTCATACGCGTGAAGTCGGTGAGCGTGCGTCGGAACCCCGTCCACTCGCCCACTTCCTGCGCTATCTCCGGGCGCCAGGCGCGCAGGGAGGTATAGGCCGTGATGGCGAGGGCGACGATGAGCACGGTGCCGGCGATCATGATGAAGCGCACGTGGCCCACCGTGACGAAGGCCAGCGCCAACGGCACGAGGGCAGAGAGCAGCGTGTACCCGCCCCAGCGCCTGGCCACCGCCTTGCTCTCGGGCTGCACCAGGTCGCCGCCGCGCTCGGTCTCCACGAAGTGGCGCACGCTCTTGCCCCAGCGGGTCATGAAGGTGGCGGCGTGCGACTGAGAGTAACGCTTGAGGGTCTCGTGGCTCAGCTTGATCTGGCCGGGCCCGAGACCGTCGGCCAGCCCACCTGCCTCACCACGGCGGGCGGTGTTGGCCGCCGCCTTCAGGTAGCCCAGCACGTTCTTCTCTATGGGCAGCAGGTCGCCGGTAGGCTGGTGGTCGTTGATGATGATGTCGACCTTGTCTCTGCCGCGGGCTCTGAACTCGCCGTAGCCTTTGCGCATCAGGTCCATGATGGTGGCGTGGAACGCTGGTCCTGCGCGGCCCGCGTTGTAGCTCTGATCCAGCAGCATGGCCACCGCGGCGGGGTGTAGGAAGTTGGGCGGCTCGAACGGGTACTTCATGACCTGCACGCGCGGCTCGCGTCCTACGCGCCGGTACTGGGTTCCTATGCCGGCTCCCATGACACCCAGGATGGCGAGGGGAACCAACCCCCACTCCGTGCGGCGCTGCAGCGCGTACAGGCTCTGTATGCCCGCCACGCGCGTCTCGTCCACCAACAGCTCCTCGAAGCCGGGCCTCGTGCCTAACGGCTCGAACAGGCTCGGGTCCATCAGGTAGCGGATCTCCACCCCGTCGCCGTCTGGAACGCGGTCGAACCGCACCGTCAAGGTGCTGCGGTCGTCGGAAAGCCTGACGGTGGGCAGCTCGGCGTTGGCGTAGCGGTGCACGTAGGCGTCGTAGGGCTCAGCCATGCGGCCCGGCGCGTTCACGGTGAGGCTGTAGCCGATCACCGTGGGGTGCTCACGCTCGAGGATGTTCCAGTACCACTGCACTACGTCGCTATAGAAGTCCACCGAGCCGTCCAGGCGGTACACGAACCGTACCCGGCGCTCCTTCACGCGCTCTTCGTTGCGCACCACCACTTCGCGGCCCCCGTCGCAGCCCTGGGTGAACGCGCGGGTGGCCGGGCCGGGACCCAGGCCGCCAGAGCCTTCGAGGAGCGTGATCTGCTGGCGGGGCGTCAAGCGGATGCAGATGAACGCCTCGCCGAAATCCTCGTTGGTCCAGAGCGTGCGGGTGTCATCGACTATCACGCTGCCGTCCGGGTTTATGGTCACGACCTGCACCACGTCGCGCCACTGGTACGACTGCGCGTGGGCAGCGGCGGCCGCCACCACGAACAGCATGGCGGCTAGGCGTGAAACACGGCCCCAGCGGACACGGGTACCTCTGGAAGGGGTGCATGCGGGACTCATCGGCCGATTCTATGCCGCTGGACGCCCGGTTTCTGTGCGGTTAACCCGTGCGGCGAAGGGCAGTGCGTGGCTAGGTGGTGCGGGCGGCCGCGCCACCCACGGCAGTGCGCCACCGCGTGCCTACCTTATGCCTACTGGAACGCCCTGCCGACGATGGCGCCCGATGAGCCCATCACGAAGGGCGGGGCGTCGCCTACCGTGACCTCCACGCCGGCGGCGTTGCCGACGTACACGTACACGGGCAGATCGAAGGTGTAGGTGGCGCCGGGCTGGGCGGTGGTGTACACCAGCCGCTCACCCTCGTTGCGGGCGCCGCTGCGGTAGACCTCGAGCCAGCTGGCCGCGGTCACGTTTATCTGCAGCTGCCCCTGGCCCACACCGGGTGTGGCGTCGGGCGCCTGGCCGGCTGCTGCGGTGATCTGCCGGAGGTTCGCTTCTACGGCGCGCCCCTCAGTGAGGTCGATCGTGGCCTCCCACGGTTCGTAACCGTCTAGCACCACCCGCATGACGCGGCCGGCGCGAGCGGTAACCGGGGCGGCGCGGATGGGCGTGACGCCAGGTAGCTGGAACCCGTCGATGCTGACCCGCGCACCCGGAGGCGAGCTGACCACGTCGATGAGCACGGTGCCGGCGGTGGCGGCGGCCGGCTCTGCGCCCTGGCTCTCCGCCGGCGTTGCAGGAGTGGTGGGGAGAGCGCTGCCGGCCTGCTCGGGTGTGGGCAGCAGCTGACCGGTTGAGCCGTTGTTGAGCGTGGTCGGAGTGCTGCCGCCACGGAAGAAGAGGCTGTTGTAACCCCATACCGCCAGCGACACCAGGCCTACGACGAGCAGAAGGGTGAGTACGGTGGGCCCGAGGCGCGGGCCGCGCGGCGCGTCGAGCCGGCGGCGCATGACCGGCGGCGGCTCGCCCCGGCGCTCCTTCTCCAGGCGCTCCTCTATGGTCGAGAGGCCGCCGGCGCGCTGGCGCTCGGCCTGGTACACCTCGAGTGCCCGCTCCGCCGGCAGGCCGACCGTCTGGGCGAAGAGTCTTACGAAGTTGCGGCTATATACGTCCTCGGGCAGGTCGGAGTAGCGACCCTCCTCGATGGCACGAAGGTAGTCCTGGCGCACATGGGTGAGCTCGGCGATGTCGGCCAGCTCCAGGCCGCGTTCGGCCCTCGCCTCACTGAGCATGCGGCCCAGCTCGGAGCCTACGGCGTTGTGCGGCGTAACGCCGCTCTGGCGCGGGTCGCTCATGGCCGCCTGCGGGCAGCCCCGCCCGTGGCGGCGATGGCGGCGGCCACGGCGGTGGCCAGACGCGTGTTCTCTTCTACCAGCCTGAGGTTCACCTCAACCGTGCGCCCTTGGGAGAGCTCGGCCAGTGAGGCCAGCATGAACGGGGTGGAGTCGCGGCCGTGCACGCCGGCGGCCTGCGCTGCGGCGTTGGCGCGTGCCAGCAGATCGTCGAACTCGGCCTGGCTCATGCCGGAGCTTACCGGGTTCGAGAGGAGCACTCCAGCCTGCAGACCCAGGTCGCGGTTACCGGCCAGAACGGCCGCCGCCTCCTTGGGGGTGTCGACTCGGCTAGGGACCTTGATAGTGGTGTGCTGGACGAGGAAGCCGGCGAGCGTGTCGCTCTGGTAGCCCACTACGGCCACGCCCAGAGTCTCAAGGCGCTCGGTGGTGGCCCGCGCGTCGAGGATGCTCTTGGGGCCGGCGCACACGGTGAGCACGGAGTAGCTGGCGAGGGCGGGTAGGTCGGCTGATTCGTCGAAGGGGGCGTCGTGAACGCCGCCGATGCCGCCCGTGGCGAAGACGGAGATGCCCGTGAGGTGGGCCGCGAGCAGCGTGGTGGCGACGGTGGTACCGGCGTCTGCGCCTTTGGCGGTGAGTGCGCCGATGTTCCAGAGAGAGGCCTTGTCGGCGTTGCCCATCGCAAGCCGTTCGAGTTCGGCGTCGCTTAGGCCCACGACGAGGTCGCCGCCGACGACGCCCACGGTGGCCGGCACGCCGCCCTCCTCCCTGACGACGCTCTCCAGGCGGCGGGCGAGCTCGAGGTTGCGCGGCCTGGGGAGGCCGTGGGTGAGTATGGTCGATTCGAGCGCTACAACGGCGGCGCCGCGATGCAAGGCGTCGCGTACCTCAGCAGAAATGCGTACCCTGCGTGCTTCGGTCACGCCTGTAATCTTACCCCAGCCCAGGTGCCCGTTATGAGAACGAAAGCGCACCGGTTGACGGCCCGGGCGGGGCCGTTTCCCGTGCGACCGCGACCGTGCTACGCTTCGTGCCGTGGAGTTGCCAGAGCTGCGTTCCGTGCTGCCGTGGGTGGAGCAGCTGGCCTTCGGCGGGGTGGCCGGGTTCGTTGCCGGTTACGCTCTCAAGAAGGTCGGGAAGATGGTCGCCCTGGCGCTCGGGCTCATCTTCGTCGTCATACAGCTTCTGGCCTGGTCGGGCTTCCTGAGCGTCAACTGGGGCGCCGTTCAGGACAGCGTGGACCCGCTCCTGCAGTCCCAGTCGCTGGAGCGCTCCTGGCGCAGCCTCGTGCAGGTGCTGACGCACAACATCCCGTTCGCGGCGGCTTTCATACCGGGCCTCCTCCTCGGGATCCGGAGGGGCTGACCCCTCTCTCGGGCACCCCGCCAACCTATCGACGTTAGCAGAACAGTTGAGCGCCTCGCGCTAAACCTCCTTGATGGAACCGCGCTTGACACGCCTCCGGAGGCGTGGCTACTATGGTGAACGTGTTAGCACTCACAACGCAAGAGTGCTAAGCGGTTCCAATACACAGTTCACATCTCGGAGGAACTCATGGCAGAAAGCAAGCAGAGCCTCAGGCCCATCGGCGACAAGATCGTCGTTGAGGTCATCGACGAGCCCCAGACCACCGCAAGCGGCCTCGTGCTGCCCGACACCGCCAAGGAGAAGAGCCAGCGCGGCAAGGTCATCGCCGTCGGCAGCGGCAAGCTCCTGGAGAACGGCACGCGCGAGCCCATCGAAGTGAAAGTCGGCGAGACGGTCCTCTTCGCTAAGTACGGGGGCACCGAGGTCGAGCTGGGCGGCCAGGAACTGATGATCCTGAGCCAGCGCGACATCCACGCCGTCCTCGAGTAACCAGCTTTAAGCGCCTTACACCTGCACCCATCAACTTAAAGAACCGGAGAGAACATGGCAAAAGAACTTATCTTCAAGGAAGAAGCGCGTCGTGCCCTAGAGCGCGGCGTCAACTCGGTCGCCAACGCCGTCAAGGTCACCCTGGGCCCCAAGGGTCGCAACGTCGTTCTCGAGAAGAAGTTCGGTGGCCCCACCATCACCAAGGACGGTGTGACGGTGGCCAAGGACATCGAGCTCAAGGACCCGATGGAGAACATCGGCGCCAAGCTCCTCATCGAGATCGCCAGCAAGACCAACGAGATCACCGGTGACGGCACCACCACCGCCACCGTGCTCGGCCAGGCAATCGTGCGCGAGGGCCTCCGTAACGTTGCCGCCGGCGCCAGCCCGCTGGCCCTCAAGCGCGGTATCGAGAAGGCCGTCGAGGCCGCCATCGAGAGCGTGGCCTCCATGGCCAAGCCCATCGAGGACAGCAAGGCTGTGGCCGAAGTGGCCAGCATCTCGGCCAACGACTCCGAGGTCGGCAAGCTCATCGCCGACGCCATGGACAAGGTCGGGCGCGACGGTGTCATCACCGTTGAGGAGTCCAAGACCCTCGACACCGAACTCGACGTCGTAGAAGGCATGCAGTTCGACAAGGGCTACCTCAGCGCCTACTTCATCACCGACTCCGACGCCATGGAAGCGGTGCTCGAAGACCCCTACATCCTCATCCACGAGAAGAAGATCAGCGCCCTCAAGGACCTCCTGCCCGTCCTGGAGCAGGTCGCCCAGACCGGCAAGCCGCTCCTCATCATCGCAGAGGACATCGAAGGGGAAGCCCTCGCCACGCTCGTCGTCAACCGCCTGCGCGGCACCCTCAACATCTCGGCCGTCAAGGCCCCTGGCTTCGGCGACCGCCGCAAGGAGATGCTCCGCGACATCGCTGCCGTCACCGGTGGCGAGGTCATCAGCGAGGAGCTCGGCCACAAGCTCGAGAACGTGCGCCTCAACCAGCTCGGCCGCGCCAAGCGCGTCCGCAGCAACAAGGACGAGACCACCATCATCGAAGGCGCCGGCTCGCCGGAGACCATCCAGGAGCGCATCAAGGGCATCCGCTCCGAGCTCGACCACACCGACAGCGACTACGCCCGCGAGAAGCTCCAGGAGCGCCTGGCCAAGCTGGCCGGCGGCGTGGCGGTCATCCGCGTGGGCGCTGCCACCGAGACGGAGCTCAAGGAGAAGAAGCACCGCTTCGAGGACGCCCTCTCCACCGCGCGCTCGGCCGTCGAGGAAGGCATCGTGGCCGGCGGCGGCGTGACCCTCATCCACGCCATCGCCGCCGTGAAGAAGGCCTCCGAAGGCCTCAAGGATGACGAGCGCACCGGCGCCAACATCCTGATCCGCGCCCTCGAAGAGCCGGCCCGCCAGATCGCCGCCAACGCCGGCGCCGAAGGCAGCGTGGTCGTTAACACCATCCTCGGCAAGGCCGACGGCAAGTACGGCTACGACGCCGCCACCGATACCTACGTGGACGACATGTTCAAGGCCGGCATCGTCGACCCCGCCAAGGTCACCCGCACCGCCCTGCAGAACGCCGCCTCCATCGGCGCCCTGCTGCTGACCACCGAAGTGGTCATCCACGACCGCCCCGAGAAGGAAGCCGCAGCTCCGGCCATGCCGGGCGGCGACATGGGCGGCATGGACTTCTGAGCGTTCGCTCAGCTGCCTAAGGGCGTTGACGCGCCCGCTACACGCTTCGAGGAGCGCCGATGCCGGCGCTCCTCGAAGCTTCTCTATAGGTCTATGGTTGCTGGATGCCGATATTCGAGGAGCGCGGCACAGGCTGCCGGCGCTCCTCGAAGCGTTTGCATGGCCTGCGGTTGTCTGTGCAGCAGGAGCCGCGCGCCCGCCGAGCTTGGTGGTGTGGTGTAGCGTCTATCACGAAGAGCGCGCCGTGCCCATGCGGCGCCCCACGACCGTCTGCCGTTCCGAGGGAGGGCGCGCCGCCGTCATGCCAGCCTCACACGACCTAGCACAACTTCTGCCACCCGAGTTCGTACGCCCCGAGTACGCCGCGGGCTCACTTACCAACCTGCCGGCCACCGTCGGGTCCTTGCTCGGCGCCCACGGCCCCTGGCGCAGCCCGGCGCTCGCGCTGAACCTGCCCACCGACGGCGTCCGACACGTGGTCCTTCTGCTTGTCGACGGGCTGGGCTACCTGAACCTCAGGCGCCTCATGGAGAAGGACGACGCGGGTCTGGCAGCGTTGTTGCAACGTTACGGAGCCTGCGACGACGGCGTGCCGCCGCCACCCATAACGTCTGTCAGCCCCTCAACCACCACGGCCGCCACCACGGCCCTGCAGTCCGACGGCGGTGCGCCGGGTGCTCTGGGCATCGTCGGCTTCACGCAGCGCATGCCGAGCCTGGGCGTGGTGGCGAACATGCTCTTCTTCCGTCCCGACAACGACCTAAGAGGGCGGATAGGCGACCTGGAGGGGTGGGGCGTCACCCCGGAGCAGGTGCGCGGTGCACCGTCCATCTACCAGCTTCTAGGTCAGGCCGGTGTGACGGGCTACGCCTTCGCGCCTTCCAACATCAACCGCAACCCGCTCTCGCGCCTGCAGTTCGAGGGCGCGAACGTGCGCGGCTACGTGGAGTGGGTAGACATGCTCACGCAGCTTGGCGAGCACCTCGAGCGGACGGCGGGCGAGAGGGCGTTCACCTACGCCTACATGCCGGACTTCGACTCGATAATGCACAGGGACGGCTCGACCAGCCCGAGCGTCGAGAGCCTGTACCGGGCCATGATGCCGCAGCTCCGCCTCCTGCTGGACTCGCTCTCCAGCGACGCGCGGCGCGGCACGATGGTGCTGGTGACCGCAGATCACGGCCACATGACCACGCCGCCAGAACACATGAGCTTCATGCAGGACCATCCGCACTTGAGGGGCATGCTCGCCGCCACCGAAGGGGGAGAGCCGCGCCATGCCTTCCTCTACGCGGCGGCAGGCGCCCTGGACGAGCTGTACGGGGCGGTGAGCGAGGCGTTCGCGAGCGACTTCGTGGTGCTCAAGGGCAAGGAGGCGCTCGCCGCCGGCCTGTACGGCGACCCCGGCACTCTCCACCCAGAGGTCGACCGCAGGGTGGGTGACGTGGTGCTGCTGGCGCGCGGGCAGGCCACCCTCTGGCCCCAGAGCGACGGCTCCAGACCGCTGGGCATGCACGGCTCACTGACGCCCGAGGAGATGCTCGTGCCGCTACTGCCGCTCCGCCTGGACCTCTAGGCGCGTCAGTGGACGAGCAGGCTCCTCCCGGTCATCACCTCGGGCTGAGGCAGACCCAGCAGGTCGAGCACGGTGGGGGCCACGTCGGCGAGCGCGCCGCCGCTTCTCAGCGGCACATCCCGCAACTCGGCGCTGTCGGTCACGAGGATGAACGGCACGGGGTTGGTGGTGTGCGCCGTGTGGGGACTGCCGTCTTCCTCCCGCATCTGCTCGGCGTTGCCGTGATCTGCGATGACCAGTAGCGCGCCGCCCCGCGCCCTGGTCGCCTGTACCAGCTGCCCCAGACCCACGTCGACGGTCTCGCACGCCTTGACGGCCGCATCCAGCACGCCCGTGTGCCCCACCATGTCCGGGTTGGCGAAGTTGATGAGCACGAAAGCGTCGTCCTTGGTGGCGATGCGTTCGGCGGTCAGCGCGGCGAGCTCGCCCGCGCTCATCTCAGGCTGAAGGTCGTACGTGGCTACCTTCGGCGAGGGCACCAGGAGGCGGTCCTCACCCTCGTAAGCCACCTCGCGCTGCGCGTTGAAGAAGTACGTCACGTGAGCGTACTTCTCCGTCTCTGCCGCATGGAACTGCTTGAGGCCGGCCCGGGCTATGACCTCGGGCAGAGTGCTCTCTATGACGGGCAGCGAGAAGGCGTACGGGGCAGGCCAGTCGCGGTCGTACTCCATCATCGAGGCGAACGAGATGCTTGGCGCCGCGCACCGGTCGAACTCAGACCAGTCGGCGCCTCCGAGCAGCGCGTAGGTAAGCTGGCGGGCGCGGTCCGCCCTGAAGTTGAAGAAGAACACCGCGTCGCCGTCATGGATAGGCCCCAGCGGCCGCCCCGTGTGCTCGTCCACGATCACCGTGGCCTCGATGAACTCGTCCGTCTGACCCCTGGCGTAGCCGTCTGCCACTGCCTGCTCGGCGCTGATGGCCTGGTGCGGCGCCTGGCCGCACACGACGGCGCGGTAGGCCGTGGAGGTGCGCTCCCAGCGCCTGTCGCGGTCCATGGCGTAGTAGCGACCCGTGACACTGGCGAAGCGGGCGTCGATGCCCTGCCGTCTGAGTGCCGCCAGGCGCGTCTCGACCCTGGCGATGCAGCCGGCCCCGCTGTCAGGGGCGGAGTCGCGGCCGTCCGTGAAGGCGTGCACCCGCACGCTGCTGACCGCCATGCGCTGAGCCAGGTCCAGCAGCGCCAGCAGGTGCGCCAGGTCGGAGTGCACGCCGCCCTCGCTGACCAGACCGATGAGGTGGAGGGTCCCGCCCGGCCGCACGGAGCTGTAGAGACGGGTCAGCACAGGCGCCTCGAAGAACGAGCCATCGTCTATGCACGCCTGGATGTGGGTGAGGCTCTGGCGGACGACACGCCCGGCACCCAGGTTCATGTGGCCCACCTCGCTGTTGCCCATCTGACCCTGAGGCAGGCCGACCGCCAGCCCTGAGGCCTCGAGCTGGGTGTGCGGACGGGACTCCCATAGCTCGTCGAAGACGGGCGTACGGGCCAGCGCCACGGCGTTGGACGAGCTCGCGGGCGCCAGCCCGAAGCCGTCGAGGATCACTAGGACTACAGGTTCAGGCACGGTAAGTCTCCTACTCTCGGGTCACGAATGAAGGTCATGAGTTGAGGCGCCTAAGTAGTGTGGCCAGGCGCGGGTCGAACTGCTCGATGTGGCTGTCGGTCACGCTTTCCGTGGTTATGCCCTTCGCCAGCGCCACGCGGCAGCGTGCGGCGTACGCCAGCTGGGGCAGCACTCCGGTGTCGAGCGCAGCTGCCGGCATGAGCTCCCTCAGGTCGTCATCGAGCGAACGTGCGGCCAGGTGCAGGGCGACCGCGTGCTCCTCTTCGCTGAGACCGGGCTGACCCTGCTTAGGATCGAGCTTGAGCAGCGTGGCGGCCTTCCGCACTCTGGCCTCCTGGGCGTACCTGGCGCAGGCAGCGCAGAGCTGGCGGGCCAGCTCTACCGCCTCCTCGGTGCGGTCCGAGTCCTTAAGCGCCTGCTCGCGCAAGGAGAGCGGCCTGACAGCCCCGTCATGCAGAGCGCCGCACGTGGGGCAGGGCACCCAGCCCAGCTCCCGGCGGGCCGCCTGCAGCGCCAGGAAGCGCCGGCCCGTCTGCAGCGCCAGCTGTGCCACCTCGTCTGGTAGCTGCAGAGCGCCGATGTCGTGGGCCAGACGGGCGAGTTCCTTAGGCGCCACCTTCTCGATAGAAGGTGCCGCGCCGGCGCTCGGTTCCTCCGGCGCCATGCGCTCGACCCTGCCTACCTGGAAACGCACCTCCCGCACGTCGGTCACGCCGTAAGTGGTGCGGTACTCGGCCAGGAAGCGGCTGCGCTGCAGGCTCAGGTGCATGGCCGTCTCGGAGTCGGAGACGTCGACGTACAAGATGCCTTCGCGGAGGGCCCGGGCGGAGCTGAAGCGCGCCACGTCCTCGCCCACCACCCGGGGCCACAGCACCACTGCCTCGGCCCGCTTCATGCTGCGCTTCATACCGGCCTTGCGGAAGACCTCGGCGAAGAACTCCGACACATGCTTCTCAGCCATGCGCCAGCACCCCTTCGGTGAAGGCGCCGGCGCTGACCCTTAGCAGCCGGTCGTAGCGGGGCGGAGGCTCGGTGCCGGTCACCAGCACCTGGGGCGTGGAGGCGGCCAGGCGCAGCAGGTAGTCACGGCGGCCCTCGTCGAGCTCTGCTGTGAAGTCGTCGATGAGCAGCACCGGGGGCTCCTTGTGCTTGTCGGAGAGCAGTCTGTACTCGGCCACCCTGAGCGCCAGAGCGGCGGTGCGCGCCTCACCCCGCGAGCCGTACGCCTGCACGCTGTTACCTGCCAGGGTGAGCCCCAGGTCGTCGCGGTGCGGGCCGACCACGGTGAGCCTGCGGGCCTGCTCCTCGAAGGCGGAGGCCGCCAGGGCCTCGGCGAGCGAGCCTTGGGTATGGCTCTTCAGCAGCGTCACCCCGAGCGTGGGGGAGGCAGGGCCGGCGATCTCCGAGTACACCTCGGTGGCCAGTGGCGCCAGGCGCGTGGCCGCCCGCTGCCGCAGCTGCTCTATCTCACTGCCGAGGGTTACGAACCGCTCGGTCCAGACCGCGAGGCTGGGGTCGCGCGGCGCCATGCGCAGCAGGGCGTTACGCTGCTCCACCACCCGCTGGTACTCGCGCAACAGCGCACCGTAACGGGGGGAGAGGCGCGTGAGCAGCGCGTCGAGGTAGCCGCGCCTGCCGCTGGGAGACCCGTGCACCAGGTCCGCATCCTCGGGTTGGAGCAGGACGGCGGTGACGATGCGAGAGACGTCGGAGGCGCGCGCCGACTGCTTGTCTATCTTGATCTGCTTCCTGCCCGGTGCCAGCCCGACCTCTATCTCAGACAGACCCTCGTCGTGCTGCACCCGCGCGGCAACGTAGCCCTGCTCCTCGCCTAGGCGCACCACCTCGACCGTGCGCGTACCCGCCATCTCGCCTGTGCACGCCAGGTAGGCGGCCTCCAGCAAGTTGCTCTTACCGGCGGCGTTCGGGCCTACCACCGCGTTGATGCCGAGCGGGAACTCGAGCCGCGGCGTTACCAGGTTGCGCACGTTCAGCTGGGACAGCGAGAGCAGGTGCACGCCACCGAGTCTACCGCCGGCGCCCCCTAACCACGGCTCGGCGCGGTGGACTGCTGCCTAGGACGTCTTGGTTGGCCGCCGCTCGACCACTCCTGCCACACCCTCCGCACGCTGCCGCCGGTGCTACACTTCGGCCACATGAGCGTAGACGTAAAGGCGGCCCACACGGAAGGCGAGCCGACCTACACCCTCGATGTAGCAGCCATAAGACAAGACTTCCCGATCCTCTCCCGGCAGGTTAACGGCCACCAGCTGGCCTTCCTGGACAGCGGAGCGTCGTCCCAGAAGCCCCGTGCGGTGGTGGAGGCGCTGGTGGAGTACTACTACAACCACCACGCCAACGTGCACCGGGGGGCGCACACGCTCGCGTCGGAGGCCACCGAGGCGTACGAGCAGGCGCGTATCAAGGTCGCCGACTTCATCGGCGCCCAGACCAACGAGGTACTGTTCACGCGCAACACCACCGAGGCCATCAACATGCTGGCCGGCACGTGGGGCCGCGCCAACCTTAAGGCGGGCGATGAGGTGGTGCTGTCTGTGGCCGAGCACCACGCCAACCTGCTGCCCTGGCAGCGCCTGCGTGACGAGCAGGGCGTCGTGCTGAAGTTCGTGGGCCTTACCCCCGAGTACAGGCTCGACATGGTGGCGCTGGAGAACGCCATAACCGAGCGCACCAAGCTGGTGAGCACCTTCCACATGAGTAACGTGCTCGGCGCCATCAACCCGGTGGCCCGTATAGCAGAGCTGGCGCATGGCGCCGGCGCGCTCCTGCTGATAGACGGCGCGCAGGGCGCCCCGCACCTGCCGGTGAACGTGCGGGAGCTGGGCGCAGACTTCTACGCCTTCTCGGGGCACAAGATGCTGGGGCCCACTGGCATCGGTGCCCTCTACGGTCGTTACGAGCTGCTCGAGGTCATGCCCCCCTACCTGGTAGGCGGCGAGATGATCCGTAAGGTCACGCTGGAGGAGACCACCTTCACGTTCCCGCCCAAGCGCTTCGAGGCGGGCACCCCGAGCATCGCGGAGGCCATAGGACTGGGAGTGGCCGCCGACTACTTGAAGAGGGTCGGTCTGGAGAACGTGCACCTGCACAGTCAGGCCCTGACTCGGAGGGCCATAGCTGGCCTCCGGCAGCTCGAGGGCGTGACCCTGTACGGGCCCGAGGGCCACGACCGGGGCGGCATCGTCACGTTTACGGTCGCCGACGTGCACCCTCACGACCTGGCCACCGCGCTCGACCAGTTGGGTATAGCCGTACGTGCAGGCAACCACTGCGCCCAGCCCCTGGCCCACGAGCTCGGCCTGCGGGCCAGCGCGCGTGCCAGCTTCTACCTCTACAACACCGAGGAGGAGGTAGACCGCCTCGTGGCAGGCGTGAAGCACGTGCAGCAGCACTTCGCAGCCGTGGGGCCGAGCCTGTGAGCCTCCTCGACACCCTCTACCAGCAGGCCATCCTCGAGCATTACAAGAACCCGCGCAACCATGGGCCGCTGGACCCTCATGACATAAAGGAGGAGGGTCTGAACCCTAGCTGCGGGGACGAGCTGACCCTGTACCTGAACCTCGACGACGGCGTGCTGACGCGCGTGACGTTCGAGGGCGAGGGGTGCGCCATCTCTCAGGCGACGGCCAGCATGATGACGCAGGTGGTCACGGGCCGCGCAGTGAACGAGGTGCTGGAGCTGGCGGACATGTTCAGGCAGATGCTGCACGGGGCCGAACCCGACGAACGGCTAGGAGAACTGGCCGTCATGCGGGGCGTGGCGAAGCTGCCGGCGCGGGTCAAGTGCGCGGCGCTGTCGCTCACAACCCTGGAGGCGGCCCTGCAGCGTGCTCAGGTCTGAACCGAGTCGTCCAGCAGGGCGCTCGACGCGGGGGCGTCCTGGGCCGCATCGGGTACGGCGTCCAGCCCCTTGAGGTAAGCCTGGAGCAAACCCCTGAACTGCTCCCTGAACAGCGCCTTCTCGTGCTGTAGCCGGCTCAGCGCGGCCTGCGCCCGCCTTAGGCCCTGCTCTGCCTCGGCCTGCCGCGCCTCGCTCGCCCTCCGGGCCTCCTGCAGCAACAGCTCGGCCTCGCGGCGCGCGACCTCCTTCATCTCGACCGCCATGCGCTCGGCGCCCACCACGGCGCGCTGCAGCTCCGCCTCCGCGTCCTTCATCTCGGCTATGCGCGCCTCGGCGGTCTCCACTCTCTGCCGCAGCGCCTGGGCCTCCCTAAGGCCCGCCTCCACCTCCACCGACAGGCGCTCGAGGAACGCGCGCACCTCCTTGCGGTCGTAGCCGTTGAGAGAGCGCGAGAACTCCGCGTGTTCGATGTCGATGGGGGAGAGCCGCCTGCTCATGCGCTACAGCTTGGGGAGGATAGCGCGCACAAGGCGCCTGAACGTCTCGCCGGAGCGGGCAGCCACCTCCAGCACCTCGTCGCCCGTGGCGTGATGACCACTGTCGGGCACAGCCATGTCGGTGACGGTGGAGAGGCCCAGCACCCGCATGCCGATGTGCCTGGCCTTGAGGACTTCCACCACGGTGGACATGCCCACGGCGTCCGCGCCCATGGCCCGGAACATGCGCAGCTCGGCCTTGGTGGCGTAAGACGGGCCACTGATGGCCAGGTACACGCCCTCGCGCAGCACTATGCGCTGTTCCAGCGCCGTCTGCCGCGCCAACTCGAGGTACTCGGGATCGTAGGCGTCGAACGTGACGAGGAAGCGGTCGTAGCGCTCGTCGTTGGGGCCGATGAGCGGGTTGTGACCCGTCATGTTGATGAAGTCTATCTGCAGCATCTGCTCGCCGGCACGGAAGTTGGGGTCCAGACCGCCGCAGGCGTTCGTGACAATGAGGCTGGCGGCCCCAAGCTCGCGCATGAGTTCGATCGGGAACACGACCTCTGAGGCCGACAGCCCTTCGTAGGCGTGCAGGCGGCCCTGCATGGCCACCACGTTGCGTCCGGCCAGTCTGCCGAGGACGAGGCGGCCCGCGTGCCCGGGCGCGCTCGAGGCGGGCATGCCTGGTATGTCGGAGTAGTTCAGGGCGCCGGTGATCTCTATCTCGTCTGCGAGGGGGCCGAGGCCGGAGCCCAGCACGAGGGCTACGTCGGGTCGGAAGGTCGTTACGCTGCGCACGGCGTTGGCGGCCTGCTGCAGCGCCGCGTTGCGCTGTGCGGGGGTCGGGAGGGTCATGGTACCGATAATACTCGCACCGGCTTGTGCGCTCGCGGTTGGGTTCTCTCACAAACGGTTCGGTAAACTGCGCGCATGCCGCGAAACCGCGTAATAGTCGTCTTGTTCCTGATCTCCACCCTGTTCACAGCTTTGGCGCAGCAAGTGGAGGGGCGTTTGGCGGAGGTGCGGGTAGAGGGCTCGACCAACTACGCCGACATCGTCCGCACGCTCATCATCTCGCGCCCTGGCACGCTGGCCGAGACCATCGACCTCGAGGCCGAGCGCAACCGCGTGTACAGCCTGGGCACGTTCGAGACGGTGACGCTGTCTTTCGAGAGCTCTAGCGCCGGCCCCGTGCTGCTCATCCGCGTGAAGGAGAACCCCAGGATCGGCGAGCTCGAGTTCGAGGGAGTGGTGTCTCTACCCGAGGCAGCGTTGATAGACGCGCTTCGCTCTACCAACCTCCTCGAACCTGGGCGCGTGCTCAACACGGCCCGTGTGGAGGAGGGGCTGAACACCATCCGCCAGATCTACCGCCAGGCCGGCCTGCCGTACGACGTCGACGTACAGCTGGTAACGGAGGCGGCGCCCGACCTGGCCACCAGCGCCTCCGCTGTGCCCGTGCGGCTGATCTTCGTGGTAGACGAGTCTGCCGAGATAACCGACGTGGTGTACGAGGGCAACACCGTGTTCTCCGACGCCGACCTCGACTTCATGTTCCAGGGGCTGGAGCGCAAGGGCGAGTTCGACCCGCAGCTGTACGGCGAGACCGTGCAGGCGGTAGGCACCCGCTATCAGCTCCTGGGCTACCGGGGCAGCGGCGTCAACATGACCGCCACCGAGCTGCAGGACGGCGTGCTGCACGTGGCGATCATGGAGCTGGTCATCGACTCCATCGACACCACGGCGCTAGGCGTGGACCCGAGCGCGCTACAGCTCAAGCCGGGCGACCTGTTCAACTTCGACACGCTCCTAGAGGAGGTGAAGCGCCTGGCGCGCGGCCGGTCGAGCGACGTTCAGCTGCAGGCCGGCGTGTCTCCCAGCGGCGGCGTGCGCGTGACCTTCCGGGTGGGTGCGCCTGAGACGGCCGGCCCCGTGGAGCGCATCCGGTTCGAGGGCAACACCGTCATCTCGGAGGAGGAGCTCCTTGCGGCGCTCAACCTGCAGGAGGGCGACACCTTCACATCCGTGCTGGCGGAGGCGGACTTCGGCGCCATCGTGCGGGTGTACCAGGAGGCGGGTTACCGCATAGTCACCCAGCCCGACTTCAGCTACGACGACGGCCTGTACGTGCAGCGCGTTACCGAGCTGGTGCTGGAAGGCTACGAGCTGGCCTACGACGGTGAGCCCGGCTCCACCCAGCCCGAGGTGGTAACGCGCTACCTGCCCAAGCCGGGCACCATCGTCAACGACCAGGACATCATCAGCGGTCTGCGCAACGTGGCCTCTCTGAACGTGGTCGAAGTCGTCAACTACGGCCTGCAGCCCGGTAGCGAGCCCGACTCCGCTACGGTCATAGTGCAGCTGCGCAAGCGCCAGACGGGCGAGCTGCGGCCCGCCGCGCAGTACGCCACCGACACCGGCTTCTCGGCCAGCGTGGCTTACTCGGAGAACAACTTCCTCGGGCTGGCGCACAAGGCCAGCGTGCAGGTCGACGTCACCAACACCGACGTCGGTCTCATGCTCGGCGGCAGCCTCAGCTACAACATCCCGTGGCTCTACCTCGACGTGCTCGACCTCAAGGAGGTGCCCACTGCGGTCAACGCCTCCGTGTTCAGCATCGTCTCTAACAACCAGCCGCTCAGCGCCGGCGGCCAGACCACGGCGCCCTATCCGGGTCTGGACCCTGACCAGCGCGTGCGGGTGGGGGAGTACACCTCCCGCGCCACCGGCTTCGGTGTATCGGTCGGTCGGCCCGTAGCGCCCAACACCTACCTGACCGTGTCGGGCAACGGCGCCTACACGGCCTACATGTTCGAGCCGGTGAAGGTGCCCTGCGAGATCGAGGGCGGCGAGATCACCAACCCCAACGCCTGCTCGCTGCCGTACGGGGAGGCCATACAGTACCTGCCCCTCTCCGGGTTGTCGGCGTTCGCCAACGTGCGCGTCGACTACGACGACCGCGACAACCCCAACTTCCCCACCGAGGGCGTCAACGCCTACGGCACGGTCGGTATCGGCTTCGGTAACGACATGCTGCACCCCACCACCCTTGACCGCACGGGCTACGTCTACGAGCAGGTGACGGCCGGCGTACGCACGTACGTGCAACTCGCAGACATCGTGCCGAACGAGATCCAGAACCCCGGTCACGTGTTCGCCGTGCGCTTCGACGTGGGCCACCAGTTCGGCGGGCTCTACCCGGCCTCGCGCCGTTTCGTGGTGGGTCGCACCAACGAGTTCGGCCCGCAGATCCGCGGCTACCTGCGGGAGGACTTCAACCTCTCACGCACCTACGCCACCTCGTCGTTCGAGTACCGCTACGACTTCAACCTGAGCACCTTCGCCACGCAGACGGTCATCGCGCTGGCCTTCGTGGACGTGGGCTGGGCCTCCGGCGTGCCGGGCTACCCGGAGTACCAGGCGCCGCTGTTCGCCGGCGCGGGCGTGGGGGTGCAGGTCAACCTCGGCTTCGGCGGCGTGCTGCTGCCGGCCGTGAGGCTCGACTACGCCTTCAGCGAACGGCACCCCAGGGGTGTGTTCAGCTTCCGTATCGGGCCGGTGTTCTAGCGCCTCTGTAGCCTCCAGGACGGAAAGTGCGGGCTTAAGCGTTCGGTGGCTTAGCCCGCACTCGTTCACGTGAACCCGTTGTGCTAGACGTTGATCACACGTTGAACAGGAAGTTCATGACGTCGCCGTCCTTCACTACGTACTCCTTGCCCTCGACGCGCAGTTTGCCCTTGGCGCGGGCGTTGGCCAGGCTGCCGTTCTCGACCAGGTCCTCGTAGCTCACGACCTCTGCGCGGATGAAGCCGCGTTCGAAGTCGGAGTGGATCTCGCCGGCCGCCTGCGGCGCCTTGGCGCCACGGGTCACGGTCCAGGCGCGCACTTCCTTCTCGCCTGCGGTGAGGAAGGTGATTAGGCCCAGTGTGTGGTAGCCGGTGCGGATGAGCCGCTCCAGCCCCGGGCGCTCCAGGCCCATGTCTGCCAGGAACGCCTGAGCCTCCTCAGGTTCCAGCTGAGCCAGCTCCTCCTCGATGCGGGCGGAGATGACGATTACGTCCGCGTTGTCTACGGCGGCCACCTTCTTGACGCGCTCCACGTAGTCGTTGCCCGTGACCACGTCCTCCTCGGCCACGTTGCACACGTAGATGACCGGCTTGGCGGTCAGCAGGCCCACGTCTGGTGGCAGCTCGAGGTCGAGGCGTCGCACGGGCACGCCGTCACTCAGCTGCCTGGCCACCTCCGTCAGCGGCTCGATCCACTGGGCGTCGTCAGGGTTGCCCTTGGCGCTGCGGCGCAGGCGCTCCAGGCGCTTCTCCACGGTGGCCAGATCGGCCAGCATCAATTCCGTGTCTATCGTCTCGATGTCGGCCTCGGGGTCCACGCGACCAGACACGTGCACCACGTTGTCGTCGTCGAAGCAGCGCACCACGTGGGCTATGGCGGCCACCTCGCGGATGTGCGCCAGGAACTGGTTGCCCAGACCCTCGCCCTTGTGTGCGCCCTGCACGAGGCCGGCGATGTCTACGAACTCCACGTGCGTGTGCACCTGCTGCGGCGAGCGGTCCCCCTTGGAGTACAGCTTCTGCAGCACGGCCAGGCGCTCGTCGGGCACGCTGACCACGCCGACGTTCTTGTCGATGGTGGCGAAGGGATAGTTGGCGGCTTCTACGCCCGCGCGGGTGATGGCGTTGAACAGGGTGCTCTTGCCCACGTTGGGCAGGCCCACGATTCCGATTCCTAGCATGCGGCTCCTGTGGCTTGTCTGTTTTGCAGCCGGCACACAGGACCGTTGCGACGCTTGACCACGAGGCAGAAACATACCATCCTGGCGGCCGGTTCGGGCGTTCTGCCGGCAGGAGGCAGGCCGCAGGGTGGCCTCCGGGGGCCGTCGGGGACCGTGATACAGTTGGCGCCCATGAGCACTAGTAAACGCATAGCCGTGCTTGGCGGCGGGACCGTCGGCGGCGAGTTCGTGGGCATGCTTAGGAAGAGAGCGGGCGGCTCGGCAGAAGTGACGGGCGTGCTGGTGAGAGACACGAGCCGCCCGCGCCAGTTCGAGGGCTGGCAGCAACTGGTGACCACCGACGACTCGTTCGTGCGGCAGGCCGACGTGGTGGTCGAGGTCTTGGGCGGAACCGACCGTGCCGCAGACCTCAGCCTGGCCGCTCTGGAGCGCGGAGCAGTGCTCGTTACCGCCAACAAGGCTGCGCTGGCTGAGCGCTGGAGCGAGTACCTGCCTTACATGCGTCAGGGGCGTGTGTTCTTCGAGGCCGCCGTGATGGCCGGCACCCCAGTGGTCGGACCACTGGCATGGGCGTTGCGGGGTTCGCAGCCCGTGGCGCTGCACGCCGTGCTCAACGGCACCTGCAACGTGGTGCTGGCGGCCATGGACGAGGGGGCCGACTACGCGGAGGCGCTGGCAGATGCGCAGCGCGCCGGCTTCGCCGAGGCAGACCCGACGCTGGACGTAGAGGGCATAGACGCCGCCCACAAGCTGACCGTGCTGGGCCGTCTGGCGTTCGACCCGCACCTCAGCTGGCCGGCGGTGCGGGCCGCCACCACGGGCATCTCGGCCCTCAGCGCCGCGACCCTGGCCGAGGCCAGGACCCGCCAACGGCGCGTGCGGCTCGTGGGCACCGTCAGCCATGATGGGCAGGGGTGGACGGGCAAGATGCGCCCCGTGGAGCTGCCCGAAGGGCACCCTCTGCTTAACGGCGGCCCTGTCAACGCCTTCGTGTTCACCGGTGCCGAGTGCGGGACCGTGGCCGTGCGAGGGCCGGGCGCGGGCGGTGCCTCCACCGCCAGTGGCGTGCTGGGCGACGTGCTGGCCGCCCTTAGCGGCCAGCACGGGCCCGCGCCGTTGGCCGCCGCCGCTCCTCCGCCGGTCGGCGCGGTGGGCGAGGCCGACCTGGTGGAAGTGAAGCCGAGGCCGGCGCTTGATCGGTGACGCCGCAGCCTCCGACTTGACGGCCGGCACCATCAGGTACCGCAGCACGAGAGACGGCTCCAGCGCTAGCGCCGGAGCCGCTGGCAGGGGCAGTGCCGGGAGCGGTGTCGGTAGGGACGTAACGTTCGAGGAGGCGCTGCTGCGGGGCCTGGCCCCGGACGGCGGTCTGTACGTACCGGTCGGTATACCGATGCTGCCGCCCGAGTGGCGCGTTAGGCCTACGCCGAGCAGCCTGCCAGATGTGGCCCTGACAGTCCTGCCACCATTCACGGGGGCGGCCGGGGCGAGGGCCGTGGCGGACGCCCTGGATTTTCAGGTGCCGGTGGTGCGGGTCGGAGACGACCTGGTACTGGAGCTGTTCCACGGCCCCACCGCCGCCTTCAAGGACGTGGGCGCTCGCTCGCTCGCCAGGCTGATGCAGGCGGCCACGGGCCGTGCCGGCGGTACTGCCACCATCCTGGTGGCCACGTCAGGCGACACGGGTAGTGCTGTGGCCGACGCCTTCTCCGGCCTAGAGGGGCTGCAGGTGGCGCTGCTGTACCCGAACGGTGGCGTCAGCCGCGTGCAGGAGGAGCAACTCGTGGCCGCCCGTTCAGGGGTGCGCGCTTTCCGGGTGGAGGGCACCTTCGATGACTGCCAGCGCATGGTCAAGGAGGCGTTCGCAGACCCCGTTCTAGAGGCGCTGCGGCTCACTTCCGCCAACTCGATCAACATCGGCCGCCTGCTGCCGCAGATGCTCTACTACGTCTGGGCGGTCGCGCAGGCCCGCAACGCTTTCGGGTCGACCGGCACCATCGAGATCGTTGTGCCCAGCGGCAACCTCGGCAACCTGGCCGCCGGGCTGCTGGCCCAGCGCCTGGGCCTGAACGACGTGAGGTTCCTCAGCGCCCATAACGCCAACGACTACTTCGTTCGCTACTTGCGCGGCGAGGCGCAGCCGTTCGAGTTCGCGCCGAGCGTGGCCACCTTGTCGAACGCCATGGACGTCGGTGCACCTTCCAACTTCGAGCGGCTGAACACGCTGTTCTCCTCTGACCTTAGGAGCGTGATCACGGGCGACGTCGTCGACGACGAGGCCACCCTGCGGCGCATGCGGCTGACCTATGAGCGGCACGGCTACCTGGTGTGCCCACATACGGCGGTGGGGCTGGAAGCCGCCGCCCGGTCCAGGGCTAGGGACGCTCAGGGCGCAGGGGCGACCCGGCTGGTGCTATCTACCGCTCACCCGGCCAAGTTCCCGGAGTCCGTACGGCGCGCCACAGGTGTGACCCCCGAGCCCCCTCCCGCACTGGCGCGGTTCGGCACGATGGAGAAGAGGGTCGAGCAGCTCGGGCCTACTCTGGTCGAGCTGCGGAGCGCGCTGTTGAGCCGGCCCCTGTTCGACGCCTGACCTCTGCCTCAGCGCCCAAGCGCGTACGTGCCAGACTGCGCCACGCGCACAAACGCTTCGACATGCCCTTCAGCGCCTGAGCGCGTACGGTCCAGACTCGTCGGTGCCCAGGTGCACCACCTTGAGCTCGTTCATGAGCTTGAGCAGGTGGGCCAGCACGCTCTGCTGAGCCAGCTGGATGACTTCGGCCGGGTGCCCGGCATATATGCGCTCGGTTATCTGGGTGGCGGTCGCTTGGCCCTGTTCCAGAGCGGCCAAGACCTGCTCCTCCCGCTCTTGCCTGTGCGAAGCGAGCTCTGACAGGCGCTTCTGAACCGCCACTATGGCCGGACCATGCCCCGGACCCAGCACGCGCGGCCTAAGCGCGCTGACGCGCTCCAGGCTCTTCAGGTACGCGGCCACGTCCCCTTCTGGGTGGCCCACCCAGACCGAGCCCGCTGCCACCGCCAGGTCACCGACCAGCGCAGCCTCCGGGCGGTCCTCGCCGGCGCGGTTGAGCACCAGCGTCAGGTGGCCCGGGCTGTGACCAGGCGTCAGCAGGCAGGCCACGGCCACGTCGCCCACCATCAGGGTGCGCTCGCCCTGCAACACGACCGGGTTCCACTCGCCCGGCACCCTGGTTGCCTCGTTGGCGTGTACATACACGGCGAGGTCGTCGTGCCCCGCGGTCTTGCTCCACGCCAGCACGCCCTCCACGCCGCCCGTGTGGTCCGGGTGGGTGTGGGTGAGCAGGACGCCTTTGAGCAGCTTCACGCCAGCCTGCTCCAGCGCCATGCGTATCACCTCCAACGCCCCGTCGTCTGCGGCGCCTGGATCGACGAGCAGGCCCACGCCCGCGTTGGCTATCAGGTAGGCGTTGGTGTGGTCGTAGGGCGGAAGCGTACGCACCTCCAGCTCGAGACGCAGCACGTTGGCGCTGATGCGTTCGGTGCGCGGGTGGTTCGCGGCGGCGTTGGCGGCGACGCCGGGGTCGGCAGGGTGGCCGGTCGTCACCGCTGCTCCTGCAGCCACGCTATGGCGCGCTTGGGGGCCGCCGCCGAACCCGTCTCGACGTCTGGTATGACGCCCTGACCCTCCCACGTGCGACCGAACAGCGGTGCGAGCACGCCCGTGGCTATCCAGGCTTGCGAGCCGTCACGCAGGCAGAAGGGCAGCAGGGCCTCCACGTTGCCCGCACTGGTGTGGCCGAAGACCACGGCGCGCCCGCGAGCCTGCAGCGCGCCCGCCAGTCCTTCGGCCGCAGAGTGCACGTTCTCGTCTACCAGCACCGCCAGCGGCAGGTCGGTGGCCGGCACGCCTATGACGGGGTAGGGCATGGGGATGGTCCAGCGCGTGATGGCGCGCCACAGGAAGCCGGTGGTGAACACCCCGGCCACCTCCATCATGCTCACGAGCCTGCCGCCCGGGTTGCCGCGCAGGTCTAGCACGAACGACCACGCGCCCTGCTCTTGCAGCGTGTTCACGGCGCGCCGCACGGCGCCCGCCACGCCGTCGGACGCCAGGTCGGGCACGCGGAGGTAGCCGACGCCCTCCGCTGTGAGGCCGAACGTGACGTTCGCCTGCTGCTGCCGGTGCTTGAGGCGGGGGAGGGTCTGGCCTGCCGCCACCAGCAGCGCCGGCGCGTGGCTTAAGCCGGGCGCTGCCAGGCCGCCGTCGGCCCAGGCTCGCAGCAGCGCGCCTCCGGCCGGGGTGGCGGCGAACAGCGCGACGCACGGCATGGAGCCGTACGCCGCGCTGATCTCGGCCACGCGCGCCGGTGGCACGAACACGGAATGGTCGTCACCCAGCTCCTCGTACATGCGCTCCAGCACGGCGTAGAAGGCATCATCGTCGGTGGCCGCCAACGCCTGGGGCCGGTACTGCTCACCCACGGCGTGCCAGTCGACGCCTGTGCGCTCTATGCCCCAATAGCGCTCGTCTACCAGGCGCCAGGCGCGGTCGAAACGCTCGCTATAGGACGCCACCTGGTCAGCATCGGCCGCCTGCGCGGCAGCTACAGACAGGCTCAGTGCGGCCAGCAGCAGCGCAGCGACGGCAGCGGCCCAGCGGGGACCGGAGATACGAGCCTTACTCACGCTGCCTAGGTTACGCCGGAGCGGTGCTCAGCTGTGTGGCGTAGCTGTGCAGCAGCGCGTCGGTGACTTCCACGTTCTGGGCGCCCACGCGGGTGGTGTTGAGCGCGCCCGCCACGTTGGCCAGGCGTGCCGCTGCCACCATGTCGTAGCCGGCCATTATGGCGTGTGCGAACGTGGCGGTGAAGTAGTCGCCGGCGCCGGTGGAGTCGACCACGCCGTCGATCTCGTGGGCCTCGACCAGCTCGTTAAGGTTCGGGGCTATGACGATGGAACCCATCTCGCCCACCTTCACGACCAGCTGCTCGATGCCTGAGGCGCGAAGGTCCGCCACCGCCTCCGAGATCGAGGCCTGGCCGGTCACCAGGTAGAGCTCGTGCTCGTTCATGAGCAGGTAGTCTGCCTGCTTCACCAGGGGCAGGAGGCGGTCCTCAAGGGCGTGAACGGCGCCGGTGCCGAGGTCGATGAAGGTGGTGAGGCGGTGCTTGCGGGCGTAGGCGAGCGCCTGCAGGGCGTACTCCTTCTGCTTACCGCCTACGAGGGCGTAGGCGCTCATGACCAGCGCGTCGCAGCTAGACACGTGAGACTCGTTCAGCTCGCCGGCGTCGAGGTGGCGGCTGGAGCCCGAGGCGCTGATCATCGTCCTCTGGGCGTCGGGCGTGATGATGAGGGTGACGCTGGCCGTCTGCAGCTCCGTGTCGCGCTGCACGAGGCCGGTGTCTACCCCTGCGGCTAACAGGTTCTTGAGGGCAAGCTGGGAGAACGGCCCCGTGCCCACGCGCGTGGCGATGCGCGTGGGGTTTCCCAGCCGCGCCAGCACCGTGGCCACAGTGCCGCCGGCCCCACCCGGCTCCATGAGGGCGCGGGTGGAAGCCACCTCTCCACCCTGCTCGGGGAACTCACTGACGAAGTACATCTGATCGACGGCGGCGTCGCCGACGACAAGAAAATGGGCCATTCGATCTCTACTCCTACCGACCATTAGAGCCGGAAGATTGTATTGCTTGTGTCAGTATACTCACCCGATTATGAGTAGCCGGTGGCTGTTTCTTACTTCCACTTACTTCAGCGCTTCCAGCAGCCGCTCGAACTCATGCAGGCCGAGCTGTTCGGCGCGCACCCGGGCGTCGAGCCCCAGCCGGCCGAGCGCCGAGTCGACCCTGACCCGGTCGTGACCGGCGTACTCGAGGTTCTTCCGGAGCGTCTTGCGCCGATGTGCGAAGCCCTGGTGGATGAGCCTGAAGAGCGCCGGATCGGGAGCCACGCCCGCTTTCACGTCTATCCGTACCACTGCCGACGTGACCTTGGGCGGGGGGAGGAACGCTCCGGGCGGCACCAGTCGGACGGCGCGAGCGGTTCCGAAGTGCGCCACCAGCAGCGAAAGGGCGCCGTACGCCGGCGTGCCCGGCAGTGCCGCCAACCTGTCACCCACCTCGCGCTGCACCAGGAACACCAGAAGGCGGAAGCGGCCGGACTCCAGCGCCCGGGCCACGATGGGCGTGGCCACGTTGTAGGGGAGGTTCGCTACCAGCTTAGAGCCGTGCGGCAGCGCCCCGAAGTCGAACTGCAGCGCGTCGGCATGAACCACGTCCACGCGACCCGCCCTCGGGTCGCCCTTGAGGTCGGCGAGGGTCTCCGCCAGCACCGGCAGGAGGCGCTGGTCGAGCTCCACCGAGGTCACATGGGCGCCTGCCGACGCCAACGCGTGCGTCAGCACGCCCAAGCCCGGTCCGACCTCGAGCACTGCGTCGCCTGCGGTGATGTCGGCGGCTCGCACTATCGCCTGCAGGGCCGCCTCGTCCACCAGGAAGTTCTGACCGAACCCCTTGTCGGCCTGAAGGCCGTGGCGGTGCAATAGGTCCTGCACCCGCGACCTGGCGGTCAGCGGCTTCGGCTTCTCGGGTCGCTGATCGCTGTCGACCGTACCGGCCATGGGCCGCTTCAGGAGGCGTGCACGGCGATGACTTCGTCTAGCTGCGCCTCGGCCGCGGCCAGGTCTGCGTTCTGCACGACGGCCAGCTCGCTCGCCAGCATGGTCTTGGCCGAGTCGAGCACCTCGCGCTCGGTCGCCGCCAGGCCCTTCTCGACATCGCGCTTGGCCAGCACGCCTATCAGCCGGGCCAGGTCGTAAGCGCTGCCACCGGAGAGGATCTCTTGCTCCGCTCGGAAGCGTGGCGGCCACTGGGCCGGCAGCGTCAGGTCGGCCTGCCTGACGGCGTCCAGCAGCCGCGGGATCTCGTCTGCCTCGACCGTATGGCGCAGGCCCACCTCCTCGCCCTTCTTGACCGGCACCAGTACCTCCATGTCGCCCCTGATGAAGACGACCTTGAGGTACTCGTGCTGCTGGCCGAGGACCACACGTGTGGTGCGCTCGGCCACGACTCCTGCCCCTTGTGAGGGGTACACGACGTGGTCACCCACTTCAAACGTCACAGTGCGAGGAGAGTACCACAGGGCGCAGCGTGCGTACGGTGCGGCAGCACTGCGAAGCGTGCCGCCCACGCGAATGCGGACATCGCCGAGAGCCACGGCCACCCATTATCGTGTTGAACAGTGCCGCCCACGCGAATGCGGACATCGCCACCGCCTGGGCTAGTGCGCGGAGAGGACTGTCGCGCCGCCCACGCGAATGTGGACATCGCCCCGTCCGGGCCGCCGGCGAGCGCGCGTTGTCAGCGGGGCGTAAAGCTGTGCGGGCGGCAGGTCACGACAGCCCCACTAGCGCTGCCCACTGCTGGTAGGTCAGGAACGACAACACCGTGGCCGCTACGAACATCGTCACCGCGCCTGCGATGGTGAACGTGCCCTGGGCCTCGCGGTCGCCGCTGCGACCCACGAGCCACCCCGCGAGCGCGCCGAGGAGGCTGCCGGCCACCACCGAGAGCCAGATCAGCGTGCGCTCCTCCTGGCTGGGGAAACCCCGCTGGTACAGAGTCGTGCCGGCCACCAGCAGCACCAACGCCGCCGCGACTCCGGCCAGCAGCGCTCGCCTAGGCGTGCGCACTAGGCGCCCCAACAGGGAGCCCAGCACTATGAAGGCAGGCACCATGGCGATGGCGGCTATGACCCCGATCAGCAGGGCGGTCAGTGCCTGACCGATCAGCTCGTCCCACATGTGCCATGGGCTCCAGCCCATCGCGGCCGCCAGCCGGTCGGACCAGCGCACGGTCATGGCGCTGCGGGTATCGGTGCCGTACACCTGGATGGCGCCGCCCTGAGCCCGGCCGAACCACGCGATGGCCGTCAGGGCCGGCTGCGGATCGGCTGCGGCTACTGGGGTCGGCACGGCGGAGAAGCCGGTGCCCTCTATGGTTATGGGCGACCAGGCGACGTTCGTGGCCGGGCCACCGGCGTAGCTCGCCCGGGCGATGCTCGTACCGGTCACCCAGTAGAAGTACGGCCAGATGGCGCCCAGCGGGCGCCCTACGCCGAGGGCGTGGTCACTGGTCGTGGCCGTCAAGCCCGCGGCGTCGACCTTGACGGTGCTTACTCGAAGTATCCCCTCCTCGTCGGCCCATAGCGTGTACACGAGGTCTGTGGCCACAGGCAGGCGGGCCGCCTCAGCGGAGTCCGCCGGAAGTTCCGTCATCAGCGCCACCCTCAGCCGCTCGTCCTCCACGTACGCCAGGCCGAGGTCGGCGGGGTCTAACAGGGGCTGGTCCAGGTCCGGCAGGTAGGCGACGAAGGCGTTCCACTCGGAGATGAGGCCGAACTCGCCGCGCTCGTTGCGCCCCTCGACCCAGCCCAGCCACACGTGCCCATCCGGGGTCGAGAGGACGTCGAGCCCGCGCTGAGCGAGGCTCGTGCGGTAGATTACCCGACCGCCCCTCGCGGCGTCGGCCGGGTCCGCCAGCGCGATGACGCGCAACTGCCCCTCTCCGCCGCGCCGGAAGAGCCCGGCGGCGTAGGGGCTGCCCTTGTGGTCGAACAGCACCAGGTCTACTATGAGCGCGTCAGTGAACAGCTCCTGCTGGCGGCCGCCCAGCAGTGCGTTGTAGTGGTACACGCCCGTGCTGCGGTCGCGCGAGACCCAGCTCACCACCAACTCGTCGCCCACGTACTCGGCGCTCACCGCTCGCACGTCGTTCGTACCCACCAGCAGGGCGTCTTCGCTGATGCCGGTGGCGTCCCTGTCCTGGCGCCAGATGCCCTCCGCCGCGCCCCACACGGTCGTGATCACGCCGGAGGGCGACACGGCCACGCTGACGCTGGCCGTGGTAGCGCCCGTATCGTTGATGGTCGGCCGGGCGAAACCGCCGTCTGCCGCGTACGGCTGAGCCGCGGCGCCACCCAGCCACAGGGCCGGTAGCAGGGCCAGCAGCAGGGTCAGCAGCAGGCGGGTGCGCGCGGCCGCCGCCAGCATATGAACGACTCCCCCTGGTCGTGACGTCACGCCGTGCCCTTCGGTCCCACCGGCGCCCTTCTGCGCTTGGCGCCGCTTGCGGCGGTGGCGTCTACGACGGCGGTAACGGCCTTCTGTGCCTGGCCGGGTATGCGCGTCACCTTCACGTCCTTGCCCTGCAGGTGCGCCTCTATCTCGCGTATGCGGTCGCGCACGGCCGCCGCCTTCTCGAAGTCCAGGCTCTCGGACGCGGCCCACATCTCCGTCTCGAGCAGTGCGAGCTCCTGGCGCAGGTCGTCGAACACCAGCTCGCGCTCCCACGGGTCGAGCGCTGCAGGGGCCTCCTCGGCCGCCTCGCCCTCGCCGCGGATGACGTCGTGCACGCGCTTGCGTACCGACTCGGGCGTGATGCCGTGCTCCTGGTTGTACGCCAGCTGCTTCTCGCGGCGGCGGTTGGTCTCGTCCATGGCGGCGCGCATGGCGTCAGACACCTCGTCGGCGTAGAGGAACACCTCGCCGTTCACGTTGCGGGCCGCGCGACCGATGGTCTGGATGAGCGAGCGCTCGCTGCGCAGGAAGCCCGTCTTGTCGGCGTCGAGGATGGCCACCAGGCTCACCTCGGGCAGGTCGAGGCCCTCGCGCAGCAGGTTGATGCCCACCAGCACGTCGAAGTGCCCCAGCCGCAGGTCGCGGATGATGACCTGCCGCTCAACGGCGTCGATATCAGAGTGCATGTAGCGCACGCGCACGCCGTGGCTGGCCAGGTACTCCGTGAGGTCCTCGGCCATCTTCTTGGTGAGCGTGGTGACTAGCACACGCTCCTTCTTCTCGGCGCGCTCGCGCACGGAGAAGAGCAGGTCGTCGATCTGGCCGCGACTCGGCTTCACCGTCACCTGCGGGTCGACCAGGCCCGTGGGGCGGATGACCTGCTCGGCCACCTGATCGGACATACCTATCTCGCGCTCGGTGGGCGTGGCCGACACGAACACGACCTGCCCGACGGCGGCCAGGAACTCCTCCTCCTTGAGGGGGCGGTTGTCCAGCGCCGCCGGCAGCCTGAAGCCGTAGTCCACCAGGGTCTGCTTGCGGGCGCGGTCGCCGTTGAACATGCCCCGCACCTGCGGCAGCATGACGTGCGACTCGTCGAGGAATGCCACGAAGTCGTCGGGGAAGTAGTTGAGCAACGTGTTGGGGGCACTGCCCGGCGGTCTGCCCTCAAGGTAGCGCGAGTAGTTCTCGATGCCGTTGCAGTAGCCGAGGGTGCGCAGCATCTCCAGGTCGTAGTTGGTGCGCTCCCGCAGGCGCTGCTCTTCGAGCAGCTTGCCGTTCTCCTTGAAGTAGTGGAGCTGCCTGGCCAGGTCCTGCTCGATGTTGGCTATGGCCGGCTGCAGCTTCTCGAAGGGGGTGACGTAATGCTTGGCCGGGAACACCATGGCCCTGTCCAGCTCGGCCGTCTCGTCGCCGGTGACGGGGTCGATCATGGTGATGCGGTCGATCTCGTCACCCCACAGCTCTATGCGCAGCGGCTGCTCTTCGTACGCGGCCCACACCTCGATGACGTCGCCGCGCGCCCTGAAGCGGCCCGCGGCCAGCTCCACGTCGTTGCGCTCGTACTGCTGGCGCACCACGGTGGCCAGGATCTCGTCGCGCGGCAGCTTCTTGCCCACGTCGAGCATCAGGTGCAGCTTCTCGTACTCCTCGGGCGAGCCCAGGCCGTAGATGGCGGACACGGAGGCCACGACGATGACGTCACGGCGAGTGAGCAGGCTGCGCGTGGTGGAGTGGCGCAGGCGCTCCAGCTCCATGTTGATGTTGGCGTCCTTCTCGATGAAGAGGTCGCGCGCGGGCACGTACGCTTCCGGCTGGTAGTAGTCGTAGTAGGAGATGAAGAACTCGACCGCCGCGTCCGGGAAGAAGTCGCGGAACTCTGCCGCCAGCTGGGCCGTGAGCACCTTGTTGGGCGCCAGTATCAGGGCCGGCCGCTGCACGGCCTCGATGATCTTGGCCATGGTGAAGGTCTTGCCGGTGCCCGTGGCCCCGAGCAGGGTCTGGAACCGGAGACCGTCGTTGATACCTTCCACTACGGCCGCTATGGCCTCGGGCTGGTCTCCCTTGGGCGTGAACTCTGTGTGAACCTTCAGGGGCATGACCCTTGATGCTACCGCGGCGGAGTGCTCACCGGCCGTGCGGGTGCTACCGGGCACGGTTCTTGGCCGGTGTCAGCGCGCCAAGAACCGTGTCGGCGAGAAGAGCGGCGGCCGCCTCCGGGTCAGAGAGGCGGCGCCGGCTCACGCCTCGGTGGCGGTAAGTGCCGGCGGACTCTCGGAAGCGAACTGCTTGCGGTAGAGGTCGGCGTACAGGCCGCCGGACTCCAGCAGCTCCGCGTGGGTGCCACGCTCGACCACGCGGCCGGAGTCCAGGACGATGATCACGTCGGCTCCCAGCACCGTGGCCAGCCGGTGAGCGATGACGAAGGTGGTGCGCCCGCGCATGAGCACCTCCAGCGCCGCCTGCACCAGCGCCTCGGACTCGCTGTCGAGCGAGCTGGTGGCCTCGTCCAGTACGAGTATCCGGGGGTCCTTCAGCAGCGCCCGAGCGATGGCCACCCGTTGGCGCTGACCCCCGGACAGCTTGACGCCCCGTTCGCCTACCAGCGTCTCGTAGCCGTGCTGCGTAGCCTCGATGAACTCGGCGGCGTTGGCCGCCCTGGCGGCCGCCGCCACCTCGGCAGCGCTGGCGTCCGGCCGGCCGTAACGGATGTTGTCGGCGATGCTGCCGGAGAACAGCTGCGTCTCCTGCGGGACCCAGCCGATCTGCGAGCGCAGGTAGGCGATGCCCAGGTCACGAACGTTCACGCCGTCAAGCGTTATGCGCCCCTCCTGCGGGTCGAAGAAACGCGATATGAGGCTGACCAGCGTGCTCTTGCCGGCGCCGCTGGGGCCGACCAGCGCCACGACCTGACCCGGCTCTGCCGCCAAGCTCACGCCCTCGAGCACGGCGCCACGCCTGTCGGGGTAGGTGAACGACACGTTCTCAAGCTCCACCCGCCCGCGCACGCGGTCCAGCTTCACGGGCTGTTCAGGCTCCTTGATGTCGGACCTCTCGTCCAGCAGTTCGAAGATGCGCCGTGAGGCGCCGATGGCCTCCTGCAACTGGGCCCACAGGCCGGTGAAGGAGCCGACCGAGCCCGCCACGAACAGGGTGATGAGCAGGAAGCCCACCAGGTCACCGCTCTGCATGGCGCCGCTGATGGACAGCCTGCCGCCGTACCAGAGCACTATGCCTATGCCTATGAAGCCGGAGAGTATGACCGCCGGCACGAAGAGCGAGCGCAGGTGAACGCGCCTGAGCGCCGTCTGGAACGACTGGTCTATGGCCGCGGCGTAGCGGCGCCTCTCCAGCGGCTCGGCCGTGAACGACTTGACCACCCGTATGCCCTGGATGGCCTCCTCGGCGTGGGCGTTGGCCAGGGCCACCTGGTCCTGGAAGCCGGTGCTGACGCGCCGCAACCGCCGCCCGAAGAACGCGGCCGCGAAGGCGACTGCCGGCACGACCGACAGCATGACCAGGGTCAGACGCACGTCCAGGTAGAGCAGAACGACCAGCCCACCGAACAGGTTGATGGCCTGGTTCACGAGCTGAGCCAGCGCCTGCGACACGGCCGCCTGCACCGTTGCCACGTCCGAGGTGAGCCGCGACGTCATCTCGCCCGTCCTACGCTCCTCGAAGAAGCGCACGGGCAGCGCCATGAGGTGGGAGAAGAGCTGCTTGCGCAGGTCGGCCACCACGGCCTCGCCCACCCGGCCCAGCTCGTAGGTGCGCAGGTAGTTGAACACGGCCTGCACCAGCACCAGGCCGACGAGGGTCAGCGCAGTGCGGTCCAGCAGGGCGCGTGCGTCCACCTGGTCTGCGCCCGGTGCGAAGGCGGAGTTGAGGAGGTCGCGGATGAGCAGAGGGAACAGGAGCGCGATGAGGCTGGCGACCGTCACCGCCACCATGCCCAAGGTGAGGCGGCCGCGGTACGGCCGCACGTAGGAGAACAGGCGGCCAAGGTGAGCGAGGTCCTCGCGCTCTAGCCTCCGCCTGGCCGCTTTGGGGTTGTTCGGGTTGGCTGGGGGGCCCTGAAGCACGCCCAAGGGTACACTGCGGTACCGATATGGTCGACTGCAACGCCAACAGTAGGAGCGGGGCGGGGGCGCCGACGCCCCTCTGGGTTCCGGCAGCCTCCCGGGCGGCGGCCACGAAGATGGAGCGGTTCCGGCGCTTCGCCGAGCGCGCTACCGGCATGGCCCTCACCGACTACGACGCGCTGCACGCGTTCAGCGTCACAGAGCCGGAGCGCTTCTGGGGCCTCCTGGCCGACTTCCTCCGGCTGCCGTTCGACCTCAGAGGCGCGGCCGTGCGCTCGCCGCAGCCGATGCCTTACACGCGCTGGTTCGAGGGCTCTACCCTCAACTACTCCCGGGCGCTCCTGTACCCGAACGACCTCGCCGACCCTGAGGCCGTGGCCATCATCGGCGTCACCGAGGCCGGTTCGGAGAGGCGCCTGACATGGCGCCAGCTCCGGACGCTGGTAGCGCGCATACAGCGGCGGCTTACCGCCGCGGGCGTGGGTGAGGGCGATGCCGTGGCCGCGTTCGCCGCCAACGTGCCGGAGACGGCCGCGCTCTTCATCGCGTGCGCCGGCCTTGGAGCCGTGTTCAGCTCGTGCTCGCCCGACTTCGGCTGGCAGGCGGCAGCGGCGCGCTTCACGCAGCTCGCCCCCAGGCTGCTGTTCGCCACCACGGGCTACTCGTACGGCGGCAGGTGGTTCGACACCAGCCGAACCGTGGCCAACCTCTCCGAGCAGCTACCCACGCTTGCGGCCGTGGTGCGGCTGCCTCACCCTCAGGCAGGGGACCACGGAGGAGGCACCGAGGTCTTGGACGGCGCCGTCGACTGGGGCGACTGGTTGGAAGACGGCTTCGCCCCCCGCGAAGGTCACGCGGCAGCCGTGGCCGGCGCACAGACCGACCGACCTGACGAGCCCGTGCTCCGCCAGCTGCCGTTCGATCACCCGCTCTACGTGCTGTACTCGTCGGGCACCACGGGCACGCCTAAGGCTATGGTCCACCGCGCCGGCGGCGCTCTGCTGACCCATATGAAGGAGCACGCGCTGCACGCGGACTTACGCGCCGGCGACGTCGTGTACTACTTCAGCACGTGCGGCTGGATGATGTGGAACTGGCTCGTCAGCGCGCTCGCCCAGGCCGCCACCATCGTGCTCTACGACGGCTCGCCGGCCTGGCCCCACGCCACGGCCCAGTTCGAGCTAGCCGAGCGGCTGGGCATCTCCTTCTTCGGGACGTCCGCCCGGTTCATAGCGGAGCTGCGGGCCGTGGCGGCCGAGCCCGGCGCCACCCACGACCTGGTGAGGCTGAGGACCGTCGCTTCTACCGGCTCGCCGCTGTCTGCCGAGGGGTTCTCGTACGTCTACGAGAGCGTGAAGGCCGACGTGCACCTGGCAAGCATCTCGGGCGGCACCGACATCGTGTCGTGCTTCATGCTCGGTGTGCCGACGCTGCCCGTCTACGCGGGGCAGATCCAGCGCCCCGGCCTAGGCGTGGACCTGAGAGTGCTGAACGAGGACGGCGAGGACGTAGTGGGGGTGCCGGGCGAACTCGTATGCGCCCAGCCGCTCCCCTCCATGCCCCTCGGGTTCATCGGCGACGAGGAGTTCTCGCGCTACCAGGAGGCCTACCTCCTCGACTATCCGGGCATGTGGCGGCACGGCGACCTGGTGGAGCGCACCCCGGAGGGCGGGATCGTGGTGTACGGGCGCTCCGACGCCACGCTCAACCCAGGCGGTGTGCGCATCGGTACGGCCGAGATCTACCGCCCGCTGGAGGCCGTGCCCGAGGTGCTGGAAGCGGTGGCGGTGGGCAAGCGCGACGGGGCGGATCAGCAGATCTGGCTGCTGGTCGTGCTAAGGGCCGGTCAGCAGCTTGACGACGACCTTACGAGCCGCATCGTCAGGACAGTACGGGAGGGGGCCTCCCCGCGTCACGCGCCGCGCCGCGTGATCCAGGTGCCCGAGCTGCCGAGGACGAGGAGCGGCAAGTCGATGGAACTGGCCGTGGCGCGGCTCGTGAACGGGGAGAGCGTGCCGAACATGGAAGTGATGGCCAACCCCGACTGCGTGCCGCTGCTTCTCGCTGCCCTGGAGGGGTAGACAGACCGGTCAGAACGCCTTGCCGAGCAAGCGGGCCACATGCTGCTGCAACTCCAGCTCGTGGAACGGCTTCAGCATCGTCTCTGCCCGTGGCAGTGGCCGGAACAGGTTCTGGCGGGGTTGCTGCTCCACCAGCAGCAGCACGGGCAGGTGCCCGTGAGCGGCGCTGCGCCTCACCTCGCGCACGACGTCCCAGGCCGCTCCGCCCACGTCGTCGATGACGACGGCCTTAGGATGGTGGGCCTCGATGCCGTTCAGGGCGGTCTCGTAATCCTCCGCCAGCGCCACCCTGTACCCGGCGCGCAGCAGCGTCAGGCGCAGCAGGCGGCCGAGGGCGGGGGAGGGCGTGACCACCAGCACCAGCGTCTCGTCGGCGGCGTAGGGCGCGCTCTGCACCACGCCCAGTTCGTGCAGCTGGCCCAGGATATGGAACACCCGGCGTTCGCTCATGTCGAACTCGGCGGCGATGCTGCGGGCGCTGCGCCTGCCGTCCACATGCCCCAGGACCTCCCAGCCGTTGGGTGGCAGGTCTACGGAGGTAGGGTCGCCGCTCTTGAGGAACACGGCGTCGGGCGACACCGCCTTGTCGAACTCGTGCATGCCGTGGGCCACGCGCATGAGCAGGGCCAGGGCGTCGATGCCGTCACCTGAGGGCACCTGCGAGGAGTTAGGGTCCGGCGCCGCGAACTCGAACACCCCGTCGCTCCAGCTCATGAGCTCTGACAGCACCTCGAGCGCCTGCAGTTCTACGGCCGCGCCCAGCTGGTCCTCGTCTATGTAGCCCATGTCGACGGCCATGCGCCCCAGCAGCGTGCCCGCGTTCTCCACCCGTTGGCGTTTGAGGATGGCCTGAACCTCGTCGAGCTGGAGGAGGTCCATGCGCACCATCACCTCGCCCAGGTGGTTACCGGGGGTCACGTGGGCGTACGACAGCCGGCCCTGCTCGAAGTAGAGCCGCGCCCGCGCCTCGTGGCGGTTGAGCGTCATGACACCCGACTTCTGCGTGTTGGCTATCAGCTGGAACATATCGGTGAGCGGGAGGTTCTTGAGGCTGCCGCGGATCATGTGGGGCTCCCCCCGGGGGCGTCGAACAGCCCCAGGCTCTCCTGAGAACGTGCGGGCAAGGCGTAACCCAGGTGCTGGTAGGCGGCGTCGGTGGCGATGCGCCCGCGCGCCGTGCGCGCCAGCAGGCCCCGCTGTATGAGGAACGGTTCGTAGACCTCCTCGAGCGTGGCGCGGTCCTCAGACACGGCCGTAGCCAGCGTGTCCAGCCCCACTGGGCCGCCGGCGAACTTGTCGATGAGCGCGTGAAGGATGGCGCGGTCGCGCCGGTCGAGACCCTGGCCGTCGATCCCGAGCGAGTCGAGGGCGGCCTGTGTGCGCGCCAGCGTCACCTGGCTGTCGCCGGCCACCTGAGCGAAGTCGCGCACACGCCGGAGCAGCCTCTTGGCGATGCGCATGGTGCCGCGCGAGCGGCGGCCGAGCTCGAGCGCAGCGTCGGGGTCAAGCGCCAGGCCGAGTTGGCGCGCGTCGGCGGAGACTCCCTGAGCGAGCTCCTCCGCGGTGTAGTACTCGAGGTGTTCCAGGATGCCGAAGCGGCTGCGCAGGGGGCCGGTTATGAGCCCGGGACGCGTGGTGGCTCCGACGAGGGTGAACTGCGGCAGCTCCAGCCTGATGGAGCGCGCGGCCGGGCCCTGACCGAGCACGATGTCGATCTTGAACTCCTCCATGGCCGGGTAGAGGTGCTCCTCGGCGACCCGGCCCAGCCGGTGTATCTCGTCGATGAACAGCACGTCGCCGGGCTCCAGGGCGTTGGTGAGGATGGCGGCCAGGTCGCCCGGCTTCTCGATGGCAGGGCCGGAGGTGACGCGTATGCCCACGCCCAGCTCGTAGGCGATGATGTGCGCGAGCGTGGTCTTGCCAAGGCCGGGGGGGCCGTATAGCAGCACGTGGTCGAGGGCCTCGCGCCGGTCGCGCGCCGCCTCCAGGTACACGCTGAGCTTGCGCTTCAGGCGTGCCTGGCCCACGTATTCGTCTAACGAAAGAGGACGCAGACGCACTTCATCCACATGGTCGAGAGTACCACGCACCCGTTCTGGCACCGCTTTCCAGGGGCCATGGCCAGGGCTTTCTGGGGTACTCTTTACGCGGCATGAACAAGGGCGAAGTAGAACCAAGAACTCACCGCGTGCGCGTGGGCGATCAGGAGCGCGACCTGCAGGTCGTCAACGTGGGCGATGTATCGGTGGCGCTGCTGAACCTTCTCGGCGACACCGCGCTCACCGAGGCAGCGGCGGAGGAGCTGGTGCGACGCCTGCCGCACGGCGTGCAGACCCTCGTTACGCCCGAGGTGAAGGCCGTGCCGCTGGCCCACGCCATGAGCGTGCGGTCGGGCCTGCCTTACGTGGTGGCGCGGAAGACGGAGAAGCCTTACATGGTGGGCTCCGTGAAACGCTCGGTGGTCAGCATCACCACCGGCAAGCCGCAGGACCTGGTGATAGACGGCGCCGACCTGGCGCGGCTGGACGGCAAGAAGGTGGCTATCGTCGACGACGTGGTCAGCACGGGCGGCACCCTTACCGGCCTCGTGCAGCTCCTCACCGATGTCGGTGCCGACGTCGTGGCCACGCTGGTCGTCTTCACGGAGGGCGAAGCCAGGGACGATGTGATCGCGCTGGGCCACCTGCCGCTCTACCCCTAAGTACGATTAGCTTCTAGGCAGGGTCCTGACCCGAAGTGGAACGGTGAGCACGGTTGTCTGACGCCAAGGAGCGCATAAAGGAACGCCTTAACCTGGCCGACATCGTGGGCGAGGTGGTGACGCTGAAGCCTGCGGGCCGCGGTCAGCTCAAGGGCCTGTGCCCGTTCCATGACGAGAAGACCCCGAGCTTCCACGTGCATCAGGACCGAGGCTTCTACTACTGCTTCGGCTGCCAGGCCAAGGGCGACATCTTCGACTTCGTCATGAACACGCGCTCGGTGTCGTTCGCCGAGGCGCTGAAGCTGCTCGGTGACCGGGCCGGCGTCGAGGTGGGCCCGCCGTCACCCAAGGCCGGCCACCGCCGCGACCTGTTCGACGTGAACCGGGTGGCGCTCGACTACTTCAGGGCGCACCTGGTCGGGCCGGCCCTCGACTACCTGACCTCGCGCGGGCTGACGCGGCAGACGATAGACGACTTCGAGCTCGGCTTCGCCCCCGAGTCGTGGGACGGCCTGCTGAGAGCCGCGCTGACCAAGGGCGTGAACGAGTCAGACCTGGTGACGCTCGGCCTGATCGTGGAGAACGAGCGGGGCAGGCGCTACGACCGCTTCCGCAACCGCGTCATGTTCCCCATCAGAGACCCCCTGGGCAGGCTGGTTGGTTTCGCCGGGCGCGTGCTCGACGACACCACCCCCAAGTACCTGAACAGCCCGGAGTCCGAGCTCTTCAAGAAGGGCGAGTTGCTCTACGGCCTCGACCGCGCCCGCCCCGCTGTGCGCGGAGGAGAGGCGATCGTGGTCGAGGGGTACATGGACGTCATCGCGCTCCATCAGGCCGGCTTCGGCAACGCGGTGGCGTCGCTCGGCACGGCCCTGACCGCCGCGCACGCCGACACGCTCGCCAGGCTGGACGTGAAGCGCCTCTACCTGGCGTTCGACTCGGACGAGGCAGGGCAGAAGGCCATCCTCGCCGGGCTCGACCAGACGGCCTCGAGACGCTTCCTGGTCAGCGCCATCACGGTGCCGCACGGCAAGGACCCGGCAGACGCCGTGCTCGGCGGCCACGCCGAGGAGTTCCGGGCGGCGCTCGGCACCGGCCTGAGCGAGGTGGAGTTCCGGTTCAACCGCGTGCTGGAGCGCCACGACAGGGACAGCCTGGAGGGGCAGCGGGCCGTGCTGGAGGAGCTGCTGCCCGTGTTGCGCCCGCGCGACATCTTCGACCCCGTGGCGAGCGAGATGCGGCGGCTGGTCACTCAACACCTGGGGTTGGACGCCGGCAGGCTTGACGAGTGGCTCGCGCGTGCCGGGGGTCGAGCCGGCGCCCGCGCGAGCAGCCCGACCGAGATGCAGGGGCTGCGGCGCCGGCGTCCGCAGCTGGATCAGGTGCGGCGGCTGGAGCTGGAGGTGGTGGCCCTGCTCCTGCTGGAGCCGCGTCACCTGCGCAAGCGTGCAGAGCGCGTGCAGAGCGAGATGGTGTCCGGCGCAGACTCGGCCCTGGCCCGTTTCCTGGAGGAGGCCCGCGGCAACGGTTACGACGTCGATGCGTTGCTGGCCTCGTATGCCCAGCAGGACGACGGTTCGGTCGTGTTCGAGCGCCTGTTCGGCGGGCACGACGCAGGCGGCGCGCGCATCGACATCGACGACCAGCTGGCCAAGGCGCTGTCCTTGCTGAGGGAGATGCAGCTGGAGGGGCAGAAGGAGCAGAGCCGCGGGCGCCTCGCCTCCAGGCGTGACGAGATAACCAAGCTGCTGGCAGATGAAGGCCTCGCGCCGGAACAGCTGGCCGGTCTGTACGCGGAGCTGCAGGAGATACAGGCGATGCTGGCGGCCAGGGACGCCGAGCGCAGGCTGCGGGTGCCGGCCAGCTACGGCCGGCAGAAGCGGCGGCTCTGAGGCAGGCCGATGGAGCTTCTCACGCACCCGCCGCCCACGCTCACCTCCCGCACGCGTGCGCCCTGGATCGTGCTGGCCAAGCGCCGAGAAAACGCCGTGCAGAACGTGGAGTTGCTCGATGAGAGGGACATTTGTCCTAGATTGACACTCCCTAAACTCCCTGGTATCTTGACCCAACGCGTCAGGGGCGCCGCCAAAGCGCAGGGTCGCGTTTTTTTGTGTGTTTATCTGCGTTCTAAATACATCACCGCCCGACATGTAAGCGTGCTGATGTGAGGAAGGAGGGCCGCTTGGAAGCTCAAGGGGAACGACTGCTCCAGGACCTGGTCAAGCAGGAGAAGAACCTGGTGCTCAAAGTGGAAGAGGCCAAGGCCAAGGCCAGGCAGGCGCTTGACAAGGCCCAGGCCGACGCTGTCCGCCTGGTAGAGGAAGCGCGTGCCAAGGCCGAGTCCGAGGCCGCCGACACCGCCCAGGCGGCGGCCAAAGAGGCCGACCGCATTCGCGACGAGGTCGTCAAGAGCGCTCAGGAGGCCGCGGAGGCGCTCCGCGCCAAGGCGGTGGCCAACCTGGACAACGCCGTGGCGGGTGTGCTGGAGAAGGTCTTGCCATGATCGCCGAGATGGACCAGGTGCTGGTCGTCGGGCGTCGCAGCGGCGCCAAGGAGGTGTTGGCCAGCCTGCAGAGCCTGGGTGTCGTTCAGATAGACGACCTCAAGCCCGAAGAGGCGGAGCCCGCGCTGAGGCCGCTGAAGCTCGTAGGCCAGGACCTGGAAGCCAAAGAGACCTGGGACCGCATCGTCGCGCGCTCCGCTTCGTTGCTCGACGTGCTCGGCCTCCGTGCCGACCGGCAGGGCAGGGCAGACGTAGGCAGCGACCCAGCCCAGCTCGAAGTGGAACTCGGCGTGATAGCCGAGCAGGTCGAGAGGCTCGTGGCCGAGCGCTCCGAACTGCGTGACGAGCTGGAGATCAGCAGCACCTACCTTCCTCTCCTGCGCAGCCTCGCACCCATGCAAGGCCCACTGGACGATGCCAACTACCTGGCTGGCGTCGCTTTCCTGGCGTCCGAAGCCGACCTCATCCGGCTCGAAGGCAAGCTCAAGGAAGAGTTCGGCAGCGGCTACACGCTGGCCAGCCGACCCTACGACGGCGAGAACATGACGGTAGCCGCCGTGCTCCGCAAGGACGTTCCCGCGTTCCGCGCCGCCCTCGGCAGGCTCGGCGTCTCAGAACTGCAGCTGCCCGAGCGCTACGCCGGCTTCGGCGTGGCCAAGGCCGCGCACGTCATGGAGGAGCGTGCCCGCACGCACCCCACGCGCCTCACCGCCATCGAGGCCGAGCTCCAGCAGCTGGGCCAGCAGCATGGCGCCAAGCTCGCCACGCTCAACCGTGTGGCCACCAACCACCAGCAGCGCTACGCGCGCATGGAGGGTCTGGCCGAGGGGCGCTACTCGTTCGCGCTGCAAGGCTGGGTGCCCAGCGCCGACAGGGACAACCTGGTGGCGTCGCTCACGCGGCAGTTCGGTAACGACATCGTCGTCACCACCCGCCCGGCGGACGCCCACCACGACCACGGCGTGCCCGTGAAGTTTGAGAACCCCGCCTGGGTGCGCCCGTTCACGGGTCTTCTGAACCTGTTCGCGCCGCCCAAGTACGGCAGCTTCGACCCCTCGTGGACGCTGGCCGTCTTCTTCCCGCTCTTCTTCGGCATCGTGGTCGGCGACTTCGGCTTCGGCCTCATGTTCGCCCTCATCGCCTGGCTGCTCCGCCGCCGCGGCGAGGCCGGCAAGGAACTCGACCTCGGGCCGCTAAGCATCGTCATCCCGGCGCCCGCCCTCAGGCCCATCAGCACCGTCATCTTCTGGTGCGCCGCCTGGAGCATCGTGTGGGGCTTCATCTTCGGCGAAGGGTTCGGCAACTTCTTCGAACACTTCCCCGCCGGCAAGCCGCTCTTCTACACCACGCTGCACCACGACCCCGGTTACGGCGTCTTCCAGATCCCGCTCTTCCGCGTCGAGGTGTTCACGCCGCTGCTCCTCATCAGCATCGGTTTCGGCGTGCTGCAAGTACTGGGCGGCTGGGTCATCCGCGCCATCTACGGCGCCAAGCACGGCGACAAGAAGCACCTCTTCGAGGGCATCGGCATGTTCTCCGGGCTTCTCGCCATCGTCATCTTCGCCTATGCGTTCCTCAACGGCGCGCTCGGCACGGGGCTCTTCGTGGTCATAGGCGCGCTGTTCGCCGTGTTCCTCGTTAGCGTCGTAGTGGCCGGCATGCCGCTGATGCTGGTAGAGCTCATCTCCAACTCCGGCAACATCCTCAGCTACCTGCGACTGTTCGCAGTAGGCCTCTCGGCCGCACTCGTGGCCAACCTGGCCACCAACCTGGGCTTCGCGCTTTCCGGCGTGCTGCCGGTCATAGGTCCCATCCTCGGGATCATCGTGGCCGCGAGCGTGCACCTGATCGCGATAACCCTCACGATCATCGGGCATACGCTGCAGCCTTTGCGTCTGCAGTATGTCGAGTTCTTCACCAAGTTCGGCTTCTACGAAGAGAGTGGCCGACCCTATAGACCGTTCAAGCTCCTAGGAGGAAAGCAATGAAGAAGGCAGTCAAGGTTCTCTCGGCCATCGCTCTGTTCGCTGTTGTTGGTGCCGTCGCGTTCGCTCAGGGTGGCGAAGGCGCCTCCATCGGCACGGGCCTCATCGCCCTCGGTGCCGGCCTCGCCATCGGCCTCTCGGCCATCGCCGTGGCCATCGCCCAGGCCGCCATCGGTAGCGCCGGCGCCGGCACCCTCGCAGAGCGCCCCGAGTCGTTCGGTCAGATCCTCATCTACCTGGTGATCCCCGAAACCCTCATCATCTTCGGCTTCGTTATCGCGTTCTTCCTCAACAACCAGATCGGCTGATAACCGTGGCTGATCTTTCGGCTCTGCTCGACAAAGAGGCGAGCGCGGAGATCGAAACCGTTCTCTCCGAGGCGCAGACCCGCGCCTCGGAGATCGTCGCAGCAGCCAAAGGCGAAGCAGAGGCACTCGTGGCCTCCCGCCGGCGCGTGGCCGAAGCGCAGCGTGAAGCTGCCCTCGTGCGGGCCCGCTCGGCTGCTCAGCTCGAGGCCGCCTCGCTGCGCCTCAAGGCGCAGCACGAAGGCGTAGAGAAGGTTTTCACCTCCGTCCGCCAGAGGATAGCCAGCCTCGCAGGCAACTCCGCCGAGTACGGCCCCGTGTTCGGCCGCCTGCTGAAGGAAGCCCTCGAAGGACTAGGCAACCAGGCCGTAGAGGCCGTCGTGGTCAACCCCGCCGACCGCCCGCTCGCAGAACAGGCGCTCAAGGATGCCGGTGTCGATGCCAGCATCGAGACGTCTGACAGCGTGTCCACCGGGGTGCGCGTGCGCACTTCCAACCGCTCCGTCATCGAGAGCACGCTCTTGGGCCGGCTCGAAGCCCTCCAGGGCGAGCTGGCGTCGGAGGTCTCGACGGCGCTCTTCGGCGCCAAGGCTTAAGAACTATGTCTGCCGACTACGGTTACATAAACGCCCGCGTACGGGGCATGCGCTCGAGGCTGCTGGGCAACAACTTCTACCAGTCTGCCCTCGATGCCAGCGACTTCCGTGCCTTCACCTCCACACTGGCTCAGACGCCCTACATGCGCGAGCTGGAGGAGGCGCAGGCGCGGGTCGACGGCTTGACCGCCGTAGACCGAGCCGTGGCGCGCAACTTCTACAACACCGCTCGCAAGCTCCTGTCGTTCTCGGGCGGTCAGCCGAACGAGCTTATCAGCGTGCTGCTCATGCCGTTCGACGTGGCCAACCTCAAGGCCATAGCGCGCGGCAAGCACGCCGGCAAAGGCCTCGAAGACATCGAAGGCTCGCTCTTCCCGGCGGGGTCGCTCAAGCCCACGCTGCTGGAGGAGGCGGCCGCCGCCGCAGACATGCTGTCTGCAGCCCAGATTCTGAGGCTGGCGCGCACAGAACTCACGGCGGCCTTCCTCAAGGCGGCCCGCAAGTACCAGAACGATGGCGACCTCTTCTCGCTCGAACTGGCGCTCGACAAGGCCTATTACGAGTCCGGCCTCGAACGGCTGGAGCAGGCGGGTGCCCCCGCCGACCTGGTGCGCTACTTCCGGCGCGAGATCGACGCCGCCAACCTCCTCACCACCATCAAGCTGCGCGGTCGTGAGGTCAGCGTCGACCCGGGGCAGCTCTTCATCCCCGGTGGTCGCGAGGTCAAGCGCGCACTCTTCGACGCCCTGGTACGCGACCCCGACAGCAACGCCATCCAGACCCTCGCCAACGGCTCCCTGGCGGACGTGGCAGCTGCCGCAGCCCAGGCCGACCCGGCGAAGGTGGAGGCCGAGGTGCGTAAGGTGCTGGACGCGGGCGCCAAGCGCCTCTCCGCCGACCCGCTCGACATCGGCGTCGTCGTCGATTTCCTGAGGCGCAAGGAGGAGGAGGCCGCGCAGCTGCGGCTTCTGGCGCGGGGCAAGTTCTACGGTGTGCCGCGCGACCTCCTGGAGCGGGAGCTGAGCCATGCCTAGGGTTCTCGGTGCCGCGATCGTTCCGACGCGCTGCTCGGAAGCCGAGCGGCAGCTAAGGTGCCAACATGCCTAAGATGCTCGTACTCACCGACCCTGAAACGGCCATCGGTTACCGCCTGGCCGGCGTCGAGGTGCGCGAGAGCGTGCCGGAGGAAGCTCAGGCCGCCCTTGAACAGGTCATCGAGTCTGACAGCTACGGCCTGGTGGTCGTAGACGAAGGGTTGATAAGCGACCCGGCGCGGGCCTCCCAAAGGGCCATGCGCGGTCGTGACCTGCCCGTGATCCTTAGCGTCCCCAGCCTCGGAGCCGCCTTCGGCGACGAGAGCGACGCCACCGCCTACATGAAAGAGCTGGTGCGCAGCGCCATCGGCTTCGACATAAAACTGGAGTAAGCAGGAGAACTTAATGGCCATTGAAGGCAAGATCCAAAGAATCTCGGGGCCCGCCGTCATCGCCGAAGGCATGATGGGCGCGCGCATGTTCGACATCGTGCGCGTGGGTAACGAGAAACTGATCGGCGAGATCATCCGACTGGACGGCAACACCGCGTTCGTTCAGGTGTACGAAGACACGTCCGGCCTCACCGTCGGCGAGCCTGTGGTGAGCACCGGCCTGCCGCTCGCTGTAGAGCTGGGACCAGGCATGCTCAACGGCATCTTCGACGGCATCCAGCGCCCGCTCGACAAGATCCAGGAGGCTTCCGGCACCTACATCGACCGCGGTATCGTCGTCAACTCGCTCTCGCGCGACGCCAAGTGGGCCTTCACGCCCAAGGTGAGCGTGGGCGACGAGGTGACCCCGGGCAGCATCGTCGGCACGGTTCCCGAGTTCGCGTTCACCCACAAGATCCTCGTGCCCCCGCGTGTGAGCGGCAAGGTCAAGAGCGTGGCCCCCGCCGGTGAGTACACCATCGAGCAGCCCGTCGTGACCCTCGAAGACGGCACGGAGATCAAGCTGTACCACCCCTGGCCCGTGCGTCAGCCCCGCCCCGTGCAGCGCAAGCTCGACCCGGTCACGCCGTTCCTCACGGGCATGCGCATCCTCGACGTGCTCTTCCCGCTCACCATGGGCGGCACCGCCGCCATCCCCGGCCCGTTCGGCTCGGGCAAGACGGTCACGCAGCAGTCTGTGGCCAAGTTCGGCAACGCCGACATAGTGGTCTACGTGGGCTGCGGCGAGCGCGGCAACGAGATGACCGACGTGCTGGTCGAGTTCCCGGAGCTGGAAGACCCACGCACCGGCAACCCGCTCATGCACCGCACCGTGCTCATCGCCAACACCTCCAACATGCCGGTGGCCGCGCGTGAAGCGTCCATCTACACCGGCATCACGCTGGGCGAGTACTTCCGTGACCAGGGCTACTCGGTCTCGATCATGGCCGACAGTACCAGCCGCTGGGCAGAGGCGCTGCGCGAGATCTCCTCTCGACTCGAGGAGATGCCCGCGGAAGAAGGCTACCCGCCGTACCTCAGCTCGCGCCTGGCGGCGTTCTACGAGCGTGGCGGCCGCGTCACCACCCTCGCAGGCGAGGAGGGCGCCGTGTCGATCATCGGCGCCGTCAGCCCCGCGGGCGGCGACTTCTCCGAGCCCGTCACCCAGGCCACCCTGCGCATCACCGGCTGCTTCTGGGCGCTCGACGCCTCGCTGGCCCGCAGGCGCCACTTCCCCGCCATCAACTGGAACCGCTCCTACTCGCTCTTCACGCCCATCCTCGACTCGTGGTACCGCGAGAACGTCGCTCCCGACTACCCGGACCTGCGCGACCGCGCCGTGGGCCTGCTGCAGCAGGAGAGCGACCTTCAGGAAGTGGTGCAGCTGGTGGGCCCCGACGCCCTTCAGGACCAGGAGCGCCTGATCATCGAGATCGGCCGCATACTGCGCCAGGACTTCCTCCAGCAGAACGGCTACGACCCGGTGGACGCCAGCTCCTCCATGCAGAAGGCCCACGGCCTCCTCGGCATGATGCTGCGCTTCTACGACAAGGCCAAGGCCGCCCTCGAAGCGGGAAGCACCGTCGACGACATCCTGAAGAACCCCGTGATCGAGAAGATCAACCGCGCCCGGTACGTTCCCGAGAGCGAGTTCCCGCAGTACCGCGAAGGCGTGCTGAGCGAGCTCGAACAGGGCTTCGTAGTGGCAGCCTGAGGAGCTGATCGATGAGCAGCAACCTACTTAAGAAGGAGTACAGCGAGGTCAGCTACGTCTCGGGCCCGCTGCTGTTCCTTCAGAACGCCCCCGACCTGAGCTACAACGCCATCGTCCGCATCAAGGACGGCACGGGCCGCACCCGCGGTGGCCAGGTCATCGAAGTGTCGAAGGAGTACACGGTCCTCCAGGTCTTCGAAGAGACCTCGGGCATCGACCTCTCTTCCACCACCGTCAACCTCGTGGAGAACGTCGCCCGCCTCGGCGTCTCGCGCGAGATGATCGGCCGCCGCTTCAACGGTGCCGGCAACCCCATCGACGGCCTGCCCGCCGTCGTGGCCGACAAGCGCCTCCCCATCGGCGGCGCCCCCATCAACCCGGTGGCGCGGCGCAAGCCCGAGGAGTTCATCCAGACGGGCGTCAGCACCATCGACACCCTCATCAGCCTCGTGCGTGGTCAGAAGCTGCCCATCTTCTCGGGTTCCGGTCTGCCCGCCAACGAGCTGGCTGCCCAGATCGCCCGCCAGGCCACCGTCATCGGTGAAGACACCGAGTTCGCCGTGGTGTTCGCGGCCATGGGCGTAACGCAGCGCGAGCTGACCTTCTTCACGCAGGAGTTCGAGCGCACGGGCGCCCTCGCCCGCTCGGTGCTCTTCCTCAACAAGGCCGACGACCCGGCCGTAGAGCGCCTCCTCACCCCGAAGATGGCCCTCACCGCCGCCGAGTACCTGGCCTTCGAGCACGGCTACCACGTGCTGGTCATCCTCACCGACATGACCAACTACTGCGAGGCGCTGCGCGAGATCGGCGGCGCCCGCGAAGAGATCCCGGGCCGCCGCGGCTACCCCGGCTACATGTACACCGACCTGGCGAGCATCTACGAGCGCGCCGGCGTGGTGGAGGGCCTGCCCGGCTCCGTGACCCAGCTCCCCATCCTCTCGATGCCGGACGACGACGTCACGCACCCCATCCCCGACCTCACGGGTTACATCACCGAGGGCCAGATCTACCTGGCGCGCGCCCTGCACAACAAGGGCGTGTACCCGCCCATCAACCCCGGCCCGTCGCTCTCGCGCCTCATGAACAACGGCATCGGCGACGGCAAGACCCGCAAGGACCACAAGAACGTGGCCGACCAGCTGCAGGCCGCCTACGCCAACGGTCTCGACCTCAGGCGCCTCGTGGCCATCACGGGTGAGGACGCCCTCTCCGAGACCGACAAGCTGTACCTCAAGTTCGCCGACGAGTTCGAGCGCCTCTTCATCAACCAGGGCAGCGAGAACCGCTCCATAGACGACTCCCTCACCATCGCCTGGAACACCCTGTCCTCGCTGCCCAAGAGCGAGCTCACGCGTCTGTCGAACGACCAGATCGACAAGTACTACGGCGCCAAGATGGAAGAGCTGTGGGGCGCCGGCCGCGGCGACCGGCTGTAGGGGGCTGAGCTATGGCTGGGTACTTCGCCCATACCTGCGAGAACCCTACGCTTGGCCGCGCTCGGTTGGACCTGGCTCCAAGGGGGCTGGACCGTGGCTGAGAACGTCGCCCCGACCCGCTCGAACCTGCTGCAGCGCCGCGATCAGGCGAAGCTGGCGGTCAGGGGGGCGGACCTGCTCAAACGTAAGCGCGACGCGCTTGTGGGCGAGTTCTTCGCGCTCGTCAAGACCTCGCTCGAGGCGCGGCGCCAGCTGACCGAAGCCAGCCGCGAGGCCTACTTCGCGCTCTTCCTCGCCAACGCCTGGGACGGCCCGGCGGCCGTGAGCAGCCTGGCTCTCGCGCAGGAGGGCAACCTCGAGGTCGAGCTGAAGGTGGAGAACATCTTCGGCGTCAAGGTGCCTCAGGTGCAGCCGCCGGAGTTCGACCACCGCCTACCGTTCTCGGTCGTCGGCGCCGGCTCCTCGACGCTCGAGGCCGCCCAGCAGTTCCGCAAGATGGTCGAGGCCATCGTCAAGGTGGCGGCTACCGAGACCCGGCTGCGCAAGATCGGCGAGGAGATCAAGAAGACGAACCGCCGTGTGAACGCGCTGGAGCAGCTCGTCATACCTGGCATCAACTACGAGATCCGCCATATCCAGAGCGTTCTCGAACAGCGTGCGCTCGAAGAAGTGACGACGCTGAAGCGCATCAAGGAGAAGCTCGAGAAGCGCGAGCAGGAAGTGAGCGCTTAGCGCATTCCGACTGCACAGTTTCCGGCTTTCTGACGGGCGCCCTCACACGAGGGCGCCCTTAACCATGTGTAAACCTCATGGCCAACGCTTTTTGACACGGGGGCGGGCCAGCGGATAAAGTCATTCAGACCCCTTTCAACCTCCATCACGAGAGGGTTCAAAATCTAATCCGTTCGACCACAGGAAGGTGGACACATGAGCCGTTACGTCCGAGTTCTAGTCGTTCTGTCGTTGCTCGTCGCTGCCAGCATGGTGTTTGCGCAGAGTCGTTTCAACGAGATCAAGGCCCGCGGTGAGCTTCGCTGCGGCGTCAACGCCACCCTGCCCGGCTTCGGCTTCGTAGATGCCGACGGCAACTACGCGGGCTTCGACGTCGATTTCTGCAAGGCCATCGCCGCCGCAGTGTTCGGCAACCCCAACGCGGTCGTGTACCGCCCCGTCACCGCCGGTGAGCGCCCCACGGCCCTTCAGTCCGGCGAGATCGACGTGCTGATCCGTAACACCACGCGCACTATCACGCGCGAGTCCGACTGGGGCGGCAACTTCAACCCCACTACCTACTACGACGGCCAGGGCTTCATGGTGCGCCGGGACAGCGGCATCAACTCGCTCCAGGACTTCGAAGGCCGCTCCATCTGCGTCCAGTCCGGCACCACCACCGAGACCAACCTGGGCACCACGCTCGCGGGCCTGGGCGTCCAGTTCACCCCGGTGATCTTCGAGACCGCTCCGGTGCTCGCCGCCGCCTACGACGACGGCCAGTGCGACGGCTGGACCACCGACGTGTCGGGCCTCGTGTCCATCCAGCAGACCCTCCGCGTGCCCACCGATCACCGCGTGCTGCCGGTCGTCATCTCCAAGGAGCCCCTCGGCCCCGTGGTGCTGCACGGCGACGACCAGTGGAAGGACATCGTCGACTGGACCGTCTTCGCCCTCTTCAACGCTGAAGAGTACGGCGTGACCCAGGCCAACGTTGACGACCTCCGCGTCAGCGCCGCCGACCCGCAGGTGCTCCGCCTCCTCGGCGTCCCGGGCAACGAGTCCTACGTCCAGGCCCTCGGTCTTCCCGCCGACGCCTTCTACCAGGCCATCAAGGCCGTGGGTAACTACGGCGAGATCTTCGAGCGCAACCTCGGCTCGGGCTCCGTGTTCAACCTGCCGCGCGGCATCAACGCCCAGTACTACGAGGGCGGCCTCATCTACGGCTTCCCCTTCAACTGAGCTGACAGCGCGGGCCGGCGCATGACCCATGCGCCGGCCCGGCTAGAGCTTCCGGGGGCCAGCCCCGGTTTCCACAGATCGTGAACCCACCGCCCTGAGGTGGCCCTTCGCCGCCTCAGGGCTAGTGGGTACGAAAGGCGAGCCGCTCGCACAGCAGTACGAAGTGCACGTGTCAGTGGCGAACCCGTGACCTGGAGGAGCCCTATATTCAGCCCTATCTTTCCTGAACTCTCGCACTGGACCCAAAGCGCATGAGTAGCGACAAGTCGCCTGCCCACACACCTGCGTACACCGACGAGCCCAGGATCCCGTTCTGGCGCAACGTCAAGGTGATAGGCATACTGGCGCAGCTTCTGTTCGTGTTCGCCGTCGTTGCGGGGGTCGGCGTTCTCGTCAGCAACGTGACCAAGGCTTTGGCCGCTGCCAACCTGCCGGCTGACTTCTCTTTTCTTTCCAGACCTGCCGGCATCCCCATAGCTGAGAGGCCCATCCCTTACGTCGTCTCCGACACGTACGCCAGGGCTCTCTTCATAGGCTTCCTGAACACGCTCAAGGTCGCGCTGGTGGGCGTAGTGCTTGCCACGGTCATAGGCGTGCTGTTCGGGGTCATGCGGCTGTCGGCCAACTGGCTTATACGTACCGTTGCCAGCGTGTATATCGAGGTGCTCCGGAACGTCCCGCTGGCCGTACAGATCGTGTTCTGGTACTCGGCCATCCTGTTGCCGTTCCCACCACGTATAAGCAACCCGGTGACCGTACCGGGCGGCCTGCTGCTGTCCAACGTAGGCCTGGCGTTCCCGGCGTTCTATCCCACCTATCGTTTCGGAGTATGGGTGCCGTGGCTCGTGGCTGCGGTCGTGCTGGCCATAGTGGTGGGCCTGTGGCGTCGCAATCAGCTCCGGCGGCTAGACGTCGTGGGCGCGATCTGGCCCTACTGGCTCGCTACGTTCGTGCTGCTGGCTGGAGCCGGTCTGGCCGTCTCGTATATGACGAAGACGGTACCCGGCAACCTGCAGTTCAACTACCAGGCGGCCACGGGCCGCGGTACCACGTCGTTCGTGGTCGACGGCGCGAGCAGGCCTGCGGCCTTCGTGCCGGTCAAGGTCGGCATAGAGGCCGCGCGCCTCACCACCACCAGCCAGAACCTGGCCGAGTCGAGGAAGACCGTGCACGGCACCTTCCGCTTCCCGCTCATGCGCATGAACGATGCCGAGTCGTTCGACGTCTACATCACGGACGGTGAGGCGGCGGCCGAGCAGGGCCTGAAGCTCCACTTCCTCAACTTCCCGTCTGCCGGCACCGTGTACGCGGACCGCAACGGCAACGGCGAGATGGACGAAGGCGAGGACATCGACCCTGAGACAGGCCGCGGTTACAACGGCGTGGAAGTGACGATGCAGGTGGTGCAGTTCGAACGCGTACTTGTGTCGGACCGCGACGGTCAGGTGCGTCTGCCGGCGTTCGCCGTTCCCGTGCCCGAGGAGGACGCCGAAGCCGAGAGCGCCTTGCCCACGGTCGGCGGCAGGTTCTCCGCCTTCGGCCAGGCGGCCACCACCAGCACCGCCACCAGCGCCCTGGAAGCCACCAGCGAGGTGCTGCCGATGGGCGCACTGGTCTACAGCCGCGCGCACGTTCCCGTCAGCAACTACGAGGGCGGCATGCGCTTCACCGTCAACTACCTGGCGCTGCTGTTAGCCCTCGTCATATACACCAGCGCGTTCATAGCAGAGATCGTGCGCGGCGGCATACTGGCCGTTCCCAAGGGGCAGCGCGAGGCCGCTCACGCCATCGGCCTGACCGGCTTCCAGACCTTCAGCAAGATCATCTTCCCGCAGGCCATGCGCGTGGTGTTGCCGCCGATGATCAGCCAGTACCTCAACCTCACCAAGAACTCCTCGCTGGCCTCGCTGGCGGGCTACGCCGAGCTGTTCGTCATCGCCAACATCGTCAGCAACCAGACGGGCGCTGCCATACCGATCACGCTACTCCTCATCGGTTCGTACCTCGTCATCAGCCTCGCGTTCTCGTTCGTGCTCAACAAGGTGAACGCCAAACTCGCCCTGGTGGAACGGTGATCTGCCTATGATTCCTGCTAGACCCGCACCAGTACCGACGTCCGGTCCGGCCTACTGGATCAAGAAGAACCTGTTCAACGGACCCTTCAACTCGGTGATGACAGTGGTGGTCGGTGCCATCGTGGCCTGGTCGCTGTTCAACCTGTTCACGTTCATCTTCGTCGATGCTTCCTGGGCGCAGGTGTGGCGCAACATGAAGCTGTTCGGCGTCTACCGGTACCCGACCGAGTACCTGTGGCGGCCGCTGCTCGTGGCCGGCACCATGCTCGGGCTCATGGGCGCCATGGCCGGTGTGAGCGGCCGCAAGAGCATCGTGGGCAACACTTTCGTGGCGCTGCAGGGCTTCGTGGTGGTGGTCTCGATCATCGCCGTGCTGTTCTGGCCCAGCGTGCGCTTCCTGTGGCCCATGGTGTTCGTGCTCGGCCTCGTGGGTTACTTCGTTGGCCGCCGGTTCCCGAGAGTGGTCAGGGGCCTCGCCATCGCCTGGGGCGTGTGGCTGGTCGGCGGCTTCCTACTCCTCTCCGGCTTCGGTGTCGGCGGCACCTTCGGCCGCGTGCCCATCCGCGACTGGGGCGGCTTCCTCCTCACGCTCATCCTCTTCACGGGTATCATCCCCAGCTTCCCGATAGGCATCGCGTTGGCGCTGGGCCGCAACAGCAAGCTGCCGGCCATCAAGTACTTCTGCATCGGCTTCATCGAGATAGTGCGCGGTGCGCCGCTCATCATGTGGCTGTTCATCGCCTCACTGCTGCTACCCCTGCTGCTCAACGTCGACGCCAACTCGCTCCCGGCCATCATGCGCGCTTACGTGGCCATCACGCTCTTCTCTTCCGCCTACATGGCAGAGAACGTGCGCGGCGGTTTGCAGGCCGTTCCCAAGGGGCAGAGCGAGGCTGCTCGGGCTCTGGGCCTGTCGGCCTGGCAGACCACGCGCCTGATCGTGTTGCCCCAGGCCCTGCGCGCCGTCATCCCGGCCATCGTGGGTCAGGCCATCGGCCTCTTCAAAGACACCTCGCTCGTCTTCATCGTCGGCCTCATCGACTTCTTCAAGGTGGCCGACCTCGTCTCGGTGCAGCCGGAGTCGCTGCTCGTCACCGGCGGCGTCAAGCTAGAGGTGTTCCTGTTCATCGCCGTCATCTACTTCTTCTTCGCCTACCGTATGTCTATCGCCAGCCGGCAGCTCGAGAAGCAGCTGGGAGTGGGTGAGCGCTGATGCGGGCGGTGGGTAGTTCTGCGGCATGCGTACCAGAGTCGCCTGCAAGATTCTCGGAGGTCCGTTAAGTGAGTAACGCGGTTGCAAGTCCCGCGCCCGTACGGGCAGACGCCCCGGAAGGTGGCCAGAAGGTCATCGAGATGATCGGCGTCAACAAGTGGTACGGCGAGTTCCATGTCCTGAAAGACATCCACCTGTCCGTGAACAAGGGCGAGGTGGTGGTGGTCATCGGCCCGTCCGGCTCAGGCAAGTCCACGCTTATCCGCTGCATCAACCACCTGGAGGAGCACCAGGAAGGGAAGATCGTCGTCGACGGCATCGAGCTGACCGACGACGTGCGCGCCATCGACCAGATCCGCCGCGAGACGGGCATGGTGTTCCAGTCGTTCAACCTGTTCCCGCACCTCACCGTGCTGGACAACATCACGCTGGCACCTACCCGCGTGCGCAAGTGGAAGAAGAGCAAGGCGGAGGAGCGCGCGCGTTACTTCCTGGAGAAGGTGGGCATACCGGAGCAGGCCAACAAGTACCCCGGCCAGCTCTCCGGCGGCCAGCAGCAGCGCGTGGCCATCGCCCGCTCGCTCACCATGGAACCCAAGGCCATGCTGTTCGACGAGCCCACCTCGGCGCTCGACCCTGAGGTCATCGGCGAGGTCCTCGACGTCATGGTCAACCTGGCCAAGGAGGGCATGACCATGATGGTGGTCACTCACGAGATGGGCTTCGCCCGCGAGGTGGGCGACCGGGTGGTGTTCATGGACGCCGGCCAGATCGTAGAGGTGGGCACACCCGAGCACTTCTTCACCTCGCCGCGCGAGGCGCGTACCAGGTCGTTCCTCTCGAAGATCCTCTAGGCCGAGCGGAATGTCACACCCAGTCGGTCGCGAAGGCAACTACACTGGCAGCATGATCACGGCACCATGGGGCACTTGTGGACGGTAACGTGGCGGGTCGCGGCGTGCGCATCGCCGACATCCTGCGCAGCATGGTGGCGAAGGGCGCCTCCGACATTCACCTGCAGGCCGGCGCGCCGCCGCACATGCGCGTGGACGGCGAACTGGTGCCTTTCGAGGGTGTACCCACCCTGACGCCCGAGCAGACCGAGCAGATCGGTCTGGCCATGATGAGCGAGACCCAGCGCGAGATGTTCCGGCACAGGCACGAGCTGGACTTCGCGTTCACCATCCCCAACGTGGCCCGTTTCCGCTGCAACGTGCTGCGCCAGCGCGGCTCGGCCGGCATCGTGATGCGCGTCATCCGCGACGCCATCCCCAGCTTCGAATCGCTGGGGCTGCCCGGCAACGTCATGGGCGAGTTGGCCAGCAACCCGCGCGGCCTCGTGCTCGTGACCGGCCCGACCGGCTCGGGCAAGACCACCACGCTGGCGGCCATGATCGACTACATCAACCGGCGCTACGCCCGCAACATCATCACGGTCGAGGACCCCATCGAGATCCTGCACCGTAACCAGCGCAGCCTGGTCATCCAGCGCGAGATAGGGCTCGACACGGCGGACTTCGCGGGGGCGCTCAAGTACGCCATGCGGCAGGACCCCGACGTGATCATGGTGGGGGAGATGCGCGACAAGGAGACCGTGGAGGCGGCCATCACGGCCGCTCAGACGGGCCACCTGGTGTTCAGCACGCTGCACACGCTCGACACCATCCGCACCGTCAACCGCATCATCGACTTCTTCCCACCGCACGAGCGTGACCCCATCCGCATACTGCTGGCCGAGTCGCTGCTGGGCATCCTCAGCCAGCGGCTGCTGGCGCGCGCCGACGGCCCCGGCCGCGTGCTGGCGCTGGAGCTGCTCATCAACACCCCCCTCATCCGCGATTACATCAAGGACGAGGAGAAGACGCCTCTCATCAAAGAGGCGCTCATGCAGGACAACCTGCGGGGCATGCAGACCTTCGACCAGCACCTGGTGGAGCTGTACCTGAACGGCCACATCTCGTACGACGACGCGGCCTTCATGGCTACCAGCCCGCACGAGCTGCGGCTCATGATCACGCAGCGCCAGGGCAACATCGGCGACCCCGACGTGCCGGGCGCCTCGCAACACATCAAGATCACGCGCTAGCCCGACCCAGGTAGTCGTTACGCGTGCCCAAGAGGTTCGGGCTACGCGTGCCCGTCACAGGGCCGGCGCCAGCCGTTTAGTGCGCCCGTGCTGTTCGGGCGCGCGGTCTCAGTGCGTAGGTAGCTCCCAGGCAGCTTGGATGCGGCGCCCCCGCGCGCGCAGCAGAGGCCTTATCCGGCCCGCGAGGTAGAGCGAACCGGCCACCACCACGAGAGGCCGTTCGCCCGCCGCGCCGGCGCGTGAAGCCGCGGTCAGGGCGGCCTCCAGCGCCTGCTCCGGGTCGAGGAGCGTCACGGCGCCCTCAGGCCCAGGCAGCACGCCGTCTCCGGCCGACGCTTCGGTCACCACCACGGTATGGGCCGCTTCAGAGAGGACCTGGAGTACGGCGGCGCCCTGCTTGCGGCCCAAGGCGCCGAAGAGCAGCGCGTAAGGCCTGCTACGGCCCTCTGTACCACCGACCTCGGCCACCAGTCGCGCTGCAGCGGCGGGGTCGTGAGCGCCGTCCAGCACGACGTCTATGGCCTCACCTTCCGCCCGGCCGCCATGGTCGACCAGGAACCTCTCACCGCGGGCCGGTAGCGGGGGCGTGCGCAGTCCCGCCATGACCGCGCTCTCGTCCAGCCCCAGGAGCCTTAGGGCTGCGGCGGCGAGGCGCGCGTTCATCTCACGTGTGGGGTACGCCTTCAGGAGCTGGGTCAGGGAGCGGGGTAGACCGAAGAGCGGCTGGCTGCGGGCGCCGTGAACGTACTGGTGAAGGGGCGCTCCCGACCTTTCGGCCATCTGCCGCACCACGGCGCGTGGCCCCGCCTGCGCCACGCCAGACACGACGGGCTTGCCGGGGCGGATGGCGCCCGCCTTGTCGGCCACGATCTGCTCCAAGGTGGTGCCCAGGGTATCAGTGTGGTCGAGGTCCACGTTGGTGATGACGGTCAGGCTCACGCCTTCCACCGCACGGGTAGCGTCGCTGCCCCCACCTACCCCTGCCTCCAGCACGGCCGCGGTGGCGCGCCTACGCGCATACTCGTGCAGTGCTAGTGCCAGCGTGTACTCGAAGAAGGCCGGCCGCAGCGTGCGGTGCTCAGGGGCCGCGCCGAGGGTGGCCAGGCGCTGTGCCTGCGTCACGAACGCCGTCACGGCCTCCTCGGTGATATGCGCACCGTTCACGGAGATCCGTTCCAGGAACGACTCGACATGGGGCGAGGTGAACAGGCCGGCGGTGTGGCCGCCAGCCGCGAGCCCGGCCGCGATCATGCTGGAGACGCTGCCCTTGCCGTTGGTGCCCACGACGCTCACAGTCAGCCCGGGCGCTTCGAGTCCCAACCGCTGCAGCAACGCCGCCGCGCGCTCCGGGGTCCTCACACCCCCTCCGCGCGTGCGGGTGAACAGCCAAGCTAGTGCCTGTTGGTAGTCGGACAAGGTGTTATGTGGCGCGGCCTCGTTCAGTCGGCGGAGCGTTTGCGGCGCCTGGGCCGGCGGCGCTGACCCCTGCGACGGCCAGACTTGCCGCCCTTGGGGCGCTGCTCGGCCTGCTCGCCGAACGGGTCGATGGACGCCTCGGTGGCCACTTTCACCAGCAGAGCGTCTAGCTGGCCGTCGGGCAGGCGCTGGGTTAACTTGAGGATGGTGCGCGGTTCCTCGGCGTCCACGTACACCACGCTTTGGCCCGGGTGCAGCACGTACGCATACGCGGGCCGCTTGCCCAGCACGGTGTCCAGCTCCACCTCGCCCACGAACTGCACCGTGACCTCCTTGCCCAACAGCGGCACCCGGTAGGGCCGCTCCAGAACGCCGAGCTTACGGATCTCGTGCAGTAGCGAGACGGGGTCGCGGTAGGGGAGGAGGTACGGCATCTGTGCCGTGTCTTTAGGACCTTTCGAGGCGGTGATGAGCCCCTGGCGGGTGTCGAACACCACGTCGAACTTGCGCGACTCGCTGCGTTCCTGGGTCTCTTCCAGGAAGCGCAGGCTGATGCCGCCCTCGAAGCAGCGGCTGCGCTGAACCACCGTGCCTACCCCGAAGCCGCCCTGGAACTGCGAGCGCACCTCCAACTGGGCATGCCGGCCGAGGTCCGCCGTCTTCATGGTCTGCGAACCCACCGGTTTGCCGCGGTGCGACAGGCGGTAGGACGCGACTTCTACTGGCGGCATGGGGCCAATCTATCACGCGCACCTCTGGCCCGGAGGGTCGCTCCGCCCACGACCTGGGCCGGTATCTCGTCGCCGCTACGGCTGAGGTGCGGGGGATGACGGCTACGTGTTGCGGCTTGAGGAGCCTAGCGGCGGCCGGCTAGCTGATCGGCTTCCGGTCTTGGGCTCGCGCTGCTTAGAACGGCAGGTCGCTGTCCTTCAGGTTGCTGAGCTCCTGGGTGCTCTTGCCCTGCCGGAGGATGTTGACGAACAGCGCCACGAGGGCCGGGTCGAGCGTGGTGCCGCTGGCTGACTCCAGCGCCTTCTCCACCTCGCGCATGGGCAGGGCCCGGCCCCGCTCGCTGCTCAGCAGGTCGAAAGTGTCGGCCACGGCGATGATGCGCGCCAGCAGCGGTATAGATTCCTTGCGCAGGCCGTCGGGGAAGCCCGAACCGTCCCACGACTCGTGGTGGTGGCGTATGCCCTCGCTGGCCGGGAGCAGAAGCTCCGAGTCGAGCACCATGTTGGCGCCCCGCTGCGGGTGGTCCAGGTCCTCGATGGCCTGGTCCAGGCCGTTGCCCAGCTTGCCGATGTCGTGCAGCATGGCGGCGAAGTAGAGGTCCGCGAGCTGTGGTCGCGGCAGCTCCAGTGCACGGCCGAGCGCCAGGGAGTAGGCGGTAACGCGGTCCGCATGCCCCAGTTGGCTGAACTCCTGGGCCTCGAAGCCTTGCACGAAGGCGCGCGTGAACTGCACCAGGCTCAGCTTGGCCAGCCTGAGCTCGTACGCCAGGCTCTGCGTCTCGCCCAGTACGTTGGCCCAGCGCACGGCCAGCTTGAGGTCCTCCTCGGTGAGCGAGGGGCCGCCATGCCGCTGCAGCACCAGCACCCCGTACTCCTCGAAGCGCCCTGCCACAGGCGCCACCAGTGCGGAGGTGGCATCGCGCATGCCCAGGTTGCCCAGGTCGGTGCGCACGTTGGGCGTGTTGGAGGTGAAGAGCTCGGCCACGAGGTTCGGAACGAGCCTCGGTCCCGGAGAGCGCCAAGGGCCGTTGGCCGGCGCCAGGTTAAGCAGGGCGTCGTTGTAGCCTACCTGCGCATCGAAGGCGAAGCCGTCCTGCTCGTTGCCGCTGACCACGTAGCCTCGTACGTCGTGCGGCAGCTGTGCCCGCAGGTTACGCAACACCTCCGCGCTACGCTCGCTGGCGCGCTGGTAGCGCACCAGCCGCTCCATGGCGGCCAGGGTGTCGGGGGCCGCTCCCGGATCTGTGCCACGTCTTCTGAACAAGGCGTCTCCCACGTGGGCGCGACCCGAGGAGATGGCTCTGAGTCGCTCCCGCACCCACGAGCATAACCACCATCTCCGAGCAGCGATGAGAGTTTCTGGTCATCGGGCTCTGTTTGGCTCTGCCGATGGCCGTGCCCGTACAATGTGCCTCATGCTCGATCTGCGCTTCATCCGCGAGAACCCCGAGGCCGTGAGAGAGGCCATCCGCTCCAAACAGCTTGAGGGCGGCTTGGAGGCACTGAACCGTCTGCTGGTAGCCGACGAGGAGCATAGGCTCGTGCGTCGGGACCTGGAGGAGAATCAGGCCGCTCACAACGCCAGCAACAAGCGCATAGGCGAGTTGCGGCGCGCCGGCGAGGACACCAGCGCCCTCATGGCCGAGATGGCCGTCTTGTCGGCCGAGGTCAAGCGGTTCGAGGAGAAGGAGCGGTCGTTGCAGCAGACCATCGACACGCTGATGCTCGAGATCCCGAACCTGCCGCACGAGTCCGTGCCTTACGGGGTCAGCGAGCACGACAACGTGATAGCCAAGGAGTGGGGCGCCAAGCGCCATTTCGGCTTCACGCCCAAGCCGCACTGGGACCTGATGAGCGCCCGGGGCTGGGTGGACCTCGAGGCCGGCGTCAAGGTCACGGGTGCGGGCTTCCCGATCTTCGTGGGTGCCGGAGCCAGGTTCGTCAGGGCCTTGCAGTCCTACTTCCTGGATCGCCTCGAGCAGCGCGGTTACATCGAGGTCATCCCCCCGCTCATGGTCAACGCCGCCTCGGCCACGGCCACCGGCCAGCTGCCCGACAAGGAAGGGCAGATGTACGAGGTCACCGACGGCTTCTTCCTGATCCCTACCTCAGAGGTGCCCGTGACCAACCTGTACCGCGACCAGATCGTCGATCAGGACGCGCTGCCCATCAAGCTGGCCGCCTACACGGCGTGCTTCAGGCGTGAGGCCGGCAGCTACGGCAAGGACGTGCGGGGCCTCAACCGCGTGCACCAGTTCGAGAAGGTGGAGATGGTGCAGTTCACCACGCCCGAGACGAGCTACGACGCGCTCGAGGAGATGACCGCCGTGTCCGAGGGCCTGCTAGAGGAGCTGGGGCTGCCGTACCGCAGGTTGCTGATGTGTACCGGAGACATGGGCTTCACGCAGGCCAAGAAGTACGACCTGGAGGTGTGGAGCCCGGGTCAGGAGCGCTGGCTGGAGGTCTCCAGCATCAGCAACCTTGAAGGGTTCCAGGCGCGCAGGCTGAAGACGCGTGCGCGGCCGGGCGGCGCAGCCGGCAAGGGCAAGCCGGAACTGGTGCACACCCTCAACGGCAGCGCGCTGGCGTTCCCTCGCACGATCGCGGCCATACTTGAGACCTATCAGAACGAGGACGGCAGCGTGACCACCCCAGAGGCTCTGAAGCCGTACCTGGGCCGGGACCTTGTCTGACCTACTCTTGGTCTAGGGTACGCGGGACCATGAAGTAGCCGTCTTTCGAGGTCGGCGCCAGCGCCAGAGCGGCCTCCCGCGGCAGCGGCCCTACCGGCGTGTCTGCTCTTAAGGGGCGGCCGGCCGGCGGTGGAGGCGTCCACTCCGGGTAGCCCTCGACGTCTACCTGTTCCAGCGTGGCGGCGAACTCGAGCATGGCCTCGAGCTCTTCGCGCAGCGCGGGCAGCTCCTCGTCTGGGACATCTACGCGCACCATGCGCGCAAGCTCCTTGACTCGCTCCAGGTCGACCACTCCGAGATGCTAGCACTCCGCGTATCAGTAGAAGTAGCCGCCCAGCCAGTAGAAGAGGATGACGAGCACCAGCGCCGGCAGCATCGACGCCACCCGCAGGCGCTTTATGTCCAGGAGGCCAAGGCCCAGCGCCACGATCATGAGGCCGCCCACACCGTTCACCAGCAGCACGCGCGGGTCGCCGGACGGGTCGGGCACGAAATTCGTGAGCAGGCCGGCGGCGAGCGCTAGCCCGCCCTGGTACAGCAGCACCACCAGCGCCGAGGCCATGACGCCGAAGCCGAAGCTGGTGGCCAGCGCCAGCGCCGAGAAGCCGTCGAGGGTGGACTTGAGCACCAGGAAGCCCGCATCGCCGGTGAGGCCGTTCTGGATGCTGCCTATGAGGGTGAGCGGTCCGACGCAGAAGAGGAGCGAAGCGGCCACGAAGCCCTCGGTGAAGCGACCGCTGCCCTTGAAGCGCTTCTTGAGGTTGTTGCCCAGGGCCTCGAATCCTTCCTCGATGCGCCACCACTCGCCCAGCGCGGCTCCGCAGGCGAGCGCCAGCAGCCCCACCAGTACGCCGGGCGGTGAGTTGACCTTGCCCAGGTCGAACGCGTTGGACACGCCTATGTACAGCGTCACGAGGCCGATGGCCTGCATGACCGCCACCGTTACGCGGTCCGGCAGCTTGCCCCTGAGGGCCAGACCGAGCGCGCTGCCCAGCAGCACGGTCGCCACGTTTAGTAATGTGCCCCACGTCGATTCGAAGAGTCCCAAAGTGGCCGAACGATAGCATCTGCGCGTTCACGCGGCTCGGCGCGAACGGGGGAGCAGATATACCGGCCTGTGGAGGGCGGCCTGCCCTGCGCGGAGCCGTATCAGGTTCTGTCTGACCGCCCGGTGACGCCGTCGCTACCCGAGGTCGTTGGCGGCTCGGTGCCGGCGGGTTTGGCCCGCAGAGCCAGCACGGTGACGATGACGCCGATGGCGAGGGGGATGCCTATGATCCATAGCAGCCAAGTACCTATCGAGCTGGGCGCGAGGGGCGTGGGGGGCAGCACGAACGCGGTGGCGCCGCTGGCCGCCGCCCCGCCCGCCGCCGGCGCGATGTCCAGGCCTACGTTGGCGATAGCCTCCTCGTTGCGGAACGTGGTGTCGCGGACGCTGAGCGTGTACCTGCCTGGGGCGGGGGCGGGCAGCGTCCCGACGTAAACACCGTCCTCCACCTCCTGCAGGTACTCGGAGCCGACCACCACGGTTAGCTGCAGGAACTCCGAGGCTTCCGTGCCCGTGATGCTTGGAGGAACCTGCGGGTCTTCCGGGTCTACGTCCCGCAGTTCCACGCGCACCAGGGCGTCCTCCACCGGCACAAGCAGGGGGTCGACGAGGGTGATCGTGAGCGCCATCTGCTGGCCGGCCACGGCCGGATCGGGCGCCACCGTGAGGCTGCCGATGACGAGCGTGGCGTGAGCCGAGGCGGGCGTGAGGGCCCAGACGAGCGCCAGGACCACCATCAGTGGTACCAGCCGCAGCCGTAGTGCGCTCACCGCAGCGGCCATAGGTACTCCCGGAGCGTCAGGCCGGAGTCGTGGATGCGGGCGGCCAGCTCGCGGCCCACGTAGCGGTAGTGCCAGGGCTCGTAGGCGTAGCAGCTCAGGTGCTCGGCGCCCTGCGGGTAGCTGAGCACGAACCCGAAGAGGTGGGCGTGTGCCACCGCCCAGGCGCCCTCGGGCGTCGTAGCCCAGTCTTCAAGGTCCCATGCCGGCGGGCCGCTGCGGCTGCGCAGGTCGACCGCCGTGCCGAGCTGGTGCTCGGAGTGGCCGGCCCTGGCGCTGGTCCGCAGGGCGGCCTCCTCGCCCTCCTGCTGCACCCAGTAGTCGAACGTCGTCTGCTGGTAACCGTACGAGCGGTAGGCGGACTGCACGGCCAGTTGGACACCGGCTGCCTCGGCCGCCGCCAGCATGTTCGCCAGTTCGGCGGCGGCGAAGTCGCGCAGGAGGTGCCCGGGCTGCGCCAACGTGGCGCCAGGAGCCACGTGTCCGAGGGCGTCCTGCAGGCTCACGAGCTGTGGCGGCACGTAATCGGCGCCCAGCCTGTAGGTGGTGTCGAGCAACGTGTACTGCCATTCGTCGTAGCCGGAGAAGGGCGCGGGTTCATCGGCGTACTCGCACCGGGGGAGAGGCGCGGTGGGCTCGCCCTGCGGCGCCGTAGCGGCCTCAGCGGCGGCGCCGGGGTCAGCGTCTGCCTGCTCCCCGCTCCCGTGCTCGGCGGCGCCGAGGGGCTCACCGGTGGCCGCGTACTCCGTGGCGGGCCTGGGGTCGGCCGCCGGCCCCGCGGCAGTGGTGCCGGAGCTGAGTGCAGGCACCACCAGCGCCAGGCCGAGCCACAGCGCACCCGCCAGCAGCAGCATGAGCAGCAGGCGGGGACGGCGCCTCCGCACGGCGTTGGTGTCAGGCCTTCCGCTCACGGCAGAGGCCCCAGGACGGTGCCGCGCATCTCCATCGGCTGGGCGAGGATGAGCAGCTGAACGGCGGTGAACAGCAGAACGTAGATAAGCATGGGCCATAGCGCCAGAACCCAGGTGCGGCGGCCGAAGTCGCGTATGGCGATGCGGGCCGCTGCGAGCAGCGCCACGGCAGTGTACGCCGCCGCGATCAGCGCCTGGATGGGGAACAGCCATCTGGTGGGCACCATCTGAGCGAGGCGCCAGTTCGGGTCTACCGAGAGACCCCGGTACTCGAAGAAGTGCTGGAACACGGGCACTATGGCCAGAGCACCCGTGAGGAAGTGGAAGAGGAAGTGGGCCGCCCAGAAGCTGAACCCCAGGGCCACCACCACGTAGCCCCAGCGCTCGAAGGCGCTCCTGAGCGAACTGCGTTCACCGCCCGCGCGGTCCGCCAGCCAGCTGGCGCCCAGGGTGGTGGCCAACCCGACGGCTGTCACCGCCGCGAACATGACCCCCAGCAGCACCGCCTCGTTGCGGGTGCCCAGTTGTTGGGACAGCCATGCGGCCATGCCGTAGAACGGCGTGATCATGGCCAGGGCGTTCATCACGCCCCAGTAGGCCAGCAGGACCCCCAGCGCGAGGACCGCCGTGCGGCCGCGCCGGGCCCAGGGCTTGCGTGACAGCTCGCGCGCCGGCGTGCGCGCGGTAAGCGCGACGTTGTCGTACGGGCAGGCGCGCACGCAGTTGAGGCATAACGTGCAGTCCATATTCGAGGTGATGGTAGGTACGAACAGGTCCGTCTCGCAGCCTGGGAAGTAGCCGGTGCCGTTGGGGTTCTTGATCTCCTGCAGGGGTATGAACGCCGCCTGGGGTGCGCCGGGTACCTGAGTAGCGGCCGCGTATGTCTCGCGGCCGTGAAGGCACGGCTTGTGCTCGCAGGTGCGGCACACGTCGGGGTCCACTGCCGTTATCTGTGTGGGAGAGGCGGTGGAGAGGGCGAAGTTGAAGTTGCCCAGCGGGCACACGTAGCGGCAGAAAGTGCCGGCAGGGAACAGCGTGTCCACTGTCAGCGCGGCGCCGAAGTAGCCGATGACGAGCCAGGCCGTGAGCCAGGGGCTGGCCCACAGGTCGAAGAGTTCGTAAGAGAAGAGGTAGAGGGCCATGATACCGATCACGAGCCACTTGTTGTGCAGCGCGCGAGGCCACCTGAAGTCGGAGCGCAGCAGCCGCTTGAGCCGTCTGGAGGCGCCACGGGTGAGCATGAGCGGGCACGCGGAGCAGAAGGCGTTGCCGAACAGCGCCAGCGCCAGCACGAGCAGGCCGCGGTAGTGAAGCCACACGGCGGTGGTGGCGACGTTGCGCGGAGCGACCGGTCTGCCGGTGAGGCCGTCGATGACGACGACGACCGCGAGGATGAGGAGGGGCAGCTGGAACAGCAGGCGAGCGTACTTGTAGCGCGCCAGGCGGCGCAGACCGGGCAAGGAGAAGAGGTCGAAGCCGCGCGGCTGGTCTACGAAGGGGCCGCCGCTGGTCGGCAGCGCCACCCGCCCCGCCCGGTCGACCCCGGCAGGCGCGGAGCCTGGTCCGTGGGTGGTCACCTGCCGACGGCCACGGGCATAGCCGCGCTGGAGCGCTCGCCCGCAGCCGTCACCGTGATGGTGATCAGCCAGTCGCCGGCCATGGTGAAGTGCATGGCGGAGGCGCGGTAGACGCCGTCACCGACCTCTTGGGCGTCGACCAGCACCGGCACCATGCCTGCGTGGGTCATGTTGCCCTCCACCTTCACCGTGGCCCCCTCGACACCCTGCCCGCCCTTGTCGGTGACCGTAACCGTGAGCGGTGCCGGCCCGACCGTGGGCGCGTCGGGGAACTCGGCCGAGATGACCAGGTGGCCGCTGCTCTGGGTGGCGTAACGGTCCTGTGGCGGCTTGCATGCGGTGAGGAGCATCAGGAGGAGGGGCGCTGCGAGTAGCAGGATCGCGGGGGCGCGCCCGCTAACGGATGGACGCCTGAACATATCGAGCCGAGGCTACCATGCCCCTCAGAGGCGCCCTATGTCGCGAAGGTAGCTGATGATGCCCGCCTCCAGCGCCGTGGCCAGCTGACCGGGTCTGCGCAGAAGATGAAGGTCGTCCTGGTTGCTGAGGTACCCGAGCTCGACCAGAAGGGCGGGGGTGCGGGCGGCCACCGTGTGGTGGAAACGTGCGCTGTTGAAGGCGTAGTAGTGGAGCATGTTGCCGGACACGTTGCGGTCGTCATCGGCCAGCCCGGTGGCGCGGAACACCGCCCTGTCTATGGCGACCTTCAGTACCGCCTCGCGGGCGTTGCGCGCCGGCATGAAGTGGGCGCTCTTGTAGCCCTGCCTGGTGGCGTCCGGGCTCGAGTCGGCGTGGATGGAGAGCAGCAGGTCTGCGCTGTAGCCGGGCGGGATGGTGGCGGGCAGTATGTCCACCTGGAAGCCGTGGGCGCTGAGGCGCTCCGCCAGGGCGTTCGCTATCGCGAGGTTGACTGTCACTTCGTCCAGCCCGTTGGCGTGGGCGCCGGTGGACCACCGCAGGCTGGCCAGCTCGTCCGGTTGCAGGTGGGCGTCCAGATGCCCCACCTGCAAGCCTACGCGCACGGGGCCGGCCAGCCGGTTGGCCAGGGCGCGCGGCAGGCCGCGGCGGTACACGCGGACCTCGTTCCTGCCGACGAGGTTCTCGAGAGCGGTCACGAAGGCGCCGGTGCCCAGCGCCAGCTTCGGGCTGGCCCAGCGGGCCGCGAGGCCGATGCTGTTGAGCAGCAGCAGGAGGGAGGTGGCCACCAGCAGCGCGAAGGCCAGAACGCGCCGCCGCCTACTCCTTCTGTCGCCGCCGCTCACATGACCATGCTCTAGAGCCGCTTGCCCTCGAGCCAGAAGATGACGTGTTCGTTGACGTTCTCTATATGGTCGCCCAGCCGCTCCAGGTAGCGCGCCACGGCAGACAGCTCCGTAGCCCGGGCTATCGAGCTGGTGTCGGCCAGCATGTACGTGATCAGCTCGCGCTGGATCTGGTCGTAGAGGTCGTCTATCTCGTTGTCGAGCGCGTGGGCCCGGCGCGCGGCGCCCACGTCGCCCTCGGCGAACGCCTTGGCCGTGGTGTCAAGCATCTCGGCCAGGACCTCGAAGATGCGCTGTATGTCGAGGTACTTCTTGAGGCGCGGCTGCTGCGCCAGCCGCAGCCCCACCTCGGCCACGTGCTCGGCGTAATCGCCGGCGCGCTCGATGTCGGCCAGCGCTTGAAGACTGGCGCCTAGGAAGCGCAGGTCGCGGGCGGCGGGCTGACGCCGGGCGATGACGGTGAGGATGCGCAGCTCGAGGTCCGCCTGTATGCGGTCTATCTCGTCGTCGTTGGCGGCGCACCTCTCGGCAGCCTGCGCGTCCTGCTCGACGAGCGCCAGACGGGCGTAGTCGCAGCTCTCACGCACCATGCTCAGCATGCGTACTACGTCACCGTTGATCTGCTGCAGGTCTTGCTCTAGTGGGTTCATGCTACCGGTATCCATGATACGGCAGCCTAGCGGTGGCACGTAATGACCGCGTCATGAAGTTGGGCTGACACGGTCTACATAGAATGACCGGGTGAGCGTGGCGACCCTACTGGTGGTGGAGGACGATGTGACCGTGCGGGAGCTGGTGACCCACCACCTGACCCGCGCCGGCTTTCGCGTGCTGGAGGCCGGTAGCGCCGAGGAGGCCTGGCCCCAGGTGGCGGTCAGCGACCTTGTGGTCCTCGACTGGATGCTGCCGGGCGAGTCAGGGGTCGTGCTCCTGAGGCGCCTCAGGGCAGAAGGGCGTACCCAGCTACCCGTTCTGATGCTCACGGCCAGGGCTCAGGAGGCCGAACGCATAGAGGGCCTGGAGACGGGGGCGGACGACTACCTGACCAAGCCGTTCTCGGCGGCAGAGCTGGTTGCCCGGGTGCGGGCGTTGCTGCGCCGCGTGCAGCCCCAGGAGCGCGCCGCGGTCGGTGAGCTGACCATCGACTTCGGCCGGGCCGAGGCTAGTTGGCAGGGACGGCAACTCTCGCTGACACGTAGAGAGTTCGAACTGCTCGCCTTCCTGGTGCGGCATCCCGGCAGGGTGTTCTCGCGCGGCGAGCTGCTGGACCGCGTGTGGGGCGAGGAGTTCTTCGGTACCGAGAGGACCGTGGACCAGCATGTGGCTCAGCTACGGGCGCTGGTAGACGCTAGGGTCATCGAGACGGTGCGCGGTCTGGGCTACAGGTTGGGGATGGGAGAGGCCGGCGGTGGCAGCAGACCCGAGCGCTGACAGCGTGGCTACCGCCCGCGGGCTGGCGTGGTGGAACGCGCTGGCGGAGGGCGTGCTCCTGGTGGAGGGCGGCGTAGTGACCGACCTGAACGCCGCCGCTGCTGAGCTGTTCGACGTCGACGTGGCGCGGGCCCGGGGCGCCGCGCTCATCTCCGTCGTGCGCGACCACCGCATAGAGGAGGTCGTGAGGGCCGGGGTGCCTACGGTGCTGCAGGTGAGGGCGAAGCACGTGCAGATAGTGCCCGTAGAGGGCGCGCTACTGCTGCGCGACGTCACAGACCAGCGGCGCGCAGAGGAGAACGCCCGGGAGCTGCTGGCGGTGCTGTCGCACGAGCTTCGCACCCCCGTGACGTCCGTGCGGGCGGTCCTCGACGCGCTTAGCGACGACCCGAGCCCGGAGCTGGCCGTGCGCTTCCTGCCGCGCGCCGTGGCCGAGGCCGACAGGCTGACGCGGTTGCTGGAAGACCTCACGGTCGACGTGAAGCCTCCGGCCACGCGGCGCCTCTTCGCAGCCGAGGTCGTGAACAGAGCGACGCAGGTGCTGCAACCGCTGCTGGAGCAGCGCGGCGTGACGGTCACCGTGCATGTGCCGGACCGGGTGGTGCTGGCAGACGAGGACAAGCTGCTGCAGGTGATCGTGAACCTGCTGGAGAACGCGGCCGTTCACGGGCCGCCGCACGAGCTCGTCGAGGTGGTGGCGTGGCCGGAAGACCGCTGGCTACGTATCGAGGTCCGCGACAGGGGCGCGCCGCTGGACCCCGCCGGTGTGGAGCAGCTGTTCCAGCCCCATAGTCGTGGCCGCCGGAGCGGGGCCGCCAAAGGCACAGGCCTTGGCCTCTACATCGTCAGGTCTATCGCTTCCCGGTGGGGGGGCTCGGCGTGGGGCGGGCCGCGCGAGCCGGCGCCTGGTCAGGACGACGCCGAGGGAGCCGATGGCGGTGTGGCCGGTAACGCGTTCGGCGTGTCGGTGCCGCTGGCGTAAGCACCGGCGCACTTCAGGTCAGCCGTTGGGGTCTTCGTGGTGCAGCGCGGGCTCCGCCAGGCCGTGCCGGTGCCGTGCCAGCGGCCGGTCGAGAGCAGGCAGCTCCAGGGTGGTAACTCCGGTGCGGGCGCGCTGCGGCATGGTGAGCGTGTTCTTGACATGCACGCTAGAAGGCTCCGCTACCTCCGTCTTGCCAGGCGCGATACGGCTGCGCGGCAGGTAGCCCCCATAGAACGTGGGGCCGAACGCCATGAGGAGCAGCCACGGCAGGAGCAGGGCCGGAACGGTGGCCACCTGCTCTGACAGCAGGCTGCTCAGCGTCACGTCGCCATCGCGCCAAGTGAGGTAGGCAACGCCGGCTGTGCCGGCCGCGAGCACATGCGCCAGCGCCGCGTTGAGAGGACCTGCCCAGCGGACGCTCCTGGGCGAGGGACTCATGGCCAGCCAGCCCAGCACCACCAGCTCTAGTACGAGGCTTGCCTCGGCGTAGCCCGGGTAGGCACCGTCCGCGGTGGCCGCACTGAACAGCACGCCGGCCGCCAGCCCAGCGCTGGGGCCGTAACCCAGGGCGACGAGGTGTAGGGGCAGGAGGGCCAGTGCGAGCGCGTAGGGCACCAGGCGAGCCTGGTCGGCCGGCAGCGCATGGGCCGCCACCACCATGGCGAACGCCAGGCCCACCGCCACGCATAGGCGCAGCAACGTGGCGGGCCGGAACAGCGCCAGGAGGTCCAGCCTGAAGAGGCCGTTGAGCAGCGACACGAGGGCGAGCAGCAGGGCCGCGGCAAGAGAGTAGGTTATCCGGGGGTCCGTACCCAGGCCGAACGCTTCAGCGAGGTTGTGGAGCAAGGCGTTCATTTCGGTTGGGCCGAAGCTTAGCACGGCTCCTTGGCTTCGAGGTCTCCACGGGTCATGCGCGTTCATCCAGCGTGGCGCCGAAGGGGCTCTCGTGCCAGCGGCCGCTGCGCAGCATGGCTAACACGCGCTGGTGGGCCTCGCGCCGCTCCGGCCGCGTCGAGAAGGTGCGGCCTAGCAGCGCCTCCGCCCACAGGAACGCCGAGTGGGCCAGGCGGAATGCAAAGCCGTGGTGCCTGAGCGTGATCACCATGCCGCCCCGGCGGCCCTCTACGTGGAAGGCGGGATCGTCTGGGGTGGACGTGCCGCCCAAGTGCACCACCGGTGAGTGCACGAGGCGGCACTGGCGGCCGAGCTTGCGCACCCGCCAGCAGAAGTCCAGGTCCTCGTTGAAGAACCGGAACGACTCGTCGTAACCGCCCGATTTCTGCCACACGTCCCGACGTATGACCTGCATGTAGCCGCCCACCCAGTCGACCGGCACCGACGCCGGTAGGGAGTCGCTGGCTCTCACCCTCTCTCTCTGAAGCCTGGCGTAGTTGAGGCTGTATGGCAGGCCCATGTTCTGCACCGCGCCCCCAGCCGTGCGCGCGATCGGGGCGACCACCCCTACGAGCTCGTCCGATTCGAGAACGGCCACCAGGTCGCTCAGCGTGCTCGGCCCCACCAGGACGTCGGCGTTCATCTGCACCAGGTGATCCGTACCCAGCCGGGCCAGGCCGGCGTTGACTGAGTGCGAGTACGAGCGGTTAGGCGTGGGCAGGAACTCGATCTCCGGGAACTCGCGCGCCAGGCGAGCCTCGAACGCAGCTTCGGGCGCCGTGTCGACGACTACGACCGCGGCGCCAGGCGCAGCCTCGCGCAGTCGCCTCAGGCAGTCGACCGCCACCTCGGGTGTGCGGTAGTGCACTACCGCGATGCCCAGTGTCGCCACGATGACCAGCATGCCACATGCAACTCACGCTGCTCCAAGTAAGGTTTAGGGCGTGAATCAACCAGCCAGCACCCACCGGCACCGCCTGGGCGTTGCCCTCGGTGGGGGCAGCGCGCGTGGCTACGCCCACCTCGGCGCCCTGGCCAGCCTCGAGCGCAACGGTCTGACCCCCGACCTGATCGTGGGCACCTCGTTCGGCGCCGTGGTCGGTGCCCTCTACGCCACGGGCCGCGCTATCGACGACCTGAAGGCCGAGGCGGAGGCCATGCGCCGGCGCGACGTCTTCCCGCATATCGCTGATTTCGGCCTGCACCATGCCGCGCTGTTCGGCGGGCGCAGGCTGGAGGAGTACTTCGACCGCCTGCTGGAGGGGCGTACGTTCGCCGACCTCAAGCGGCGGCTGGTGGTCGTTACCACCGATATCGACAGCGGTGAGGAGGTGTTGCTTGAGTCGGGCTCGCTGGCGCTGGCGCTGCGGGCCAGCGCATCTATCCCCGGTGTGTTCGCGCCCGTGAAGGTGGGCGGCCGGCGCCTGATAGACGGGGGCATCGGTTCGCCCGTGCCGCTCGACACGCTCGAGTCCCTCGACGTGGAGGTGGCCTTAGGTATCGGCGCCGGCATGGAGGCGCGCGACTCTCGCACCATCAGGTTCGCCCGCAAGGTGCTCACCACTGCGGCCGGCCGGCGCCTTCATGGGGCGGCGGTCACGCGCTCGCCACGTACGGCGCTGGGCAGGCTGCGGCGCGCCGTCGCCCTGGCCGCGGCCGGCTGGATGCAGACCGCCGTGGCGGCGGACGCCGCGCAGGTAGAGCCCGACGCGCCCGAGGGCGCCCAGGCAGGCGCGATCTGCCGGCGCCTGGAGGTTCACACGAGGCCGCCCATCCACTGGCTCAACTTCCACCGGGCCGCAGAAGCTATCAGAGCCGGGGGCGCCGCCATCAGTGGCGCCATTCCCCGGCTGAAGATCGCGCTGAACTTCGGTTGACCTTACTGCTCTGCTCGGCGCGCTCGCGCGTCAACGGCCAACTAGCGCCTCACATCCCAGGTGCCGCGGGCAGTCCCGGGACGCTCTCCGTGGCGCCGCCCCCTGCGCCGGGCTGCAGCGGAGCTTCCTCGGCTTGACCCGTGCCGTCGTCCATCTGCTCGTCGGTGCCCAAGCGCTCCTCTAGGTCGTCCTGCAGTTGACCGAAGCCGTCGCCCATGTCGTTGCCTAGGTCGTTGACCGAGTCCCCTATACCGTTGATAGCGTCCGACTGGTTCAGGTCGTTGAGCGGCGTGCCCAGGCCGTCAGGTACGTTCTGCGGTGCGTCCTGCGGCGTGCCCAGTCCGTCGTCCGTTATCTCGGGCTCGGTGGGCGCCAGCTTGTCGTCCACCTCCGCCAGCGTGGTGCGCGCCTGGTTCAGCTCGCGGCGCACCTGTGAGATGAGCATCTCGCTGCCGGTGGCGTCGGAGGCCAACTCCTCAATGCGGTCCTCGACGACGTTGAGCCTGTTGGCCACGTCCTCCAACTGCTGACGGATGAGGGCGGCGTCGTCGCTGTTGACACCGCCACGCTGGCATGCGCTGAGCAGGAGCGCCATCGTGGCTAGTGCGGCGATCATCAACGTTATGCGCTTCTTCATGGCAATCCCCTTCCGAAGGATCTGCTGACGCTTCAGGTGCGGGTCGCTCCCGAAGGTGCCCTTACGGTAGGACTGCGGTTCCTGACAATTACTAGGGCACGATGAAAGCGGGCTTGGGGAGCGTCACATGTTTCACAAATGTGCCGTGTACGACGTGAGCCTCGTGCCTTCCGGCCAGCTTCGAGGAACGTGCCGCCGGGTCGAAGCGGGCGCCGGGCCGAGTCGGCGGGCGAGCTTCCATGAGGCGTTCCTGAGGTGCGTGAGTGCCGTAGGGGCGCTTGCCGCCTAGAGGATGCGTTTGCCCAGCAGGCTTGCGGCCATGTCGACCATGGTCTCTGCGGTCTGGTTGCCGCGGTCGAGCATGGGGTTCACCTCTACCAGGTCCAGGCTGGTTACCATGCCGGACTCCGCGAACAACTCCATGAGCAGGAACGCCTCCCGCAGCGTCAGGCCGCCCAGGATGGGCGTGCCCACGCCCGGCGCTATCGACGGGTCGATGGCGTCCGCGTCGAAGGAGACGTGTACGCGGGGGAGGCCAGACAGCCGCTCTATTGTTTCGGCGGCCACGTTGGCCACGCCCAGCTCGTCGATCTCCTTCATGCTGAAGTAGCGGATGCCGAGGTCGTGTATGAGGGCTCTCTCGCCAGGGTCCACGCTGCGCAGCCCTATGTACACCACGTCCTCCGGCCGCACCACGGCGCCTCCGCCCCACATGTCGTGGAAGAAGGTGGAACCCAGGCCCAGCAGGTGGGCCATGGGCATGCCGTGGACGTTGCCCGACGGGCTGGACGACGGCGTGTTGAGGTCGGCGTGAGCGTCCACCCACACGACGCCCGTGCGGGTGCTCGTGCCGCCCGCATGAGCCACGCCGGCGACGGTCCCCATGCTGATGGAGTGGTCGCCGCCCAGCGCTAGCGCGAAGGTGGTCGGCGGCAGGTGCGTCAGCGTGTCGTAGGCGGCCTTGCAGGCGGTATAGATGGCCTCGGGGTAGTGCATCTTGCCGGGCTCCTCGGCGGCGCTCAGGCCCTTCAGGTCGAGGCTGGTGGCCTCGGCCACCTGGGTCTCGACGTTGCCGAGGTCTACGACCTCGTGGCCGAGCTGGCGCAGGGCTCTCGCTAGCTGCGCGACTCTGAGCGCGCTTGGCCCCATATCGACGCCGCGCCGGCCGGCGCCAAGGTCCATCGGCACACCCAGCACTCGTACGCTCTTGGTGGTGGTAGGCGGTTCGTACCTGATGGCAGAGGTAGACACGTTCCAAGGTATCACGCTCCCCGGCGGCTCTTAAGGGAACGTGGCAGCGGAGGGTCGTGATAATCTGACGCCCGCTGATGCGCCCCTGACGTGGGGCCGCACGCTGCACACCACCACGTCCAGAGAGGTAAGGGAGAGCATGGAAGGGTCCGAAGCTGCTACCCGCCACGCGGCGGCGCTCGCGTTGCTGAACCGCGGTGCAGAACAGATCGTGCCTGAAGGCGGGCTGAGCGAGAAGCTCGAGCTGGCGGAGCGGGAGGGGCGCCAGTTGCGCGCCAAGCTGGGCGTGGACCCGTCCAGCAGCGACCTTCACCTGGGTCACGCGGTGGTGCTGCGCAAGCTGCGGCAGTTCCAGGACCTGGGCCACAAGGTCGTGCTCATCATCGGTGACCGCACCGCCACCATCGGTGACCCCTCCGGCCGCTCCAAGACGAGGCCCGTGCTCACCCTCACCGAGACGCGCCGCAACGGCGAGACGTACCTGGCGCAGGCGACGCGCGTCCTGAACCCTTCGGAAGACGTGCTCGAGATCAGGCATAACTCCGAGTGGCTCGACGAGATCGGCTTCGAGGAGATGATCAGGCTGGCCTCCACGTACACGGTGGCCCGCATGCTCGAGCGCGACGACTTCACCAAGCGCTACCAGGGCGGCGTGCCCATCTCCATCCACGAGTTCCTCTACCCGCTCAGCCAGGCTTATGACTCCGTAGCTATCCGTGCCGATGTGGAGCTGGGCGGCACGGATCAGCTGTTCAACCTGTTGGTCGGTCGCGACGTTCAGCGGGCCTACGGTCAGGAGCCGCAGGTGGCGCTGACCACGCCGCTGCTCGTGGGGCTGGACGGCGTGGAGAAGATGTCGAAGTCTCTAGGCAACTACATCGGCATCGCCGAAGCGCCCGAGGTGATGTTCAAGAAGGCCATGCAGGTGACAGACGACCTGCTCATCAAGTTCGCCGAGCTGGGCACCAACCTGGACTTAGAGCCGCTGGCGGCCCAGCTGAGCACCGACCCCGTGGGCGCCCACCGCACCTTCGCGCGCGCCCTGGTCGCCATCTATCACGGCGCAGGGCCGGTCGAGGCTGCGGAGCGGCGCTACGACGAGGTGGCCAAAGGCGCTATCCCGGATGACCTGCCCGAGGTTCGGGTCCCTGCGGAGGAGCTGCAGGACGCCTCTATAGGCGTGCTGCGGCTGGCCACGCTGGCGGGGCTGACGGCCTCGAACGGCGAGGCGCGGCGGCTGATCCAGAACCGCGGGCTGAGGCTTGACGGCGAAGTCGTCGACGACCCGCAGGTGCGGGTGGCGTTGGCCCAGCCGCGGGTGCTGCAGCGGGGCAAGGACCAGTTCGTGAGGGTAAGAGCCCAGGGCTAGTAGGCCAGCACGCCCGCGAGCTCGAGCAGGTCGCGGTCTATGTCTTTCTTGCGGTTCGGCAGGTCAGCCAGCGGCACGTGAACCACCTGGCGGCGGTCTGTGCCGACCATGATGGCGCCCTCGCGCTTCATCAGGGCCCGCACCGCGTGGAAACCCATGCGCGAGGCCAGCACGCGGTCGCGCGTACTGGGGCTGCCGCCCCGTTGCGTGTGCCCCAGGATGACCGTGCGCACCTCGTAGCCGGCGCGCTCCTTGAGGGCCTCCTCGATCACGCGCGCGCCTCCGTCGTAGGCGCCTTCGGCCACCACGATGATGCTGGAGGTCTTGCCGCGCTTCTCGGCCTGGACGATGAGGTCGCACACCTGCTCTAGCGGCATGAGGGCCTCGGGTATCACGATGGCCTCGGCGCCACCCGCGACGCCCACGTGAAGCGCTATGTGACCGGCGCGCCGCCCCATGACCTCGACCAGGAACACGCGGTCGTGGCTGGCGGCCGTGTCGCGCAGCCTGTCGACCGCCTCGAGCGCGATGTCGAGCGCCGTGCTGAAGCCGATGGAGACGTCGGTGCCGTTGATGTCGTTATCGATGGTGGCGGGTATGCCCACTACCTCCACCCCGTGCTCGAGGTGCAGGGCTTCGGCCCCTCTGAAGCTGCCGTCGCCGCCTATGACCACCAGGCCGTCGATGTCGTTCCAGCGCAGCACCTCCGCCGCCTGGGCGCGCCCCTCGGGGGTGTAGAACGCCTCGCTGCGGGCCGTGCGCAGTATGGTGCCGCCGCGCTGGATTATGTTGGCCACGCTGCGCGGGCCGAACTCCACGAGGTCGCCCTCTATGAGCCCTTGCAGGCCACGGTAGATGCCGAACACAGTGAGGCCGTCATGGACGGCCGTTCTGACCACGGCCCGGATGGCCGCGTTCATCCCCGGTGCGTCACCGCCGCTCGTAAGCACGCCGATACGTTTCATCGGTAGCGAGTATAAGGGCTCAACAGAGCTGCGCGCGGTGGAGCGCCAGAGCGGTCAGCCCGGCCGGCATGAGGGCGCGTTGGCCTCTAGGACTATTCGTCCCTGTCAGCCGCTTCTACGCGCGTGGCATGATGAGTGATCATGAGAATCGTCGTTCTGAAGGAGGTGGACCCCGGCGAGACCAGGGTCCCTGTAACACCCCAGGTCGTGGACAGGTACACGCGCCTGGGCGCCAAAGTCTACGTGGAGAGAGGGGTGGGCGAGCGGGTGCAGATCTCCGACTCCGAGTACGAGGCCGCCGGCGCGGAGCTCGGCGACCGTGCCGAGCTGCTAGGCCAAGCCCAGTTGCTCCTGCACGTGGCGCCCCTGTCGGGTGACGTGGTCTCCGCCCTGAAGGAAGGCGTCATCACCGCCGGCTTCCTAGACCCCTTCTTCCAGCCGCAGCTCGTGGGCCAGCTGGCGCAGCGCAAGGTGAACGCGGTGGCCATGGAGCTCATACCGCGCTCCACCTACGCCCAGAAGATGGACGCCCTCTCCAGCCAGGCCAGCCTGGCGGGGTACGAGGCGGTCATCGTCGCGGCCGAGCGCTCCAACCTGGCCTTCCCGATGATGAGCACTCCCGCCGGCACGATCCCACCCGTGCGCGTGCTGGTGATCGGTGCCGGGGTGGCCGGCTTGCAGGCCATCGCTACCGCCAAGCGCCTCGGTGCCCGGGTGGAGGCGTACGACACGCGCCCCACCGTGAAGGAGCAGGTGCAGTCGCTGGGCGCCAAGTTCGTCGAGATAGACGTGGGCGAGACGGGTCAGACGGAGCAGGGCTACGCCAAGGAGCTGACGCCCGAGCAGCTTGAGTCGCAGCGCCGCCAGATGAGCAAGATCTGCGCGCAGGCAGACATCGTCATCAGCACCGCCCAGGTGTTCGGACGGCGTGCACCGGTGATCATCACGGCCGAGATGGTGGCCGGCATGAAGCCGGGCAGCGTCATCGTGGACCTGGCCGCCGCGACGGGCGGCAACGTCGAGGGCACTAAGGCCGGGCACGAGGTGATGACCGCGAACGGCGTGCTGATCGTGGGCCGCGACAACATGGCGGGCAAGGTGGCCAGGGACGCCAGCCAGATGTACGCCAACAACCTGTTCTACCTGTTCGAGCACGCCTTCGATAAGGAGGCGGGCAAGCTGAAGCTCAGGAACGACGAGCAGGTAATGGATCACTGCCTGCTCACGCATCAAGGCGCCATCCGCGACGAGCGTGTAGCTGCGCTGGTTGAGGGGTATTAGATGAGTATCGTCCTGCTGCTCTTCATCCTGGTTCTCGCCTCGTTCCTGGGGTTCGAGCTGATCAACCGAGTGCCTTCCCAGATGCACACGCCGCTCATGTCGGGCACTAACGCCATCTCAGGCATCACTCTGGTGGGTGCGCTGGTGGCCACCGGCATCGAGGGCTGGTTCGGCACCACGCTGGCTGTGCTCGCCGTGACGCTGGCCACCATCAACGTGGTGGCCGGCTACATCGTGACGGACAAGATGCTCGGCATGTTCCGCGCGGGCTCGGCCTCGGGCAAGAGCGACGGCAAGGGGGCGAAGTAGACCATGCCGCAGATCATCGAGCTCGCCTACATAGCCGCCGCCATCATGTTCATCATCGGTATCAAGCTGCTGGGCCGTGCGTCTACCGCGCGGCGCGGCAACCTCATCTCGGCCGCGGCCATGCTGGTGGCCATCGTCGCCACCATGCTCCTGGCGGGGCTCGACTACGTGTGGATACTCGTCGGCCTGGTCGTAGGCTCCGCCGTCGGTGCGTACGCCGCTCGCACGGTGCAGATGACCGGCATCCCCGAACTGGTGGCGCTGCTCAACGGCACAGGCGGGGCCGCGTCCATGCTCGTGGGCTGGGTGGAGTACCTGCGCCACCGTGACGCAGACCCCGTGACCGCCATCGCCATCCTGGCAGCCGTCATCATCGGCGCCATCACGGTCACGGGTTCGGTCATCGCCTGGGCCAAGCTGTCGGAGAAGATCTCTGGCAAACCCATCATGTTCGCGGGCCAGAAGCAGCTGAACGCGGCGCTGCTGGCCGCCATGGTCGTCATGGGCATCATCTTCGTCATCACACCCTCTACCTCGTACGCGCTGTTGCTGCTCATCCTCATGCTGGGTCTCGCGCTGGGCCTGCTGGGCGTCATGCCCATCGGGGGCGCCGACATGCCCATCGTCATCTCGCTCATCAACTCGCTCACCGGGGTGGCGGTGGCGGCCACCGGCTTCGCTATCGAGAACACGGTGCTGGTGGTGGCCGGCTCCATGGTGGGCGCCTCCGGCCTCATACTCACCCAGATCATGACCAAGGCCATGAACCGCACCCTGGGCAACGTGCTGTTCAGCGGCTTCGGCTCGGCGGCGGGCGGCGGCGGTACCCAGGTGGAGGGCGAGATCAAGCCCATCACCGCCGAGGACGCCTATTACATCCTGGAGGCGGCCAGCAACGTCATATTCGTGCCCGGCTACGGCATGGCCGTTGCGCAGGCGCAGCACGTGGTGAAGGAGCTGGCCGACCTGCTCGAGGCCAACGGGGCAGAGGTGCGGTACGTCATCCACCCCGTGGCCGGACGTATGCCGGGCCACATGAACGTGCTCCTGGCGGAGGCCAACGTGGAGTACGACCAGCTTGTCGAGCCGGGCGACGTCAACTCGGGTATGGAGCTGGTGGACGTGGCGGTGGTCATCGGCGCCAACGACGTGGTCAACCCGGCCGCGCGCGAGGACCCGGCGAGCCCGCTCTACGGCATGCCCATCATCGACGTGGACTACGCCCGCACCACCTTCGTGCTCAAGCGCGGCATGAACCCGGGCTTCAGCGGGGTGGAGAACTCGCTCTTCTACAAGCCCAACACCCGCATGCTCTTCGGTGACGCCAAGAGCACGCTGGGCACGTTGGTATCGGAGTTCAAGGACGTAGCCGAGTAGCGGCCGTACCGTCCTGGTCAAGGAGCGCCGGCTGGGCCTGGCCCAGCCGGCGCTCCTTGCTTCTG
>JBIQNJ010000001.1:120459-136578 GCA_044462445.1 Truepera radiovictrix | reverse complement strand
TGCGGCGCGAGACAGCGACCGTCTGGTGCTCGTGCGTGGCGGTCAGCCCGTGACGGCCGGCTTCTCGTTGGAGAACGACGCCGTCGTTATTGTGACGGCCATCGCCGGGCCGCTGCTGACGTGGCGTGGGCCGTTGAGCGGCCCTCTCGACAGGCGCACCGGCACGGAGCCGCCGGGTGCCGAACCGACCACGCCCGCCCTGCCTGGGCACCTGTTCCGCTTCGAAGACCCCACCGATGTAGGTAGCCCCCTCTACCTGGACGGCCGCCTGCTCGAGGCGGGCTCCGTGGCCGCTGCCGAACGAGCCGACGGCGTGAACCGCGAGTTCACCTTCCCGCTCGGAGACGGTCCCGTGTTGGTGAACAGCGAGCTTCTCGTGGAGGGCGGGGGTTTTGAGGCCGACGGAGCCAAGGTGGTGTTCGACAGCGCGCCCCCCTTCAACGCGCAGGTGAGGCGCATCACGCGCGACTACGCCATAGCTGACACCAGGACCGGCACGGTGGCGCTGGCCGTTGCCAGCGCCACGCCGCCACAGGCCGCCGCCGCCGTGCTCTCCCTGGCCGAGTTGCTCGTGGGCGCTGTAGACGGGGTGAACCGCACGTTCCAGCTGCAGCACGCCCCGCTGGTCGAGAACGACCCGGCCAGGCGGCTGATGCTGGACGGCATGGAGCTATCCGCCACGGCGGAGCGACCGCAGGAGCGCGTGGACGGCACGAACCGTGAGTTCACCTTCGCCGGGCAGCGCGGCGTCATCACCGTCAACGGCGTCGAGCTGGCCGAGGGGCGCGACTACACGCGGGCCGGCAACGTCATCACCTTCCGCCGCGCGCCGGCCCGCAACGCCCAGTTACGCCAGTACCAGGACTACCTGGTGAGCGAACCGGAGAGCGGGACCGTGACGCTGGCGCTGGCGCCCCAGCCCGGCCAGAAGCTATGGGCCGCCTCGTACACCTACTATGGTCGCCCCGCCTGCGGCGCTACCGAGCTGGAGTGCTTCTTCACCATGCCGCAGCACCCCATGCCGTTCCCGCACTGGATCGCGCAGCGCATCGGGCCGTTCCTGACGGCGTACCCGTTCTCGGATTCACGCAACGTCGTCCGGGCCACCATCTACACGGCCGCGGGCACCCTTCTGGCCCTGCTGCTGGGCGGCCTCGTCGGCGTTCTGTTGGCGGTGGTGTTCGTGGCCATCCGCCCGGCCGAGCGCGCGCTGCTGCCCTGGGTCATCGCCTCCCAGACGGTGCCCATAATCGCCCTGGTGCCGGTGCTGCTGCTACTGCTCGGCAACGTGGGCGTGACCGTGCAGACGAGCCTGGTGCCCGCAGCGCTCATCGGCGCGTACATCGCGTTCTTCCCGGTAGCGGTGGGAACGGTGACGGGCCTGCGCTCGGTGGACCCGTTGGCGCTCGACCTCATGAAGAGCTACGCCGCTACCCCGCTCGAGGTGTTCTGGAAGGTGCGGTTCCCGGCCGCCGTGCCGTTCTTCTTCACGAGCCTCAAGCTGGGAGCCGCCGCCGCTCTGGTGGGGGCGCTGGTGGCCGAGACGGAGTCGAACAACCGCTACGGCCTCGGCTACGCCATCGTCGGTCAGGTGCAGGCTGGCAACGTGTCTGACGTGTGGATCCTCCTGCTCATCTCGGCCGCGCTCGGCATCGGCCTGGTGGCCCTCGTGGGCGTGGCCCAGCGGGTTCTGGCACCGTGGGAGCGCCGCTGATGGGTGTGCCGTCCGTGTCCACCCCCGCCCGCGCCGCGTGGACGCCACGGCCCTACTGGCTGGGGGTCGCTGCTGGGCTGCTCGCGCTGGTAGGTATGTTCGGGCCGTTCGGCAGCGGCGGCCAGCCCCCCGGCGCAACCGCCCCGCTGCTCTGGGCGTTGCTCGTGGCGGCGCTGCTGCCGCTCTTGCGCGGCCGCCCGTGGGTGGTGCCGTGGGCCACGCCTTTCGCGCTCGCTGCCGGCCTGGTGGCGGTGCTGACACAGCGGGCGCTGCCGGCAGCTGCCGGCTGGGGCTACTGGGCCGTGCTCAGCGGCACGCTGCTCACGGCGGCGCTGGCCACCGGACGCGTAACGGTCATAGAACTGCAGGGCTACGACCCGCAGTGGAAGCGCCGGGTGCAGAGCTCGCTGCCTGCGGCCACGGTGGCGCTGCTGCTACTACTCGTGTGGGAGGGGCTGGTAGTCGGCAGCCGCGTGCCCAAGGGCATCTTCCCGCGCGTCTCAGATATCGGCGCCACGCTGGTGTCGTCATGGTCGGTGCTCATGGCAGACGCCTACCTCACCTTCGTGCGCGAAGTGGCGTTCGGCGCCGGCGTGGGGCTCGTGTTCGGCTTCATGGTGGGCGCGGCCATCGCCCTGAGCCCCTTCCTGCAACGCGGCTTCCTGCCCCTGGCCACGGCCTTCGGCGCGGTGCCGATCGTGGGCCTGGCACCGGTGCTGGGACGCGCCCTGGGCGTGGACTGGGAGTCGAAGGCGGCCGTGGCCGTCATCGTCACGTTCTTCCCGGTGGTGCTCAACACGGTGCAGGGGCTCACCAACATCGATCCGCTAAAGCTGGAGCTGCTGCGCTCCTACGCCGCCAGGCCCCTCAAGGTCTTCTTCGCGCTGCGCCTGCCGAACGCGCTGCCCTACCTGTTCACTGCGCTCAAGGTGGCAGTGGTGGTAGGCGTCATCAGCGTCATAGTGGCGGAGTTCCTCATCCCGGGCCCGCCCAACGGGCTGGGCCAGCGCATCAGCCTGTCGGCGCACCGGGGGGCCTTCGATGTGGTGTTCGCAGCCATCCTCGTCTCCAGCGTCATCTCGATGGCCCTCTACGGCGCCATCTCGCTTCTTGAACGACTCTTAACAGGCTGGCATCCGAGCAACAGGGGGTCGTGACATGTAGCCACTTCGTTCCAGCCCGCGCGCCTTAGAGTTGGTCAATCGCAAAACCTAACTACCTGGAGGTAAACCGTGAAAAGCCGTGCGTTACTCGCGACAATGCTGCTGCTGTTCCTGCCGGCCGCCCTGGCCCAGAACCTCATCCCGATCAACTTCCAGTCGAAGTGGTTCCCGCAGGCCCAGTTCGCCGGTTACTTCGTAGCTCAGGAGCTCGGGTTCTACGCCGAGGAGGGCCTGGACGTCACGGTGCTCGACGGCGGCAACGTCAACCCGACCGTGGCCGTGGCCTCGGGCAACGCCGACTTCGGCACGGACTGGGTGGCCAACATCCTCACGCAGCGCGACCAGGGCCTCGAAGTGGTCAACATCGCCCAGATCTACCAGACCTCGGGTTACCGCCTCGTGGCCCTCAAGACCTCGGGCATCGAAGAGATAGCCGACCTGGCCGGCCGCAAGGTGGGCGTGTGGGCCTTCGGTAACGAGTTCGCGGCAGAAGCCGTGTTCTCGGCCGCCGGCTTCACCTCGAACCTAGACCCCACCGTCACCGACCCCGACATCGACGCCGTGGTGTACGCCTTCGACCCGTCGCTGGTGTTCCCCAACGAAGTAGACGTGGCCAGCGCCATGACGTACAACGAACTCGACCAGATCATCGGCCTCGGCTACGAACTTGACGTGCTGAGCGTGCTGGACCCGGCCGACATCGGCGCCGACCTGCTGGAAGACTCCATCTTCGCCACGCCGGCCACGCTGGCGTCGACCAACTTCAAGGGCTCGGGCCTCACGGGCGCAGAAGTGGCAGAGCGCTTCCTGCGCGCCACCATCCGCGGCTGGGAGTACGCCGTAGCCAACCAGGAGGAGGCCGTGCAGATCGTGCTGTCTCACTGTGGCGACACCTGCGCCGGCTCGGGCAGCCGCCAGAGCCCGCTCATCCACCAGACCTGGCAGATGGCCGAGGTGGCCAAGCTGGTCAAGCCCACGCCCGACACCGCTGTGGGCGCGCTTGACCGCGCCGCCTTCGAGCGCTCGGTGAACCTGCTCGTCGAGGTAGGCCTCATCAACAACGCCTACACCTGGGAAGAGGCCGTAGACACCAGCATCTACGACGCCCTGCAGTAGAGGCGTCTGGCGCCCTCTTAGGGGGCGCCGGAGGCGACCGACGAACAAACTCTGGGCCCGGCGTGGCGCGCGTCGGGCCCAGCTCTTTGGGCGGTGAGCCGCGTCTCACAGTGTGAGCGCCGTAGGTAGAGATACTCCGGGGTATAGTCCTGGCTTCGAGGGCGGCACGTGAGTCAGTCGGCTGTGCCCATGCCCAGAGAGCGGCCAGACCATGACCAAGCCATCCATAACTCAACGCGAGCGCAACCTGACGCTTGCCGCACTGCTCGTGGTCTTCCTGCTGGGCGCACTCGACCAGACGATCATCTCCACCGCCATGCCGCGCATCATCGAGCAGCTGGGCGGCCTGAACCTCTACACGTGGGTCACCACGGCCTACCTGCTGTCGTCCACCGTGATGGTGCCCATCTACGGCAAGCTCTCAGACATCTACGGCCGCAAGCCGATCCTCGTGGTGGGTATCTCCATCTTCCTGCTCGGGTCGTGGCTCTCGGGGTTGTCGGGCGAGTTCGGCGACCTGCCGCTGCTGGGCGGCGGCATGACGCAGCTCATCATCTTCCGTGCGGTGCAGGGGCTGGGCGGCGCTGCGCTGTTCTCCAGCGCGTTCGCCATCATCGCCGACATGATCCCCGCCGCCGAACGCGGCAAGTACCAGGGGCTCTTCGGCGGCACCTTCGGCGTGGCCGCCGTGCTGGGGCCGCTGATAGGCGGCTTCTTCACGGACATGGGCACCACCACCGTCTTCGGACTGGCCGTCGAGGGCTGGCGCTGGGTGTTCTACGTCAACCTGCCTGTAGGCGTGCTGGCGCTGTTCATGATCATGCGGGTCATGCCGCCGCTGCCGCCGGGCGGGGCCAAGGGGCGTATCGACTTCGTCGGGGCCGCGCTTATCATCACCACGTTCGTGCCCATGCTGCTGGCGTTGTCCTGGGGTGGCTCCACCTACCCGTGGGGCTCCCCGGTGATCGTGTGGCTGCTGGTGGGGTCCGCCGTGTCGCTGGCGGCCTTCCTGTTCGTCGAGAGCCGCGTGCCCAACCCCATGATCTCGCTCTCCCTGTTCAGGCTGCCCGTGTTCGTCTACGCCAACCTGGCCGCGTTCATCGTCAACGTGGCGTTCCTGGGCATAGTGCTGTTCCTGCCGCTCTTCATGCAACTGGTGCTGGGGGTTTCGGCCACCAACTCGGGCTTCACGCTGCTGCCGCTGATGGGGGGCATGATCACCAGCTCGTTCCTGGCCGGGTTGCTGGTGACGAGAACGGGCAAGTACAAGCCCATAATGATCGCCGGCTCCGTGCTGCTGCTGATAGGTGTGGCGCTGCTGACGCAGATAAGCCTGGAGACGTCGCTGTTCGGCCTCGGCTGGCGCATGGTGATAGTCGGCGTGGGCCTGGGACCGGCGCAGAGCCAGTTCACGCTGGCCATACAGAACGCCGTGCCGTTCTCACAGATGGGCGTGGCCACGAGCGCCAGCCAGTTCTTCCGCCAGATCGGCTCCAGCATCGGCCTGGCCATCTTCGGCACCCTGCTCACGCTGTCCGTTCAGGCGGAGATACCCAAGTACGTGCCGCAGGTGCCCGGCATGGAGCAGCAGACCTTCGACCTCAACTCGCTCATGGGCCTGGGCGCGCACGAGGGCGCGCCCAGACTGTCGGAGGATGAACTGCGGGAGGCCATGGGCTCTGTGGCAGCCGGCTCACAGGAGGCGCAGCTGGCCGCTCAGGTGGAGCACGGCATCAAGCAGGGCTTCGCCGCAGGCATACGCCACCTGATGGTGGTCAGCTTCTTCATCATGGTGGCGGGCGCTATAGCCATACTGTTCATCCCGGCGCTGCCGCTCCGCAAGGTGGTGGCCTCCCAGGTGGCGTCGAACCACCCAGACGGTCAGCCGCGTTCAGCCCGGCCCCTAGGCCCCCCGGAAGGCGGCGCGGAGTCGGGCGCGGGTTGAACGTCAGGCGCTACGTCTCAGGAGGCGCTGACGTGGGCCGCCGCAGGCTGCCCTGAGAGCAGGTACGCCACCAGCTCCGCCGCGCCGTACGAGGTGGCGCCGTTCTGCAGCAGGGGCAGCACGGCGTCCAAGTCGTCGCCGCTCGTGATGAGCGAGGGCTCCGTGACGCCACGCTTGCGGGCCTGACCCAGCCCGATGTCGGCCATCAGGGCGTTGCAGAGGCACTTGCGCCCCACGGTGTCCTCGACCTTGCCGCCCTTGCGCACGTAGTCGGCCACGGGTTCGGCCGCGCAGCGGTAGCCGTGCTCACCCTTCTCGTCGACGTACAGCTCGCGCAGGTAGCCCAGGTCGCACACGCGCCGGCGGCCCTCGTAGACCTCGGCCTCAGACGCCGTGCCCGGCACCTGCACCACCTTGAAAGGGAAGCCGGTGGGCGAAGCCAGAGGGTCGGTGTAGACCTTGGCCGTGCCGGCGGAGATCATCTCGAGCACGGCGCTCTTCATCTCGGGCGCTATGCCGGACTCGCGCGAGTAGGCGAAGAGGGTGCCTACCTGGATCCCGGCCGCCCCCTGCTCCTTGGCGCGCCTCAGCCCCTCCGGCGAGCCGTAGCCGCCCGCAAGCCAGAACGGCAGTCCGAGCTCGGCTATCTGGTCCAGGTCGGCCACGTCGCGCTCGCCATACACGGGCTGGCCGCTGTCGTCGAAGACGTTCTTGGTGCGGGGCGGGGCGTTGTGCCCCCCGGCCGTGTGGCCCTCGATGACGAAGCCCTCGACGGAGCCGTTGGCCTTCTTGAGGAGCATGCCGGCCAGCGAGTGCGAGGAGACTATGGGATAGAAGTCGGGGCGCTTGAGGGGGCCCAGCGCGTCGGCCCCGAAGGCCGCGGGCTCGAACACCAGCATCTGCGGCGCCGCGGTGCTGCCTGGCAGCTCTGTTATCTCGAGCCTGAGGGCGGCGGGCTCGTGCTGAGATAGGCGGTCCAGGGCGCCAGGGATCTCGCGCGGTATGCCGGCACCCATCAGCACGGTGTCTACACCCGCCAGCATGGCGCCGTAGAGCGCCGAGAGGTTAGGCAGCTGCAGCTTGGTCAGCAGGTTCACGCCCACCTTGCCCGCGTGGCCCTCCTTCGCCAGGAACACCTCTACGAACGACCCCAGCATGCTGAGGCCGTGGTGAACGTGGGCGTCCAGCGCCGTGGGCATAGGGGCCCGAAGGTACGGTTTGCCGGGTGGGCGGCCGCCCGGCAGGAAGTAGCGCGCCAGAGCGTTCTTGACCACTTCGGGGAACGGGAAGGCGTTCATGGCGCGGCGGACGCGGCCGCCTTCGTCGCCGTCTTGAAGGCGCCTCACTAGGACCGTATCGATGCCCGTGGCGGAGACCACGCCCAGCTGGCCGGTCATGGCCACCGCCCGGGCCAGGCGCCAGTTCGACACTGCGACGCCCATGCCACCTTGGATGAGTGATGGAATTTGCAAGATTATGCAGGATACCCCGTGGCATGGCCGGCAGACGTGAGCAACTTATCGGAACGTTCACGTAGGTGGCAGCCGCGCCGGCCGACCGAGCCGTGCTGACGCTCCTACGCACGTGCAGGCTGCCGTGGTGTACGGCGTCAGTGAGCTTTCCTTTGACCTGTGGCGCCGCCGTGAACTAATCTTGGATACACGAGTCGAAGCTAAGAGGTTCGGAGCGCGGGCTTCGACAAGAAGGGTGCCACATGCCGACGGTCATGTTCATTCTGGGTCTGGCGATGATGCTTGGGTCGATAGTGATGATCTACTTCTACTTCAAGAACCCCGGCAGGAAGCTTCCAGGTGCCACGGCGTTCGAGTCATCGGACTTCCCCAACATCGCCATCCTCATCGAAGGCTTCGCCATGTTCGCGTTCGGCGCGTTCCTGTTCGCCCTTGGTCTGGGCTGGATGCTGGCGGGCACGGCTTCCTGAGGTAGCCCACGCGGCAACGACCTTGAGGGGCCGCCGACTAGACTGGTGGCATGTCTTCCGTAGAACCGGCAGCGATCAGACAGGGCACCGCAGCCGCTAAGCGCAACCCGTGGCCTGTTCGTGTGGCGCTGGTCATCGCGGCCGCCGCTGCCGTGTGGCTGGGCTGGTCCCTTCTCACGCCCGCACCGGGGTATGAGCGCAGCCTCCCCGACCTCGCGCTCGAGCAGCTCGAGGGCGGCCAGCTGCAACTGACCGCCCTCAAGGGCCAGCCCGTGGTCATCAACATGTGGGCCACCTGGTGTCTGCCGTGCCTGCGCGAGCTGCCCATGCTGGCAGAGACGGCCAACCGCGAGCCGGGCATCACGTTCCTGTTCGCCGACCAGGGCGAGGCTCGCGAGGTCGTGCAGCAGTACCTGGACGAGCGCCCCGAGATGAACCTCAACGGCGTGTTGCTGGACCGCAACCAGGCGCTGGCGGTGGAGTTCGAGACCCTGGGCCTGCCGATGACGCTGTTCTTCGACGCCCAGGGCAACCACGTGCATAGCCACGTTGGCGAGGTCACCACGGTCGAGATGTTCAACTACGTGAACGACCTCAAGCTCGGGCAGCTCAACCCGCTGTAGCGCAGCGCCCAGCACCGCCCTGTTCACGGACACTAAGGGTGGCCGGCGATGTTCTCGGCCCCAGGCAGCCGCCTGAGGCCAAGAACATCACCCACTGGAGCCTAGAAGTTCTTGAGCTTGAACGACCGCCCGGCCAGCAGGGTGGGCACGATGACCCATACGGCCAGCACCGCCACCGCCACTGCAGCACCAAGCCCCGTACCGAGGAAGTTGCGGAAGAGCGCCCCGGTGTAACCCATGAGGGCGGCAGCGTCGAGCTGCATGAGGACGAGGATGCGCGACAGGTCTACCGGGTTGAGGAGGCTGACGCCGATCACGGCGCGCTCGATGGGGTAGGCCTGCGCCAGCATGATGAAGAACAGGATCAGGCCGTCGTACACCACCGTGAGCAGCAGCCACACGCCGAGCGCCAGGCCCAGCGCCCGCGCCCGCTCCTCGTTGGCGATGCCGAGCCAGAACGCCAGGGCCGTGAACACGAGCGAGATGAGGGCACCGGCAGTGAGCAGGCTGACCACCATGCCCACGTCGACGCTGCCGCTGAACGAGTACACGAGGAAGGGCACGCCCGTGCCGACCACGAACGCTGCGGCCAGCGGCACGGCCACACCGGCGTACTGGCCCAGGAACACGGTGGGTCTGGACACGGGCTGCGTGAGGATGAGCTGCACGAAGTCGCGCGTGTAGTAGTAGTAGTTCATGCCCAGCATCAGCGCCACCAGCGGCACCACCAGCAGCACGAGGTTGAGCGAGCTTAGAGCCGCCTGCGTGGGCTCGTCGCCGAAGTAGAGCAGGCCGGACGTGGCCGCCGCGAAGAAGAGCGTGTAGACGATGAGCCAGCGACTGCGCAGCAGGTCGAAGAAGGCGTACTTCATGACCTTGAGGGTGGTGTTCACTTGTTACCTCCGGCGGCTTCCAGCTCCGGTTCGGGCGTGGGCGCGCTCTCGGCGGCCGGGCCGCGTGACTCCTCTGCCGCTACGCCTGCGTCCTTGTACTCCACCTCGCCGCGCATGAGCCTGGCGATGGCGCGCTCTAGGCGCTTCTCGCCCGTCATCTCCCGGATGGCGTGCAGGCCCCCGCGATAGCGGATGGTGCCCTCGAGCAGGAAGAGCACCTCGTCGGTGAGCTCCTCCAGCTCGCTCATGACGTGCGAGGTGAGGATGATGGTGGCGCCGTTGGCGCGCTCTGTGAGGATGCGGTCCTTGAGGCGGCTGCTGGCCACCGGGTCGAGCCCGGCGCTGGGCTCGTCGAGCAGCAGCACCTGGGGCGAGAACAGGAACGTGAGCACGGCGCTGGCCTTCTGCTTGGTGCCGCCCGACAGCGTCCTGAGCGGCTTGTTCAGGTGTGGGCGCAGTTCGAAGTAGTCGATCAGCTCCTGCAGCTTCTCCTTCGGCCGCTCGCCCCGCAGGTCCTGCACCAGGTCGAACAGCTCGGACACCTTGAGGTTGTCCGGGAACCTGGGCTCCTGTGGCATGTAGCCGACGTTGCGGCGCGACGCCGGGTTGTTGGCGGCCCTCTGGCCAGCGATGGCGATGGTGCCAGAGTCGGGCAGCACCAGGCCGAGGATGGACTTCATAAGGGTGGTCTTGCCCGAAGCGTTCGGGCCGACCACGGCGGTCACCCGGCCGGGCGCGAAGGTGGCGCTCACCTCGCGCAGCACCTCCAGGCGGCCGAAGCGTTTGCTCAGTCGTTCAACGACGACCATCTGATCCTCCCCATTAACGGTCGATCGTCTTCGATCGCCTTGGGCGTTATCACGGGTAGCAGCCGCTCGGCGTACTCCATGGCGTGCGAGAGCGGGCTGCGGAGCAGCACCATGGCCTGCGGGTACCACTGCACGGTCATGGCGAACAGCCTTACCGGGCGGTACGGCACGTCGCCCACACCGTCGCGGTTGAGGTCGTAGCCCTCGTAGGCGTCCCAGTAGTTCTCCACGAAGGAGTTGTAAGAGCGGTCGGAGTTGGTGACCACATCGAACGTGTTGCCGATGAAGTTGTTGTGGGTGACGAGCACCCCCATCGAGTTGGAGAGGATGCGGATGGCGTAGCCGTTGTTCGTGAAGTCGTTGCGCTCGAGGTTGGTGCGGTTGGCGCCGTCTATGTAGAGGGCGGCCGAGTTGCCGTCGAACGTGTTGCCCGTCAGCTCGGAGTCGCTGACGTCTTTGAGCAGTAGCCCGTAGGCGGCGGCGCCCCAGTTGTTGACGAAGCGGTTGGCCCACATGTTGATGTTCTTCGAGTACATGACGGCGACGCCGGCGCCGTTGGTCTCGAACACGTTGCGCTCGAAGTTGGTGTCGTTGGTGAACATGTAGTGCAGGCCGTAGCGCAGGTTGGACACGCTATGGTTGTCGTTCACCACGCCGTCTTTGACGAACTCAAGATAGATGCCGTCGCGGTGGCCCCTGACCACGTTGTTGGTGATGGTGGGGCTATGTGCGCTCCAGGCGTGGATACCGTTGCCCGTGTAGGCCTCGAGGGTACCTTGGCTCTCGATGTCGTTGCCGGTGACCGTGCAGGCGATAGATTTGGCGAGATAGATGCCGAAGAAGGAGTTGCGAACCCGGTTGTTCTCGATGACGCAGCCGCCGACCTCGCCCACGCGCAGCGCAGCTATGTCGTCTATGTGGCTGAAGCCTGAGTTCTGAATGACGAAGCCGCGCACCGTCACCCGGTCGGCTTCGACGAGCAGCACCCCGCCCTGCTCCTGGGCGTCCAGGATGGGCCAGTCGATGCCCTCCAGCGTGAGGGGCTTGGTGATCCTGACGTTGGACTCGAGATAGTGCCCGGGGTGTACGACGACCCGGTCGCCGTCTGCTGCCGCCTCGACCGCCGCCGTGACGGAACTGTACTCGCAGCCGCTCTGGCACACCTCTAGCGTGGCAGCGCGGGCGCCCGCCAAGAGCGTGAGCGCTGTCGCCAGCGCGGCCACACGGCTGAACCCAGGCCGGCCCACTAGGCGGTTCATCGCTGCTGCTGCCCGCCCTGGAGGTCCTCGAAGAGGTGATCCATGTCGTGCTCGCTCTCGCCGTGCGCCCCGCCCATCTCGCCATGGGAGTGGCCGCTGCCCACGGCGAAGCCTACGTCGCGCAGCACGCCTGGGAGGTCGCTATATGTGCGCTCCAGGCCGTTGGCCTGGGCCTTGGCATTCTCGAGGTCAAGCTGGGTGGAGAAGGCAGACAGGTTGGCCCCCATGGGGCTGCGGATGCCGACGCTCTGCAGGTAGCGCGCCTCCTCGGCGCGGAGCCACTTGCCGGGGTTGTTGTAGTCGGTCACCCAGGCGGAGTGGATCTGGTCGGCGGGCACGCTGGCCTGTGCCAGCCAGTCGACCATGCACTCGATGGAGTCGAACTTGTAGGCCTTGCCCGTCTTGGTAACGACCTGCGTAACGAAGCGCATGTCGGTGATCAGCATCCCGCAGTGCTCACACATGTCCTGCCCCACGGTCACGGTGGCGGGCTTGGGGCCGCCGCAACTGGTGAGCACGACGCCGACGAGGAGGGCCGCCGCCAGGGTAGAGCGCACGGGACTCGTGCGCTGGCGGCGGCGCCCCGTGAAGACGACGCACAGATAGGTGATGACTGCGATGACGAACCCACTGGCCAGCGCCGCGGCGCCCCAGCCGGGGATGGCCGTGATGTAGAAGTTGAGGAACTCGCTGGTGCCCAGCATGGGAGGGGTGTAGCCCTCGATCTGGATGGCGGCGCGCGGGTCTACGGTGTGGCCGAAGCGGTATAGCCAAGCGTAGAAGTCGGCGAAGCCGAGCACGGCGAACAGCCCGTAGAACGCCAGCCAGCCCTGGAACACGCGCAGGCGGCCGCTGATGGCGGCGGCCAGGCCGAGCAGGCTCACGAGCACGATGGCGATGGGAAGTACGCGCAGCTCCCAGAACTCCTCGGGGTTGAGGGTCATGAAGCCCACGTAGTGGTTCAGACCGTTGATCAGGTCCACGCGGCCGGCCAGCTTGAAACTCCAGATATCCATGGCCAGGCCTTCGGGGTACTGCGGTGCGTCGAACACGTAGTGCCACAGCGGATACATGAAGGTGAGCAGCGGCAGCAGCGCGGCGACGGCTATGAGGATTCGGACTGGCCAGCTCAGTTTCTTGATGGTGGCGGCCATAAGGTTCGGTCCTTTCGACTGCTGGTGGCAGGGGGCCACTCGTGTGGTGGCCTGCCGGCCACCGGGGGCTTGCGGTGAGTAGCGGGCGCCGTCGCCTCTCTCGAGCTTCGGCGCCCGCGCGCCGTATCGATGGCCAGGATGGTCACACCAGCACGGCCAGGTACTTACGAACTCTCGTTAGTTGCCCAGGCTCCAGGCCAGCGCCACGTCGGAATCGGCGGGCGATACGCGTACGTAGCCCTGCATCTCCTGGTGCAGCGCCGAGCAGAAGTCGGTGCAGTAGAAGGGGAACACGCCCTCCTGGGTGGGGACCCACTTGACGGTCATGGTCTGACCGGGCTTGATCAGGATGTTGGCGGCTTCCATGCCGGTCACGGCGAAGCCGTGCGGAACGTCCCAGTCCTGCTCGAGGTTGGTCACGTGCCAGTACACGGTGTCGCCGAGCTTGATGCCCTCGATCACGTCAGGGGCGAAGTGCGAGCGGATGGACGTCATGTACACGTGCACGTCGTTGCCGTCGCGCTCTACGCGTACGTCGGCTTCGCTCTTGGTGGCGTATGCGTGCTCGTTCTCGGCCAGGCTGTAGATCATCGCGCTGTTGGGGGCCAACAGGTCGGCGCGCACCGCCTGAGCGTAGTGCGGCTCACCCAGGGTGGGGAAGTCGAGCAGCATCTGCATGGTGTTGCCGCTGATGTCTATCAGCTGGGCGGAGTGGGCGAGCTCGGGACCGGTAGGCAGGTAGCGGTCCTTGGTGATCTTGTTCATGGCCAGAACGTACGTGTCGGACGGTTGCATGGTGTCGCCACCAGGGATCATCAAGTGACCGACGGAGTAGAACACCGGGATGCGGTCAGTGACCTCGAAGTCGGTCAGGTTCCACTTGATGATCTCGGAGGTCAGGAAGCATGAGGTGTAGACGTTGCCCTTGGTGTCGAACTCGTTGTGCAGTGGGCCGAGGCAGGCGCGCTCGACCTGGCCGGCCACGGTGGCGTCGAACGACAGGATGGGGATGTCGTAGACGGTGCCTTCGAACTGCTCTTCCTGGATGGCGTTGAGCATGTTCTGGAAGCCGTGCACCGCGATGGTGGCCGAGAGCTTGCCGCCGGGGACGATGTACTCGCCCGTGGGGTTCACGTCGACGCCGTGCGGCGACTTCGGAGTGGGCATCAGGTACACGAGGCCTTCGCAGTTCTCGGGCAGCAGCACGTTGGTGCTGGTGCCCCACTCCGTGGTGGCCGTGTGCGTGGTCTCGTTCAGGCGGTTGATGGCGTAACGGGCTTCCATCTGCTGGGCGGCGCCTTCGGCGACGCACTGTTCTGCGCGGCGCCAGTTGACGGCGGCCACGAAGTCCTTGTCGTTCTGCGAGGAGTTGACTTCCTTCAGCGTGTGGGCCTCTTCGCTGTTGTAGGAGCTGAAGAAGCACCAGTCGGCCGAGGGTCCTTTACCGCAGTGGGCCAGGTCGAAGTCGAAGCCCGGCATGAGGATCTGGAAGCCGATGTCGAGATGACCGGTGTCCGGCTCCACCGAGACGAAGGTCAGCATGCTCTTGAAGTTGCCCTCGTACTGGGCGATAGGCATGTCGCGGTTGGGCACGGGCACGCTGAAGCGCGAACCGCCCACCAGGTACTCGGTGTTCATGGTGATGAACGGCGAGGGGTGGTTGCCGGCCACGTGCGGCAGCTCGAGGATCTCCACCGTTTCGAAGGTGGTGAGGTCGATGCGGGCCACGCGCGGCGTGTTGTTGCCGTTGATGAACGCCCAGCGGCCGTCGTGGACGCCGTTCGTCATGGAGACCTGAACGTGGTGGGCGTCGTCCCAGTAGACGGGGCCGTACGACGTGTTGAACAGGGCCTTGGTCTCTTCGGAGTAGCCGTAGCCGTTCTCGCCGAACTGGCTGAAGACGGGGATGGTCTTGAGCGTGCGGCCGGACGGCAGCCCGACGACGCTCATCTGGCCGTTGAAGCCGCCCGAGAGAAGCCCGTAGAACTCATCGTGAGAACCCGGTGCCACGTACACGCGCGAGGCTGCATCAGCGGCCGTGCGCGAGGCGCTGCGGGCGCCCTGCGCCAGCACCAGACCTGCGGCCACGAGGGCGACCGCAAGCACCATGAGCAGCCAATGACGTTTCTTCATGCAATTCCTCCACTGTGAAGGGGTGAAAGGTGCCGTGGCGCGCGGTTGGCTGCTCGGGGGCCCACTGCGCGGTGGCTAGGGTGGCGGTGTGTCAGATGCACCTCCTGGCGTGTGTGACAGTCCATCCTGGACATTCGAGTCCAGGTTAGTTCGGGTGGCGACCGTACCTCTAGGGACGTTAGCCCCACAGTTCTTTTCGGTTCGTCCCACATCTACCTACGACGCAACACTATCCGGAGCTATTCACTCCAGATTCAGGCAAGCACTATTGTCTAAGCATTGTCAGAACGAATCCTAGTTATGTTTCCAGGGCTAGTTGCGTAAACACACGAAACCCACGTCTTGAACGTGTAATCTCGCTGTACTGACGTCAGTGCCAGCTACATCCGGGCACCGTCAACGGAGGAGAGACTACTGATGCTCGTGATCTTCATCGTCACGCTAGGCGCGACCCTGCTGATCCAGATGTACCTACGCAACACCTACTCCCGCTGGCAGCGGCAGCCGGCGGCCTCTGGCCTTTCTGGCGCCGAGACCGCGCGCACGATCCTTAGGGCCAACGGGCTCGACCATGTGGCCGTGGAAGAAGTGCCCGGTCAGCTTACCGACCATTACGACCCCACCAAGCAGGTGGTGCGCCTGTCCAGCGTCAACTACCGCACGGCCAGCGTAGCCGCCCACGCCGTGGCCGCCCACGAGGTGGGTCACGCCATCCAGCACGCCCGGGCGTACGGCCCGCTCAAGGTCCGCAGCGCGCTCGTTCCTGTGGCCAACATCGGTGCGCGCTTCGCTCCGTGGATCATCGTCGCCGGCGCCGTCATGGGCGCCATGGGCCTCATCCAGCTAGGCGTCATCCTGTTCGGCGCCGCGGTGCTGTTCCAGGTCGTCACCCTGCCCGTCGAGTTCGACGCCAGCCGCCGCGCCGGCCAGCAGCTCGAGCAACTGGGCATCGCCACCACAGGCGAGATCGCGGGCACCAAGCAGGTGCTCAACGCCGCCGCGCTCACTTACGTGGCCGCGGCCGCCAGCTCGGTCCTCTACCTGCTGTACTACGTCTCCATGTTCATGGGTAACCGCGACTGAGCGGCTAGCCCGTCGGTCCGGGTCGCAGCGGGCCCGGTTATAAGCCCCCCTGGTCACCCGCCTCTTGAGCGGGTGACCAGCCCTTTGGTATCGGCTGCCCACCCGCAGCCTGAGCCCACCCCGCCCATACCAGGCCCCGCCCCAACCGGCCTCGGCCGCCCACCCGCGGTCTAGGCTCTGGTCGGTGGCGGCGCGTGTGTCGGCGTTTGGGTCTTCGGTTACACCACGCCGGGCTCAACAAGTTGTATGCTTCTCGCCACGTACTACTAGAAGTAGTACCCCGCT
>JBIQNJ010000001.1:94935-120359 GCA_044462445.1 Truepera radiovictrix | reverse complement strand
GGGCTCAACAAGTTGTATGCTTCTCGCCACGTACTACTAGAAGTAGTACCCCGCTGTGCCGCCATTCCGGCAGGAATGGGCGTCTCGCTTACGAGGCGTCGGGGGAAGCTGGTGAGATTCCAGCGCTGTCCCGCAACGGTATCGGCGCCTCGTACCTGAGGCGGCCATAGCCCGAGTACCCGCCGCACGGCTCATTACTTTGGCCCTCGAGAGAAGGGCGGAGAGTGGTGCAGTTGTGATCCGCGTTAACGAATCCGCAGCCAAGCAGTTGTGGGCTGGCGCAGTGGCCCAGGACGACTCCCGCAGGCGCGAGCCCTTCGAGTGGCTCAACGCCAGGAGCAGGGCGTTCCTCTCCGGCGGCTACCTGCTGCCGGGAGTGACCCCGGAGCAGCGCATCCGCCAGATAGCTGAGCGCGCGGAGGAGCTGCTGCCGGGCATGCATGGGTTCGCGGACAAGTTCTACGACTACATGAGCCGCGGCTGGTACTCGCTGGCCTCCCCGGTGTGGGCCAACTTCGGCCTGCAGCGCGGCCTGCCCATCTCCTGCTTCGGCTCTTACGTGGCCGACAGCATGGACGGCATACTGGGCACCGCCGCCGAGGTGGGCATGATGAGCAAGTACGGGGGCGGCACCAGCGCCTACTTCGGTGACGTGCGCGGGCGCGGCAGCCCCATCACCGACAACGGTGAGTCGGAGGGCGCCGTGAACTTCATGCGCCTGTTCGACACCCTGATAGACGTCACCAAGCAGGGCGCCACCCGGCGCGGTTCCTTCGCGGCCTACCTGCCCCTCGAGCACCCCGACGCCAGGGAGTTCCTGGAGATCCGCTCTGACGGCAACCAGATCCAGAACCTGTTCTTCGGCGTCACCGTGACCGACGACTGGCTTGAGAGCATGAAGGCGGGCGACCGCGAGAAGCGCGAGCTGTGGGCGCGCGTGCTGCAGGCCCGCAGCGAGGTCGGCATGCCCTACATCCTCTTCACCGACAACGCCAACAGGGGCGCCGCCGACGTGTACCGTCACAAGGGCATGCGCATCCGCTCCAGCAACCTATGCAGCGAGATCATGCTGCCGGTGGCCGAGGACGAGTCGTTCGTGTGCTGCCTCTCGAGCATGAACCTCCTGTACTTCGACGAGTGGGAGGGCACCGACGCCGTTCAGACCCTGGTGTACTTCCTCGACGCCGTGATGAGCGAGTTCATCGCTAAGGCCGACGGCATCCCCCACCTGCAGCGCTCCGCCAACTTCGCCCGCCGCCACCGTGCGCTGGGCCTGGGCGTGCTGGGCTGGCACTCCTACCTGCAGTCGCGCATGGTGGCCATCGGCAGCCTCATGGCCGCCTCCCTCAACCGGCGCGTGTTCAAGGGCGTGCGCGCCGCCGCGGACGCCGCCTCCGAGGAGCTGGCCAGGCGCTACGGCGAGCCCGAGCTGCTGCAGGGCTACGGCCGGCGCAACGCCACCCTCATGGCCATCGCCCCCACCACCTCCAGCTCGTTCATCCTCGGGCAGGTGAGCCAGTCGATCGAGCCGTTGCGCTCCAACTATTACGTACGCGACCTGGCTAAGTCGGTCACTACCTTCCGCAACCCGGCGCTTGCCCGGCTGCTGGCAGAGAAGGGCCGGGACGGCGAGAGCGTGTGGCGGTCGATACTCGAGCGCGACGGCAGCGTGCAGCATCTCGACTTCCTGGACGACGGCGAGAAGGCCGTCTTCGCCACGTTCCCGGAGGTCAGCCAGCTCGACTTGATCGTGCAGGCCGGCCAGCGCCAGGAGTTCATAGACCAGGGGCAATCGCTCAACCTCATGATCCACCCGGCCACGCCCACCAAGGACCTGAACGGACTGCACCTGGAGGCGTGGCAGCGCGGCGTGAAGAGCCTGTACTACCAGCACAGCATGAACGCGGCGCAGGAGTTCAACCGCGACCTGCTCACCTGCAGCGTGTGCGAGGCGTGATGGACAGGGCTCGTGTACAGAACGGGGTCGTGCCGGACGCCGCCTCGGCGGACCGTGGCGCAGGCGCCGCCAAGGCCGGCGGCGAACCGGCCACGGTGATGGGCAGGAGCCTGACGGAGCCGCGCCTTAACCTGAGACCAGCCGAGTACCCGGAGCTGCTGGCGTACCGCGACGCCATCCGGCATTCGTACTGGCTGCACACCGAGTACAACCTCACCGACGACGTTCACGACTACCTCGTGCGCGTGAACGACGTGGAGCGCAGCGCCATCAAGAACGCCATGTTGGCCATAGCTCAGGTGGAGGTAGCGGTCAAGACGTTCTGGGGCGACATCTTCAAGACCTACCCCAAGCCCGAGATCGGCGCCGTCGGTTACACCTTCGCCGAGAGCGAGGTAAGGCATCAGGACGCCTACGCGCATCTGCTGGAGATCCTCGGCCTGAACGGCGAGTTCGAGCGGCTGGACGACTACCCCGCCTTCAAGCAGCGGGTGCTGTTCCTGAACACGCACCTGAAGCCGCTGCCCGTTGACGAGCTGGAGCCCGAGCAGGTGGGCCGTGAGGCGGCCTTAAGGCTGCTCCTCTTCAGCGCCTTCACCGAACACGTGAGCCTCTTCGGGCAGTTCCTCGTCATGAAGGCGTTCAACCGCCACAAGAACCTGTTCAAGGGCATCGCCAACATCGTGGAGGCCACCAGCAAGGAGGAGCAGATCCACGGGCTGTTCGGCTACCAGCTGGTACGCATGCTCAAGGAGGAGAGGCCCGAGTGGTTCGACGCCGCCTTCGACGAGCGCGTGCGCTCCGCCTGCCGCTCCTCGTACGTGGCCGAGGCGGGGGTGCTCGACTGGATCTTCGAGGCGGGCGAGCTCGACTTCCTGCCGCGCAAGGTCATGGACGCCTACCTGCAGCAACGCTTCAACGACTCCCTGGTGGCGGTGGGCATAGACCCGGTGTTCAGCCCTGACAAGGACGCTGTGGCGAAGACGCGCTGGTTCGACGAGGAGGTGCTGGCCGGCAAGCACTACGACTTCTTCCACAAGCGGCCCACCACCTACACGAAGAAGACCAAGGCCATAACGAGCGACGACCTGTTCGACTGAGCGGGCCCTGAGCGGAAGAACTTGGTAGCCGTGGGCGCCCGAACCTCAGGGCGCCCACGGTCGCTTGCCTGTCGGACTGCCGCGGCCCGCGGTTGCGGCCGGTCACAGCCCCAGGTAGGCCTTCCTGATCATGGGGTCGCCCCGCAGTTTGGCCGACGGCCCGTCCAGCACCAGGTGACCGTTCTCGAGCACGTAGGCGCGGTCGGCTATCTTCAGCACCTGCATCACGTTCTGCTCCACCAGCAGGATGGGCAGCCCCGTCTCGGCCACGCTGCGGATGACGCTCATGACCTCGCGCACCAGCAGCGGTGCGAGACCGAGTGAGGGCTCGTCCATGAGCAGCATGCGGGGGTGCAGCATGAGGGCGCGGCCGATGGCCACCATCTGCTGCTGGCCACCCGAGAGCGAGCCGGCGGTGGCCTTGCGCTTGGTGTAGAGGTCGGGGAACAGGTCATACACCCGCTCGAACCCCTCGTCGCGGCGCACGCGCGCGGGCGGGAGGTACGCGCCCAGAGAGAGGTTCTCCTCGACCGTCATGTCGGGGAAGAGCTGGCGGCCCATGGGCACGTGCGCCAGACCGCGCAGCGCCAGGTCGTGGGGCTTGAGGCCGCCCACGTTCTCGCCCGCGAACATGATCTGCCCGCCCTGAGGCCGGATCATGCCCGACACGGCCCGCAGAATGGTGGACTTGCCGCTGCCGTTGCCGCCGACCAGGCCCACGAGCTCATGGCTGCCCACGTGGAGAGACACGCCGAACACCACCTGCAGCTCGCCGTAGCCCAGGTCGGCGCTGATCACGTCCAGCACGCGCTCTTCGTTCCTGAGCGCGTCGGCACCCGGGTGGCCGAGGCTGCTGCTGGCCGGTCCGGCCGAACCGGAGAGACCGTTAATCATCGTCATCGCTACCACCCAGGTAAGCCTCTACCACGCGCTCGTTGCTCATGACCGCGCTGGGGGAGCCCTGCGCTATCTTCTCCCCGAACGCCAACACTATGACGTCCTGGCACAGCTCGGTGACCGCCTCCATGATGTGCTCCACCATGATGATGGCGATGCCGGAGTGCGCCAGGCCGCGCACGAACGAGATCATCTCCTTGAGCGCGGGCGGGTTGAGCCCCGCCATCAGCTCGTCCAGGAACAGCACCTTCGGGTTCACGGCCAGCGCCTTGGCCAGCTCCAGCCGGCGCCGGCGCGCGAGGTTGAGGTCGGAGGACGGCTGCAGGGCACGGTCGGCGAGTCCCACCAGCTCGAGCGCGTTGAGGGCCTTCACCTCGGCCTCCACGCGTCCGCTGGCGTGCAGGAACGCGGGGATGAGGACGTTCTCGAGCACTGTGAGCCCCTCGAACGGGCGCTCGATCTGGAACGTGCGCCCCATGCCCAGCCGCATGCGTGCGTAGGGCGGCAGCTTCTCCACGCGCCTGCCCTCGAAGGTGATGGAGCCCTTGGCTTTGGCGTAGCCCGTCAGGGCGTTGAACAGGGTGGACTTGCCGGCGCCGTTGGGGCCGATGAGCCCGAGGATGGCGCCCTCGTCCAGCGTGAGTGACACGTTGTTCACGGCTATGAGGCCGCCGAACTGCACCGTGATGTTGTTAGCCTCGAGCGCTCTTGGCATAACGCCTCCTCACGATGCGCCGCTCTATCTCGCCCAGTAGCCCGCGCGGCATGAACAGCACGACGAGCACGATGAGCAGCCCGTAGATGAGCAGGTTGGCCTGCGCGAAGGTGGTGCGGAACAACTCGCCTGCCAGCGTGATGAGGGCAGCGCCCATCAGCGGTCCGAACAGTGTGCCGCGCCCGCCGATGATGGCCACCAGCGCGATGCGAACAGACAGGTGCAGCTCGAACAGGGGCTGAGGCTGAAGGGCCGACAGCACGATGCCGTAGATGCACCCGCCCAGCGCCGTGAGCGCGCCCGAGAGCATGAACGCCCACGACTTCACGGCCACCGGGTTGATGCCAGCGGCCTGGGCAGACGACTCGTCCTCGCGAACGGCGCGCATCTGGAAGCCCAGGCGCCCGTGCGTGATGAGCGCGACGATCGCCAGAACGAGCAGCAGGTAGCCGAGCGCCACCCAGAACTCGACGTGCCGGCTGAACAGGTCGAGTCCGAACGGCTCCTCCAGCCGGAAGATGAACAGGCCGACGGCGCCACCCGTGAGCTTGCGCTCGTTGATGGCCACCAGGCGCAGGATCTCTGCTATGGCGATGGTGCTAAGAACGAAATACGAGCCGCGCAGCCCGAACGTGATGCGACCCCACAGCAACGCGAGCGCGGCGGCTATGCCCATGGCGAGCAGGGCCGCCCACCACGGCGCCAGGTTGAACTTGGACGCAGTGATGCCGATGGTGTAGGCGCCCAGGCCCACGAACGCGGCGTGCCCCAGGCTGGCCTGACCGGTCCAGCCGCCCAGCAGGTCCCAGGCGGAGGCCCAGCCGGCAAGCAGCATGAGCGTTATGCCCAGCGTTAAGGCGGACGGGAAGAGGAAGTACCAGGCCGCGAACGCCGCACCCACGACCACGAGCTTGGGCCAGGGCGAGGCCATGAGGCCACCGCCGACCTTCTTAGGAGGCGCGGACTGCGGCACCGGCGTGAGGTGCTCACTCGTCATACGCGCTTCACCGTGCGCCCGAACAGACCCTCAGGGCGCAGCAACAGAACGATGAGGAACGCGAACAGGCCGTACGCGTCGCGATAACTGGAAGAAAGATAGGAGGCGCCCATGAACTCCACCAGGCCCAGCAGCAGCCCGCCGCCGATGGCGCCCGGCACGCTGCCGAGGCCGCCCAGCACGGTGACCACGAACGCCTTGAGCGTGTAGCTGGCTCCGGCAGTGGGGATGGCGAAGAGGAGCGGCGCGAGGATGACGCCGGCGGCCATGGCCAGCGCCATGCCCAGGCCGAACACCAGCGCGTGGATGCGCGGAGTGTTGATGCCGACCAGCTCCGCCCCCAGCCGGTTCTGGGCCGTGGCGCGCACGGCCCGGCCGATCTCCGTACGGGTCAGCAGGAGCCACAGCAGGGTTATGAGCACCAGGGTCACGCCGCCCGCTATGAGCTGAGCTACCGGCAGGCGGATGCCTGCCAGCATGACTGTCTTGGTGGCGTAAGGCACGTAGATAGACTTGGGCTCGGCCCCGAATATCAGGAAGAGCACGTTCGATATGACGAGACCGAGGCCCAGGGAGACGAGTAGGGTGCTGTCGCCCGGTATGTCTACCAGGCGCGCGATGAGCAGGCGTTGGATCACTACCCCCACCAGGAAGCCGGCGGGGCCGGCTATGAGCAGCGACACGTACGGGTCTAGCCCGAGCTGGTTGAACAGCACGATGGCCACGTACATGCCGAGGATGACGAACTCGCCGTGGGCGAAGTTGATCACCTTCATGACGCCGAATATGAGCGACAGACCGACGCCTATCAGGGCGTAGATGCCGCCTATCAGCAGTCCACCGCTGACGTTCTGCAGGAATGGGGTCAGTGCTTCCAACGCCTCACTTCTCTCTTGTGGTTACCGGGCGGTCCAGGCCGGGGTCTCGAGCATGGGGGCGACGACCTGACCGTTCACGAAGACGGTCACGAACTGGCCGTCGACGATCTGCTGAGCCACCGCGGGCAGCGAGGCCTGGTTGCGGTAGCCGGCGTAATCCTCGAAGCTGATCGGGCCGTAGGTGGTGTTGGGCATGTTCGTCGCCAGCAGCGCGGCGCGCACATCTGCAGGCGAGAACGAGGCGGCGCGCGCGAGCACGTCTGCCGCCACGATGACGGAGGCGTAGGCCTGGGCGGAGTGGTACGAGGGCGTGCGGCCGAGGATGGCCTGCAGGCGGTCGTACAGCTCCTGGGCGCCGGGGTACGGAACGGCGTTCGTCCACATGGTGGCCGTGTACACGTAGTCGGCAGCGGGGCCCGAGCCCTCGATGAAGTTGGGGAGGGCGAAGCCCGCAGCGCCGCCGGCGAAGACCTTGGCGTCGAGGCCCACCTCAGAGATCTGGCGCATGATGGCCACGGAGTCCGCGGCGTAGGACACCATGAACACGACGTCGGCGTTGAGGCCCTTGAAGCGGTTGAGGATGGGGCGGAAGTCGGCACCCGACTGGTCGTAATCCTGGCGGGCCACGACGGAGTAGCCCTTCTCGGCCGCCAGCTCGTCTACCGCGTCGGCCACCGACACCTCGAACGCCCCGTTGCCGTGGATGACGGCGATGGTGTTTATGTAGCCGGCGCCGTGCTCCGCGTTGAGGGCGTCGAACACTCCGAACAGCACGTCGGCGTACGCGTAACTGGGCTGGTTGATGCGGAACACCCAGTCGGAGCCGGGGCGGGTGATGGCGTCGTCACCCGAGGTGAACACGAGGAACGGGCGTTGCTGGCGCGTGAAGTACTGAGCCAGCGGGCTGGTGATGGAGGAGGAGTACGCGCCCATGACGAGGGGCAGGTTCTGGTTGACCAGCGTCTCGGCGGCCGAGAGCGCGGCGTTGACCTCGGATATGTCGTCCTCGTAGACGATCTCGAGCGGCACGCCGTTGACCCCGCCGGCAGCGTTGACGTCCTCGAGCGCTGCCTGGATGCCGGCCTGGTGCTGCTCGCCGAACTCGGCGAACCTACCGGTGAGGCTGGTGATGACCCCGACCTTCACCGTGTCCTGAGCCAGCGCAAGGCCGCTCAGGACCAGCAAGGTAACGAAAAACGGAACGAGCATCCTTCGCATAGAACCCTCCTTCAGGTGTATAGCTTGTGACTTCCCGAACACGGTACCAGCATGTGGCGAGCGTCGTCACCTCCGGGCGCCACAGAACGCGTACAACCAGGTCCACGATTGCGGTATCTCGCGAGTGTCTGATTGGGCATGCGCCCCGTGTGCCGCAGGCATAGAATGTGCGACTAAATGCCAGGACGTAGCGAAGCTGACCAGGAAAGGTGCGATAGCCGATGCTGCTGACCGCCATCGGTGGTCTGGCGCTCTTCCTGCTGGGCATCCACAAGATCGCCGACTCGCTGCAGGAGCTGGCGGGGCCTTACGCGCGCCGGCTCATGTCGGCCGCTACCCGCTCGCCCTTCCACGCGCTGTTGACCGGCACCGCCGTGGCCGCCGCCACCCAGAGCGGCACCGCCACCTCGCTGACCGCGCTGAGCCTCGTGGGCGGCGGCCTGATCAGCGTGGGCGCCGGCATCGCGCTGCTGCTGGGCGCCAAGCTGGGCGCCACTCTGGCCATCCAGCTGGCCGCCTTCAGCCTTGGGGCCTACGCGTGGGCCATGATCGGCCTCGGCTACTTCGCCACGCTGTGGCGCCGGGTGCAGGGCCTCGGCGGGCTGCTGCTCGGCGCGGGCCTGCTGTTCCTCGGCTTGGACATCGCGGTGGACTCGATGACGCTGCTGGCCGAGGGCGAGCTCTTCAGCATGGTCATCCACGCGGCGGAGACCCGACCGCTGGCCATGCTGCTCATAGGCGGCGCGCTCGGCGGCCTGCTGTCCAGCTCGAACGCCGTGACGGCCATCGCGCTCGGTCTGTACATCTCGGACGCGGTCGGGCTGCCGGCAGCGATAGCGCTCACAGCAGGCGGCAACGCGGGCAGTGCGCTCATGCCCCTGTTAGTGTCGCGCACGTTCGACACCAACGCCCAGCGCACGGCGCTCATGCAGCTCCTGCTGACCTCGGTCTTCGCCATCACCGTGGCCGTGCTCCTGGAGCCGGCGGCAGAAGTGGTCGCCTCCATCGGGGGTGGCCGGGCGCGCGAGGTGGCCAACGCCCACACGCTGTTCAACCTGACCGTGGCCCTGGTGGGTACCGTGCTCGCTCCGCTGCTCGCGCGCCTTAGTGGCGAGCTGGTGCCCAAGGCGGAGGACGACGCGGCGCCTAAGTACCTGCGGCCGGAGGCCATCGAGGACGGCAAACTGGCCCCCGCGCTGGCGCTGCGCGAGACCGTGCGCATCAGCGACCAGGTGGCGGTGATGGCCGAGCTGGCGGTGGAGAACATCGCCAACGGTCGTTGGAACGCCGGCCCGATCGAGGCGCGTGAGGCCAAGGTCGACCGGCTGACCTACGACGTCATCGACTACCTGGCGCGCATACGGCGGCTTAAGCGTGAAGACTCCATGACCGAGCACCTGCTGCTGATAGCCACCGAGCTGGAGCACATGGGCGACCAGATACGGCGGCTGGGCAAGCGCGAACAGCGCCTAAGGGCCGAGGGCCTGGAGTTCAGCAAGGCCGGGCGCGCCGAGCTGGCCCAGACGGGCGAGCGCATACTGCTGCGCATGCGCATGGCGTTCACGGCGCTGGCCACCGGCAACGTGCGCATGGCGCAGCGCGTCCTCAAGGGGCGCGAGGAGCTGGAGCAGTTCGTGGGCAAGATGCGGGTGGCTCACCTGAGCAGGCTGGAGGAACAGCTGCCGCAGTCGCGCGCCTCGAGCTCTCATCACCTGGAGCTGCTGACGCTGCTGCGCGACATCGACGCCAGCGTGAACCGCGTGGCGGGCCGCACGGTCGACATGCTCGGGCCGGCCGGGCGTGCCGGGCTGGCCGCGCTGGGCCTCGACGCCGGCGACGAGGCGGGCGAAGACGCCGAAGAGCTCTAGGCGCTCACCTCGGCAGCAAGACCTGGTGCTTGTTGGTGATCTTCTCGATGAGGTCCGTTTTCAGGGTGACGCCGATGCCCGGGCCAGCGGGCACGTGCTGCACGCCGCCGACCGCCTCCAGAGGCTCCTCGACTATGTCCTCGTGCCAGTAGCGGCTGGAGCTTGACGTGTCGCCCGGCAGGAGGAAGTTAGGCAAGGTGCTCAGGTGCAGGTTGTGCGCCCGGCCCACGCCGCTCTCGAGCATGCCGCCGCACCAGACCGGAGCGCCGAACGTCTGTGCCACGTCGTGGACCTTGCGGGCGGCCGCGTAGCCGCGCACGCGCCCCGTCTTGATGTTTATGACGCGGCCGGCGCCGATGGCCAGGCCCTTGCGTGCGTCCTCGGCCGAGTGGACGCTCTCGTCGAGGCAGATAGCCGTCTCCAACTGCGCCTGCAGGTCGGCGTGATCCACCAGGTCGTCGTAGGCTAGGGGCTGCTCGATGTAGGCCAGGCGGAAGTCGTCGAGCTCTCTTAGGCGGGGTGCGTCGGTGAGGCGGTAGGCGGAGTTGGCGTCTACGCTCATCTGGATGTCTGGCAGGGCGGCGCGCACGGCGGCCACCATGTCGACGTCCCAGCCGGGCTCGATCTTGAGCTTGACCCGGCGGTAACCCTGCTCGGCGTTGGCGACGGCCAGGTCCACCGTCTCTTGCACCGAGTCCTGGATGCCGAGCGAGATGCCCACTTCGATAGGGCGCAGCCGGCCGCCCAGCAGCTGCCACAGCGGCACGCCCAACGCCTTGGCCTGCAGGTCCCAGAACGCCATCTCGACCGCGGCGACGGCCATGTTGTGGCCCCGGATGTGGCGCAGCTCGTGCAGCAGCTCGGTGGCCGTGGCGATGTCCTTGCCCAGCACCGCCGGTGCCAGGTAGGTCTCGATGACGTGCCAGGCGGTGTCTACCGTCTCGTAGGAATAACCCGGGAACTCGCCCGCCACGCACTCCGCGATGCCCGACTGACCCTCGGCGTGCAGCGTCAGCAGCGTGATGCGCCGGTGCTGCTCTACACCGAAGCTGGTGCGGAACGGGAACTTGAGGCTCATGGCCACTTCGCGGAGTTCGATTCGTTCGAGTTTCAAGGTTCGGTCCTGTTCTCCCGCGCTCGCGCGCTTCCGGGGTGGGTCGAGTGCATGGCGTCTACGTCAGGCACGTTAGTTCCTGCTACGGACTATCACCTGCCACGCAGCCTGGGGTCAAAGGCGTCCCTGATGCCGTCGCCCAGGAGGTTGACGCTCAGGGTGGTTATGAAGATCAACACCCCCGGCAGCGTGACCATCCACCACATGGTGAAGATGTACGGCCGCGCCTCTGACAGCATGCCACCCCACGACGGTATGGAGGGCGGCACGCCGAGGCCGAGGAAACTCAGGAACGACTCGCGCAGTATGGCCTGGCCGAACTCGATGCTGGCGATGACCAGCAGGCTCGAGGCGATGTTGGGCAGCACGTGCTTGACGAGGGTGCGGAAGTGACGCATGCCGAGGGCCGTGGCGGCCGAGATGTACTCGCGGCTCTTGACGGCCATGACCTCGCCGCGCGTTATGCGCGCGAAGGCCGCCCAGCTGGTGGCCACCAGGGCGATGATCAGGTTCTGGAGACCCGCCCCCAGCACGGCCACGATGATGAGCGCGAAGAGGATGAACGGGAACGACCACGCAGCGTTGATGAAGGTGGAGATGGCGTAGTCGACCTTGCCGCCGAAGTAGCCGGCCAGCAGGCCCAGCGTCACGCCCAGCACGCCGGCCAGCAGCACCGTCGCGGCGCCCACCAGGAGGCTGATGCGTGCGCCGTAGATGAGCCGCGAGAGGGTGTCGCGCCCCAACTGATCGGTGCCCAGCACGTTGCCCTCGATGCCACCCTGCAGCCACACGGGGGGCTTGAGCCGGCGCACCACCGCCTGACGGTAGGGGTCGTGCGGCGCTAGCACGGGGGCGGCCACGGCCACCAGAGCGACGACCAGGAACATGATCAGCCCGAAGCGACCGGAGCGGGAGGAGAACCTCTTCAGGAAGCCGCCCATCAGTAGCGGATCCTCGGGTCGGCCAGCGCCACCACCACGTCTGCCAGCAGGTTGGCGAGGATGACGACGCCGGCGGCGAACAGCACGATGGCCTGCACCACCGGCAAGTCGGCGGTCGACACGGCTATGACCGCCAGCTCGCCGATGCCGGGCCAGGCGAACACGGTCTCCGTGACCACGGCGCCCCCCAGCAGCGCCCCGAACTGCAGGCCCAGCGCCAGGATGACGGGGGTGGCCGCGTTGCGGGTGGCGTGCTTGCCTACCACGGAGGCGAAGCCGAGGCCCTTGGCGCGGGCGGTGCGCACGTAGTCCTGCGAGAGGACCTCGAGCATGGCCGAGCGCGTGAGGCGCATGGTGAGCGGCACCACCGAGAAGCCCAGCGTCACCGCGGGAAGCACGAGGTTCTGGAGCGTGCCGCGACCGCTCACCGGCAGCCATCCCAGCCGCACGCTGAACAGGATGATGAGCATGAGCCCGAACCAGAAGATGGGCATGGCCTGGCCCGAGACGGCGATGGCGGTGGCCAGCATGTCGATGAAGCCCCCGCGCCGCAGCGCCGCGGCCACGCCTAGCGGCACCGCTATGAGGATGGTGATGAGCAGAGCGGCGCCGGCCAGCTCGGCGCTGGCGCGGATGCGGGGCGCCAGCAGCCGCTCGACGGGCTGGCGGGAGTAGAGGCTGAGGCCGAAGTCGCCGCGCACGGCGTTGAGCGCCCACACGCCGTACTGCAGCAGCAGCGGGCGGTCCAGGCCGAGGCGCTGGCGCAGCAGCTCTACCTCGGCGGCGGAGGCGTCGGGGCTGGCGAGAGCGCGGGCCGGGTCTTTCGCCACGAAGATAAGGAGGAAGGTCGTCAGGCTGATGATGATGGCTATCAGCACCGATTGGCCCAGCCGCTCCAGCACGTATGCGCTCACTCGCACCTCCTCTTCATATAGAGACTCTTCACATAGGGACGGTCGCTAGATATTAGACAGTCGCCGGTTGTCGGTCCCGCACCCGTATCTGGGTGCGGGACCGGAGGGGTCACTAGCTCAACGCCACTTGGCTAGGAAGTAGCGCTCGATCTCGTCGGGCGAGGGGGCCCAGTCGAGGTCGTTGGACACGCCGGCGAGCACGCGGCCGGCGAACAGGGGCACCATGTACACCTGCTCGGTGATCTCGCCTATGGCGGCGGCGTACAGCTCGCGCCGCTCGTCCAGGTCGACCGTCTGCAGGGCGGCGTTGAGGGCATCGTCGATGGTGGCGGACGAGTTCAGCGAGAACTCCTCGCCCGTCTTGAAGTGGATGTCCATCACGGCGCTGGCGTCGTAGATGGAGCTGGAGCCCCAGGAGCCGAAGTACAGGGCGATCTCACCGGCGGCGAGGCGCTGGCTGACCACGTCGTACTGACCGCCGTACCACTGGAGCTCGGTCTTGATGCCCACGTCCTCGAGGTAGCCCTGGATGGCCTGCGCCACCTGCTGCTCGCGGTAGCCGTACAGGTCGACGGTGAAGCCGTTCGGGTAGCCGGCCTCGGCCAGCAGCTCGCGGGCCAGTTCGGGGTTGTAGTCGTGCGTGGTGGCCTTGCTCTCGTCACAGCCGAACTGCACGGGGTTGCACGGAGCCTCGATCACGCGGCCGTAGCCGGAGAGGAGGATGTCGACGATCTCGTCCTTGTTAATCGCGTGGGCCACGGCGGCGCGCACGCGCTGGTCGGTGAAGTAGTCGGTGCCGCTGCGGCCGAGCGAGTCCATCTGGATGAACCAGGTGCGCAGGATATCGGCGGCCTCGACGCGGGCGCGGCCCTGGATGGCCGGAGCCTGGTCGGGGCTGATGGAGCCCGACCGGGCGATGTCGATGGCGCCCGTCATGAGCGACGCGATGCGGCTGGACTCTTCGGGCAGCGTGTGGATGACGAGGTGGCGGATGGCGGGCTGGCCCTTGGCGCCGCCGAAGTACTCCTCGAAACGTTCGAAGCGGATGGTGTTGTCCGACTGACCCACGAAGCGGTAGGGGCCGGTGCCGATGGGGTGCTGACCGAGGTACTCGGGACCCTGCGTGCTGAGCACGCTGGCCGGGTAGATGACCCCGATGAGGGCGATGGTCTCGTAGGCCGTGGGCGTGAGCGCCTTGGCCTTTATCTGCACCTTGTAGTCGTCTATAGCCGTGATGCTCTCGATCCACTGGAGCGTGCCAGTACCGGCCAGGCCGGCGCCATCGCCGATGACGAACTCGAGGGTGGCTACGACGTCGGCAGCGGTGAAGTCGTCGCCGTTGTGGAACTTGACGCCCTGGCGCAGGTCGAACTCGAAGGTCAGGTCGTCGACGGCGCGCCAGTCCGTGGCGAGGTGCGGTTCGAACTCGCCGGTGGCCGGGTTGCGGTAGATGAGGGTGTCGCCGACGTTATGGGCGATGACCAGGGCCAGCCTTTCGGCCGTGGCGTAGGTGTCGAGCGTGAGCATGGTGCGCTCGAACGCCACGTTGAGGGTGTCGTCGTTCTTGCCCGCGAACGCCAGCGTCGCCAGCAGGGCAAGCACGACCATCAGTACTCTCTTCATCGTTCCTCCTTGTAGAACTGTTCGAACTCGCCCCAGAGCGTTTCGGCCTGTTCCAGGCGGGCGCGCGCTCCGGGGGTCTTGCGCGCGGTCGCCAGCACCAACGCCTGTGCCGTGGCGTAGGCCGCCACGTCAGAGCGCAGGCTCGTGACGGAGGCGGACGCGAACAGCAGGCGCGTGGTTGCGTAGGGCAGTAGGGGCGAGGTCACCTCGTCGGTAAGCAGAACGACGGGGACCTTGCCGGAGAGGTACTGGGCCAGCTTGACGCTGCGGCTCGAGTAGCGGCTCATGCTGGTGAGCCAGAGGGCGTCGCCGTCGCCCAGGTCGAGCAGTCGGTCGAGCGCCCCCGACGAGCCGCCGTCGAGCAGCCTGACGCCGGGCCGTACGAGGCGCAGGAAGTGGGCGGCGTAGCCGGCGATGTAGGCGCTGGCGCGGTCGCCGCTTATCCACACGCTCCTGGCCGTGGCGAGCGTCTCGGCGGCCTTCTCGATGGCGCCCGCCTGGGTGGCCAGCAGCTCGAGGTTGCGCCGCTGGACCTGCACGTAGTGCGTCAGGAACTCGTCGCTGGTGGGGGCCATCTCGACCAGGCGTCGGCTCTGGCGCACCTGTTCGCGCAGGTCGGACTGCAGGGCGGGCCAGCCTTCGTAGCCGAGCTGCTGAGCGAAGCGCACGACGGTGGAGGGCGAGATCTTCAGGTCTCGCGCTACTTGCGCGGCGCTGGCGTAGGCCAGTTCATGGGGGTGGTGGTGTAGGTGATCAGCCAGCACGCGCTGCGAGCCACTGAGTCTAGGGGCCTCACGCGCCAGCCTGTCACGCCAGGATGATTGCACTGTGCCGCTAGTTTTGCACGCTTTATTGCATTTAGCAACTGTGCCGTGCGGGCACCCCCTTAGGCCGTTCGGGGCCTAACCTTGGGGTGAGTGCGCCAAGGAGGTGCAGGACCATGCGCTTGAAGAAGCAAGGTGAGCAGCCCGCCAACGTCGACCGCGAGGAGAACCTCGACCCGGAAGAGCTGGACGCTGAGCTGGACGTGGGGATCGACGGCTCGTTCCCTGCCTCCGACCCGCCGTCGATCGTGAGTCCGAAGCGCCCGCCCGACGGTGACGGCGACCGGCTGGCCACGGCGGCGGAGGCCGAATAGCCGGCGTCTGCACCGCGAGCATGGCTAGCCGAAGGGCCGCAACTAGCGGGTGTTCGAAGGGTGCGGGAGGGCTGTCATAGGGCTGGCCCAGGTTGTCGGACACAGCTCGCTCGGGCGGCTGCCTGGTCAGGTCGTCGTTCGCTCGGCTGGCCGTTAAGGCCGGGTGGTTGACACCCCACCCCAGGTGGGGTGCTATACTCCAGTCAGCCAGCGACCGCTGCGCCTGGTTAGGCCAGGTGCCCGGCCGCCGGAAAAGGAGACGAGAGATGACCGAACTCAAGATCCAAGGCATGTCCTGCAGCCACTGCTCCGCCGCAGTAGAGCGCGCCCTCAAGGGTGTGGCCGGCGTCACCGACGCCAAGGTCGACCTGCAAGGCGCACGCGCCACCGTCCAGGGCTCGGCCAGCGTTGCCGACCTCGTGGCGGCCGTAGCCGAAGAGGGTTACACCGCCGCACCGGCCAGCTGATGACCGACCTGCCCGGCGGTGCGCAGGCGCCGGCCGAAGGGACGGGGCAGACGGGCCCGCACGGCCACGACTGCCTGCACCTCGACCCCGCCACGCGCGCCGACGCCGTACTGCGGCTGAAGGGTGTGCGCGGGCATGTCGAGGGCGTGCTGCGCATGCTCGAGGACCCGGACGTGTACTGCGTAGACGTCCTCAAGCAGGTGAGCGCCGTTCAAGGGGCTGTGCGCAAGGTGTCGGAGGCCGTGCTGCGCTCCCACATCCGTGACCACGTGGTCACCGCCGCACAGCGCGGCGATTCGGAGCAGATAGTCGACGAGCTGATGGAAGCGCTCAAGTACCGCATCTGAGGCTTCGGTCGGTAGTTAGAAGGAAGAGATGAGTCAGTCAACAGCAACCACACCCGCCGACCGGGCGGCCGGCAGCTCCGCCATCGCCGCAGCCAACGCGCACGGTCCGATACTGGGCACGGAACTGAGCGTCGAGGGCATGACCTGCGCTAGCTGCGTGGCGCGCGTGGAGCGCGCGCTGGGCAAGGTGGAGGGTGTGGTCGAGGCCAGCGTGAACCTGGCCACGGAGCGCGCCACGGTGCGCTACCAGCCCGGGTTGGCGCCGGAGGCGCTGGAAGAGGCCATCCGCAGGGCCGGCTACGAGGTAAGGCAGATAAGCGAGACCCAGAAGCGCGACGAGGTGGAGCGCGAGGCGCGCGCCGCCGAGCTCAAGAGCCTGGAGCGCGACCTGATCATCGCGGCGGCGTTCACCATCCCGCTGTTCGTCCTCGAGATGGGCGCCATGCTCATCCCCGGGCTCCACATGTGGCTCGATTCGTGGCTGCCCATGCAGACGAGGGCCTACATCATGCTCGCCATGGCCACCGTGGTGCAGTTCGGACCCGGGCGGCGCTTCTACCGTCATGGTGTGCCGGCGCTGCTGCGCGGCGCGCCCGACATGAACTCGCTCGTAGTGCTCGGCACGAGCGCGGCGTACGGCTACTCGCTTGTCAGCACGTTCTTCCCGCAGTGGCTGCCGGCGGGCACGGCGCACCTCTACTTCGAGGCCTCGGCCGTCATCATCACCCTCATCCTCCTGGGCCGCTGGTTCGAGGCGCGCGCCAAGGGGCGCACGGGCGACGCCATCCGCTCGCTCATGGCGCTGCAGCCGCCCACGGCCCGCGTCGTCCGTGATGGCGTGGAGTCAGAGATACATGTAGACCAGGTCCGCCGCGGCGACCTGATCGTGGTGCGGCCCGGCGAGCGCCTGCCGGTCGACGGGGTGGTGGTCGAAGGCTCGTCGTTCGTAGACGAGTCGATGATCAGCGGTGAGCCCATGCCGGTGGCCAAACAGCAGGGCTCCGAGGTGGTGGGCGGTACGGTCAACGGCACGGGCACCTTCCGCTTCCAGGCCTCCAAGGTCGGCGCCGACACCGTGCTCTCGCAGATCATCGCCATGGTCGAGGCCGCCCAGGGCGCCAAGCTGCCCATCCAGGCGCTGGTAGACAAGGTGGTGGCGTGGTTCGTGCCGGCGGTCATGGCTGTGGCTGCGCTCACCTTCATCATCTGGCTGCTGTTCGGCCCCGACCCGGCGCTCACCTTCGCCATCGTCAACTTGGTGGCCGTGCTCATCATCGCCTGCCCGTGCGCCATGGGTCTGGCGACGCCCACCTCCATCATGGTGGGCACGGGCAAGGCGGCCGAACTGGGCGTGCTGTTCCGCAACGGCGCCGCCCTGCAGAGCGTCGGCTCGGCCAACGTGGTCGTGCTCGACAAGACGGGCACCCTCACGGAGGGCAGACCGGAGCTCACCGATGTGCTCCTCGCCCCCAGCGCCGGCGTGACCGAGCAGCAGCTTCTGGCCCTGGTGGCCGGGGTCGAGTCTGGTTCGGAGCACCCGGTGGCCAGCGCCATCATCCGTGGCGCAGGCGAGCGCGGCGCCACGGCCGCCGCCGTCACCAGCTTCGAGGCGGTACCCGGTTACGGTGTCACGGCCGTAGCCGGCGGGCGGCGTGTTCACGTGGGGGCCGCCCGTTACATGCGGCGGGTGGGCGCACACACTGACGCCCTGGATGAGCGGGCCGCCGGGCTGGCCGCGCTGGGGCGCACGCCCATGTTCGTGGCTTTGGGTGAGGCCGACGGTGGTGCGCCCCAGGTGGTAGCGCTGCTGGCAGTGGCCGATCCGGTGAAGAAGTCCACGCCCGCCGCTATCGAGACGCTGCACAGGCTGAACATGCGCGTGGTCATGCTGACGGGCGACGCCCGCGCCACGGCCGAGGCCATCGGTAGGCAGCTCGGCATAGACGAGGTGGTGGCCGAGGTGCTGCCGGGCGACAAGGCCGCCGCGGTCAGCGCCATGCAGGAGGCGGGTAACCAGGTACTGTTCGTGGGCGACGGCATAAACGACGCCCCGGCGCTGGCGCAGGCCGATGTGGGCCTGGCCATCGGCACGGGCACGGACGTGGCCATAGAGTCCGCCGACGTGGTGCTCATGAGCGGGGACCTCGGGGGCGTGCCCAACGCCATCCACCTCTCACGTGCCACCCTTGCCAACATCCGTCAGAACCTCTTCTGGGCGTTCGCTTACAACGTCCTGCTCATACCCGTGGCCGCGGGCGTCCTCTATCCGGGTTTCGGCGTCCTGCTGTCGCCTATGTTCGCCGCTGCCGCCATGGGGCTCTCCAGCGTGTTCGTCGTCACCAACGCGCTCAGACTGCGAGGGTTCAGACCTCCCGCCGCGGCGTGACGTTGCGCCGCTCCAGCGCCCCTACTGCTGCGGCGGTAGGGGCGCTGTCATGGACCTAAGAAGGCGTTCGTAGGTCGCTTAATACACCGCTAATACGTTGACACTAGGTGCGGGAGCTTAGATATAGTGCTTAAGACGTACAAATTCTTTGGTCGCGGCGCATGGACGCCGGTGTTCGTGTTACGCGACTCCGCTTGACGTCGTCGGAGAGGACATTTTCTATGAAGCGACTAGCAGCAGCATTGGTTGTGTTCGCGATCCTGGGAGGGCTCGCCTACGCACAAGATCCGATTCGCATAGGGGTCAACCTCGAGTTGTCCGGCCGCATGGCAGTGACGGGCAACGACAGCCTGTACGGCATCCAGGTCGCTCTCTCGCAGCAGCCCGAGCTGCTCGGCCGCCCGGTCGAGCTCTCGATCTGCGACAACGCCAGCACGGTCGAAGGCTCGGTGGCGTGCGCCAACCGCTTCGTCGACGAGGGCGTGGCCGCCGTCATCGGCTCCTACTCCACCAGCCACACCATCCCCGCCGCCCAGATCCTGAACCCGCTGGGCATCCCGTTGGTCAGCAACGGCTCCACCAACCCGGCCACCACGCAGATCGGCGACTACGTCTTCCGCATCCCCTACACCGACCAGTTCCAGGGTGCGGTAGCCGCACAGTACGCCTACCAGGACCTTAACGCCCGCAACGTGGCCATCTTCCGCCAGCAGGACGACGACTACTCCGTGGGCCTGGCCGGCTTCTTCAAGGACGCCTTCGAGGCCATGGGCGGCAACACCACCGTTCTCGACTACACCTCCAACAACGTCGACTTCTCGGCCCAGATCAACAACCTGCGCTCCTTCGTGCCCGACATGATCTACTACACGGGCTTCTGCGCCGAGGCCGCCTCGCTCGTGCCGCAGCTGCGCCAGCAGGGCTTCGGCCAGCCCATCCTGGGTGGCGACGCCGCTGACGATTCGCAGTGCCCCGACGGCGGCGGCTCCGCCTTCGAGGACTTCCGCTTCACCAGCTTCGGCGAGCCCGACGTGCTCACCGGCGCCGCCGCCGAGCGCGCGGCCGAGTTCGGCGAGGCCTTCCTGAAGGTGCATGACGCCGCCAACTTCACCGGCTTCACCCTCACGGGCGCCGACTCCTACAAGGTCCTCTGGCAGGCCATCACCGATGCCGGCGACACCGACGGCACGGCCATCAAGGACGCCCTCATGGCCTTCGTCGACTTCCCCGGCGTGTCTGGTGACATCACCTACGTCGGCACCGACGGCACCCCGGCCAACCGCGTCATGGGTCTCTATGCCTACCAGTTCACCGACTCCGGCTGGGTGAAGGCCACCTTGAGGGGCATCTCGCTCGAATAAGCGTGAGCCCTAACATCGACGCTTAAGCAGCGTGTGCGGCAAGGGCTCCGTTTCCGGGGCCCTTGCCGCCTGCCTTAACGAAGGGGCGGCGCAGTGGCCGCACGCAGCAGATGAGACTCGGGTGGCGCGCGGGTCCCCTCGCGCCCGGTATTAGGAGCCTAGTTTGTCGGCTATATCTTTAGCAGCGAAGCGCAGACGCTCGTGGGTGCCCTGGGCTGTGGGCGCCGGCCTAGTCGGGCTGATCGTCTGGCGCATGCTTTATCTCTACAGTGTCAACCCCGCGTTCAACAGCGCCTTCTTCGCGGGCGCGTTCGTGCGCTCGTTCCAGCTCGGCAGCCTGTACGCGCTCATCGCGCTGGGCTACACGATGGTCTACGGCATCATCCGCCTCATCAACTTCGCCCACGGCGAGGTGTTCATGGTGGGGGCGTTCGCGGCATATTTCCTGTTCACCCTCACGCCGCTGGCCTGGCCCGTGGCGGTGATCATCGCGCTCATCGTCACCTACGGCTTCATGCAGATACTCAACTTCTGGCGCGGTCGCATGCTCGACCCCCTGGTCATCGCGGGCGGGGTGCTGTCGTTCATCACGGTCACCGTGGCGCTATCGTCCACGACGCTCGGCTGGCTGGCGGCCATGGTGGCCTCCATGTTCGTGACCGGCGTGCTGGGCGTGACCATCGACCGGGTGGCATACCGGCCGCTCAGGGGTGCGCCCCGCAACTCCATGCTCATCACGGCCATCGCCGTGTCGTTCTTCCTGCAGAACTTCGGCATCCTGGCGTTCTCCAACAGGCAGACGCCCTTCAGACCCCCCAGCTTCTGGACGGGGCCGCTGCAGTTCGAGGTCATGGGTGAGAGGCTCTTCACCACCTGGATGATCGTGCTCGTGCCCATGGTCACGGCCTTCCTGGTCGTGGCCCTCACCCTGTTCGTGACCAGGACGAAGCTGGGCAAGGCCATGCGCGCCACCGCCCAGGACGCCGAGACGGCCCGCATGATGGGCGTCAACGTCGACCGCGTCATCTCTACCACCTTCCTCCTGGGCTCCATGCTGGCCGCCGCCGCGGCCGTCATGTGGGGCATGACCTTCGGCAGCATCAACCAGCCGGCCATCTTCGGCATCCTGCCCGGCATCAAGGCGTTCGCGGCCGCCGTCATCGGCGGCATCGGCAGCCTGCCCGGGGCGGTGGTGGGCGGCGTGCTGCTCGGCTTCCTCGAGAACTTCCTGACCGCCCTGTTCCCGCGCACGCAGTCGTTCGCGGGCATCACCGAGTACAAGGACACGTTCGCGTTCGTGGCCATGATCCTGATACTCCTCGTGCGTCCCAGCGGCATCGTGGGCGAAGACCTGTCGGAGAAGGTATGAGCGCCCCGAACAACACGCCGCCGCAGGCCGGCAAGGCCGCCGCCGGGCGCGCGGCCGCGCTTGCCGGCTACAGGCCGCATTACACGGCCAACCGCATGCGCAACAGCCTGCTCACGCTGGCGGGCTTAGCGCTGGTGGCCGTGGCGCTGTTCTTCATAGACAGTAGCGGCGGCGTGAAGCTACAGCAGGTGGTGGCCCTGTTCGCTATCTGGGGCATAGCCACGGTGAGCCTCAACCTTGTCAACGGCGTCACCGGCATCCTCTCCCTGGGGCACCACGGCTTCATGCTCATCGGCGGTTACGCCACGGGCCTGCTGATACTGCCCACCGCCATGCGCGACAACCTGTCGGCCTCTGCGCGCTCCAGCCTGTCCGACTTCGCCATCGGCCTGTCGGTAGAGAACTGGATGAGGGCGCTGGGCCTCGACTTCCTGGCCACGCCAGAGACGCTGTGGGTCAGGTTCCTGATAGCGCTGTTCATAGGCGGCCTGCTAGCGGCCCTGTTCGGTGTCGTGGTGGGCTTCCCCAGCCTGCGCCTGCGCGGCGACTACCTGGCCATCGTCACCTTCGGCTTCGGCGAGAGCATCCGCCTGCTGGCCTCCACGCCGATGATGGCGTCGTTCACCAACGGGGCGCTCGGCTTCGCCGGCGTGCCGTCTGACTTCGGCAAGTCGGTGTGGTGGACGTTCGGCCTGCTCTCTATAGCCGTCTTCGTGATGGCGCGCCTCAAGTACTCCTCCTACGGCCGCGCGCTGCAGGGCATCCGCGAGGACGAGATAGCGGCGGAGGCCATGGGCGTTCACACCGCCTACCACAAGGTGCTGGCGTTCGCCATCTCCGCCTTCTTCGCGGGCGTGGCCGGTGGTCTCTGGGTGTCGTGGGTGGGCACCGCGCGCCTCGATCTGTTCCTGTTCTTCCTCACCTTCTACTTCCTGGTGGCCATCTCAGTGGGCGGCACGGGCTCCATAACGGGCGCGCTCATCGGCACGGCGCTGGTGGTGTGGGTGCGGCAGTACGGCGACCCGCTGGAGCAGTCGTACCCGCTCAGCACCTGGCTCGTCGCTCTCGGCTGTGTGCTCGTGGGTGGCGCTATCATCGCGTTCTTCGTGAGGCGCCACAAGCGGCTCAAGCCGGTGGGCGGCCCGCTGGTGGTGGTACCCCTGGCGCTCGGCGTGCTGGCTCTGGCGTTCGGCCTGTTCGGCACAGAGATGACGAGCCTGCAACAGACCTGGCAGGGCTTCGGCATGCGCGCCATCACCCTGGCCATAGTGCTCATCGCCATCATGATCCTCAGGCCCTCCGGGGTCATGGGGCGCAAGGAGTTCAGTTGGGCCATGCTCTTCCGCGAGCGGCTGGACGAGCCGTCCGACGAGGAGCGGCGTCAGGACGCGTGGCTCAGCAACGCCGCGCTGGCCGCCAGCCTGGCGGGAGAAGAAGCTGACGAGGACGACGAGGAGGGGGTGGGCTGATGCTCGAGCTGCGCAGCGTCTACAAGTCGTTCGGCGGCCTGCAGGCCATCACCGACCTGAACCTGACCATCAAGCAGGGCGAGATCGTGAGCATCATCGGACCCAACGGCGCCGGCAAGACCACGGTGTTCAACCTCATAACGGGCGTCTACAGGCCTGATTCCGGCGACATAGACTTCGAGGGCCGCAGCCTCAAGGGGCTCAAGCCCAGCGCCATCGTCGACCGCGGCGTGGCCCGCACCTTCCAGAACCTCAGGCTGTTCACCAACCTGACCGTGCTGGAGAACGTGCTCATACCGCAGCATCACCGCCTGCGCAGCAACTGGTTCAGCTCGGTGCTGCGCACGCCCGGCTACCTGAGGCAGGAGCGCGAGGCTCACGAGCGGGCGCTCGAGAAGCTGGCGTTCTTCGGGCCGCGCCTCATGAGCTTCCGGCTGCACCAGTCGGTGGAGGTGCTCAGTTACGCCAACAGGCGCCGCACCGAGATGGCGCGCGCCATGGCCACGGGAGCCAAGCTGCTGCTGCTCGACGAACCCAGCGCCGGCATGAACCCGAAGGAGACGCGCGAGATCACCCGCATCATCCGCCGCATGCGCGACGAAGGCGGCTATACCATCTTGCTGGTGGAGCACAAGATGAACCTGGTGAAGGACATCAGCGACCGCGTGGTGGTGCTGGACTACGGCCGCAAGCTGGCAGAAGGCTCTTACCACGAGGTGGTCAACAACCCGGCCGTCATCGAGGCCTACCTGGGCAAGCGCTCCGACAAGGACTCCGCCGTGGCGCGGGCGCAGGCGGCCGACGGCATGTTCGCCGAGGTCGAGGAGCAGGGGGGTCAGGCATGAGCGCCGACCTTCAGTCTGGGGGCGCCGCCCCGCCACCCGATAACGGCGAAGCGCTGCTGCGACTCGACGATGTGACCACCCACTACGGCCCTATCCGCGTGCTGCACCATGTGAACATGGTCATCTACCCGGGCGAGATGGTGTGCCTGCTGGGCGGCAACGCCTCGGGCAAGAGCACCACCCTCAAGACCATCCTTGGCATAGTGCGCGTGAGCGAGGGGCAGATACACTTCCGGGGCGAGCGCGTGGACCAGCTCGCTACCTCTGACCGCATCGAGCGTGGCATGGCGGTAGTGCCCGAGAACCGGCGCATATTCCCGAAGATGACGGTGCGCGAGAACCTGGAGATGGGCGCCTACCTCCGCAGCGACCGGGGCGAGCTGGAGGAGGACATGGAGTACGTGTTCTCGTTGTTCCCGCGTCTGAGGGAGCGCCTGGGTCAGCTAGGCGGCACCATGAGCGGCGGCGAACAGCAGATGCTGGCCATGGGCCGCGCCCTGATGAGCCGCCCCAGGCTGATCCTGATGGACGAGCCGAGCATGGGGCTGGCGCCGTTGTTCGTGGAGCGCATCTTCGAGATCATCAAGCAGGTGAACGAGCGCGGCATCAGCGTGTTCGTGGTGGAGCAGAACGCCAACGTGGCGCTGAGCATCGCGGACCGCGGCTACGTGCTGCAGACGGGCGAGGTGGTGCTGTCGGGCGAGGCCCGGGCGCTGCTGCAGGACGAGGGCATGAAGCGGGCGTACCTAGGCGAGACCTGAGGTCGAGGCCCTGAGCCAGCCCCCTCGTAGGCGCGCGCCTACGAGGGGGGTCTGGTGCTCGGTCTTACCGGCCCGCTGGGAAGCCGTACTTCTCTAGCAGCGCGTTCACCTGGGCCTTGTCGGTAGCGGTCAGCTGCCAGCCGGCCGCCTGCGCGTTGCGCTTGACCTGTGCGGCGTTCATAGCGCCGGCGATTACGCTCCTGACGGCTTCCTCCGACAGCAGCCACGCGAACGCCAGGTCCAGCAGCTCGTAGCCGCGCACGTTGGCGAAGGCCACCAGCTCCTCGATCAGGTCCAGCGTGTCTTCGGTCAGGTACGCCTCCCAGCGCTCGCTACCCGTGACGCGGGTGCCTTCGGGCAGGGGCTTGCCCTTGCGGTACTTGCCGCTCAGGATGCCGCTGAGCAGTGGGAAGTAGGGCAGGAAGCCCACGTCGAGGCGGCGGCACGTGGCCAGCACGTCGGCCTCCGGCGCGCGCCTAAGCATGCTGTACTCGTTCTGCACGCTCACGAAGCGGGGCAGGCCCTGCTCGGCGGCTAGGCGCGCCGCCTCCTCGAGCTGGGCGGTGGAGAAGTTGGAGCAGCCGACCTCACGCACCGTGCCGGCGTCTACCAGCTCCTTGAGGGTTCCTAGGGTATCGGCCAGCGGCACGTTGTCGTCTGGCCGATGCAACTGGTAGAGGTCGATGTGGTCGGTCTGCAGACGTGCCAGGCTGGCCTCGACCGCGCTGCGGACGTACTCGGGCCTGGCACCGCCAGACAGCCCTGCCTTCTCGTTGGCCATGCCGAACTTGGTGGCCAGCACCACCTGGTCGCGCCGGCCCTTGAGCACCTCGCCCATCAGCCGCTCGCTCTCGGTGGCGCCGTAGATGTCGGCGGTATCGAGGAACGTGACGCCCGCGTCGATGCACGCGTCAAGCACGTTCTTGGTGCCGGCCAGGTCGAGGCGCGCGCCGAAGTTGTTGCAGCCGAGGCCGATGACCGAGACGTTCAGGGAGCCTAGCGTGCGTGTGTCCATGGCCTTGAGTGTAACCCCGAGCGTCTGAGGCGCCTGTGGGGGTT
>JBIQNJ010000001.1:40540-94835 GCA_044462445.1 Truepera radiovictrix | reverse complement strand
GTGAGGCTGCCTATGGGTACGACCATGGGCGTCCCTATGACAGGGTCCTCGACGACGCGGGCCACCAGCCCGAACACCTCGGCCAGCAGGTCGGGGGTCAGCACGGCGGCCGGTGGTCCGTGGGCGTACGCCTTGCCCTCTTTCATGACGATGAGGTCGTCGGCATAGCGCGCTGCCTGGTTGAGGTCGTGCAGCACCATCACCAGGGTGCGGCCCTCGCGGCGGTTGAGGTCGCGGCACAGCTCCAGCAGCTCGAGCTGGTGCGCGATGTCCAGGTAGGTGGTGGGCTCGTCGAGCAGCAGCAGGGGCGTCTCCTGCGCCAGCACCATGGCCAGCCACACGCGCTGGCGCTGCCCGCCCGACAGCTCGTCTACGTTGCGGTGCGCCAGCTCGGTGACGCGCATCTGCTCCATGGCGCTCTGCACGGCTTCCTCGTCGCGTTTCGACCACTGCTTGAACAGCTCCTGGTGTGGATAGCGCCCGCGCGCCACCAGGTCGCCGACCGTGATGCCGAACGGCGCCAACATCGTCTGCGGCAGCAGGCCCAGGCGCTTGGCCACCTCCTTGGTGGGGTAGCGCCGTATGTCCTTGCCGTCCAGCACTATGCGACCGGTCCTGGGGGGCAGCAGCCTGGCGAGGGAGCGCAGCAGGGTGGTCTTGCCGCAGGCGTTCGGGCCGATGATGGTCGTGATCTTGCCGGGCGCTATCTCCAGGCCCACGTTGTGCACCACGGGATGCCCGTCGTACGACAGCGAAACGTTCTCTGCGGCGAGTTTCAAGCTCACGCCTGCCTCCAACGGGTCAGCAACCAGATCAGATAGATGCCGCCCAGCACGCCCGTCATGCGGCCGATGGGCAGGTTCCAGCCGCCCGGTGCCAGTTGGCTTATGAGGTCAGCCAGCAGGATGATAAGCGCGCCCATGGCGGCGGCACCGAACACGGGCACCTCGCCGCTGCGGTTGAGGCGCATGACCAGTTGCGGTGCGGCCAGGGCCACGAAGGCGATGGGACCCGCGGCAGCGGTGGCCAGGGCGGCCAGCAGTACGGCGCCGAACACGGCCAGCAGCCGGGTGCGCCCCACGGGTATACCCAACTGCTTGGCAACATCGTCGCCCATCTCCATGAGCGAGAGCCGCTTTCCTAGGAAGCCGATGATGGGCACGACGATGAGCACGCCGACCAACACGGGGTACACGTGAGTATAGTTGCGCGCGTTAAGTGAACCCGCCAGCCATAGGTTGGCGGCGATGGCGTTGTCTAGGGAGCCGCGCACTAGCAGCAGGCCGTTGAGCGCGGCCAACACGGCCCCCACGCCGATACCGGTGAGTACCAGCCGGTAACCGCCGACCGAGCCGTTCTTGAAGGAGAGTATGTACACCACGACCGCGGTGAGCATGCCGCCGACGACGGCTGACAGCGCCACCTGGTTGGGGCCGCCCTGGAACACGACTATCTGGGTGATGGCGCCCGTGGCGGCGCCGGTCGTGAAGCCGATGACGTCTGGCGAACCCAGCGCGTTGCGCGACACTGATTGGAACACCGCCCCGGAAGCGCCCAGCGCGGCGCCGGCGAACAGCCCGGTGAGGACCCGGGGCAGGCGGATGTTCATGACGACGCGGTCTGGCGCGCCGCCCTCGCCGTGGCCGAACAGGATGCGGAACACGTCCTCGACCCTGAGGTCGAAGGTGCCAACGGTCATAGCCGTGGCAGCGGCGAGCACGGCCAGACCCACGAGGGTCAGCACGACGACGGCCGGCCTGGTCCGGTAGAGCACCGAGTAGCCGCGCCAGCGCACCACCCGGCGGGTGGTGCCGGCCGGCCGCAGGCGCGCTGCCGTCCGAGTGCGGCCGGCTCCTACGGCGCTCACAGCTGCACCAGCTTGCGGTTGCGCACCAGGTAGACGAAGAACGGCCCCCCGATGAGCGCGGCCATGATGCCCACGCCTACCTCACCGGGAGGCGCGACGACGCGCCCGAGAACGTCTGACCCAAGGATGAGGGTGGCCGCGAACAGCATGGAGACGGGCAGTACCCAGCGGTGGTCGGGCCCGGTGATCAGGCGCGCAAGGTGGGGTGTGGTGAGGCCGACGAAGCCGATAGGTCCGGCGGCCGCGGTGGCGGCACCCGCAGTGATGACGACCGCCACCGCCGATAGCGCCCACACCTTGACGGGGTTGGCGCCGAGCGCGCGGCTTAGCTCCTCGCCCAGAACGGCAGCGTTGAGCGCCTTGGTTAGCGAGAGAGCCACGCCGACGCCCAGGACCGCCAACAGCGTTACGGGGAGGAGCACGTTGGCCCCTCGCCCCTGCAACGAGCCGATGACCCAGTGGCGGTACTGGTTGAACACGAGCTCATCGCTGTTGACGAGGATTATCTGAGTGATGGCCAGGAGAACGATAGAGAGAGCGGCGCCTGCGAGCACCAACCGCACGGGGTTGGCACCTCGCCTGAGTCCGCCCAGCAGATAAACGGCCAGCGCGCCGACGGCAGCGCCGGCCATGCCGAACCACATGTAGCCGGTGACACTGACCACGCCGAGATAGGCGATGGCGGCAGCGATAGCCGCTGCCGCCCCGGCGTTGACGCCGAGGATGCCAGGGTCTGCCAGAGGGTTGCGCGTGAGAGCCTGCATGATGACGCCTGCGATACCGAGACAGGCGCCGACCACCAAAGCTAATAGGGTGCGCGGCAGCCTTAGGTGCCGCACGAGCAGGTGGTCTGAGTTAGAAGCGTCAAAAGAGAAGAGCGCCGCCCAGGTCGTGCTGGGTGCCAGTGGCTTCGTTCCAACGCCGAAGCTCACCAGCACCAGCACGAGCAGTACCGCCGCGCAGGCCAGTACCACCACTAGGCGGCGGTTTTCTATGGTCTTAGTTCCCGAACAGGCTGACTACCATGTCCACGATCTCGGTGGCGCTGTAGTAGTCGATGCGGAACGAGTTGACGCCGAGGCCGTACACCTGACCGGCCTTGACGGAGGGCATGTTCGCCAGCACGGGTTCCTCAAGGAACGGGGCTACCTGGTCCTGGCCGCGGCTGAGGAGGAAGGTGGTCTCGGCTGTGAGGTCCACGAGACGCTCGAACTGCGCCCATACGAAGTCGGCACGCTGGCTGGGCGAGGTGTGCCACTCGGGGTTGGGGTCTTCGAGCGTGAAGCCGAGGGCCGTGAGGATCTCGGCGTGGGGGCCGCCGACCTTGGCGATCGGGTTGTCGGTGCCGGCGCCGTTGAAGCTGATGATGTTGGCTTTACCGGCGGGGACGCTGATCTTCATCTTGGCTTCGGCCACGTACATGTCAAAGTCGGCGAGCACCTGCTCGGCATGCTGCTCGGTGCCTAGCGCCGTGCTGAGCTGGCGGGCGAGCGACTGCCAGGTCTGGCTGCCGTAGTTGACGACGATGGTGGGGGCGATCTGCTGGAGCTCGGCCAACTGCTCCAGGGCGGAGTCTGCGCCCGAGGTGGACACCACGATCAGGTCGGGGTCGGCAGCGTAAGCAGCTTCGAGGTCGACCGCGCCCGCGGGCCAGGCAGCGACGACGCCGCGTTCCTGGGCCACGCTTGCCCACTGGTTGAAGAAGTTGCCGTTGGCTGCGCCACCGCTGGCCACCACGGGGGCGTCGATAGCGAGCAGGGTGCCGGTGACGCTGACAGCGGTAGAGAGAACGCGCTTGGGCTGAGCGGGGATGACGGTGGTAGTGCCGTCCGCGTTGTTGAACGTACGGGGCCAGCCGGCGTCCGACTGGGCGAAAGTAGCGGCCGTGAGCATCAGTGCCAGGGCCATGGCGGCGGGCGCCAGCAGACGTGAGGCGGTACGACGCAGAGAAGTTGCGTTCATAGTTGTACCTTTCTTATGTAAGGCGGAGACAGTTTGGAGTGCGACCGTGCTCGGGGTCGGCCGCCGCGTCCGTCTTCGAACAAGACGCTACCCTAATCCTAGTAAATAGGTCAAGATTAAAGGATGAACGATCCTTTGCCTCGCCCCGCCAGCGGGCTGACCATCCCACCGAAAGGCCGGAGAGCGGGTCCGCAGCTAGGCGAAAGTCAGGTGATAGCGGAGCTGAAGGCCGCCCTTGCGGCCGGCCGTTCCGGTGCGCTGGACGAGTTCTGGGAGTCGGTTATCAGGGTAGGCACGCCGCTGGTGGAGGGAGCCCCTGGCGACAGCGGCGCCATGCTGGTGACGTTCGTGGCCAGGGAGTCCGACCCTGCGCTTGACGTGGTGGTCCTCGCCAACCGCGTCACTGAACCCGACGCCTACGACTCGAGCGTGCTGAGGCCGATCGCGGACACCGATCTCAGGTACCTGACCGTGCGCATGCGCTCGGACTGGCGTGGCAGCTACGGCATAGGGCGCGTGCCCAGCGCCGGTCCGGCCGACCTGCCCGAGCACGCTAGGGAGATGATCGAGAGCTCCGTTCGCATCGGCTCGCCCGCCCCGCGTATCGACCTGGAACGCTGGTTCGGGGCGATGGCGAACGCGGGACCCGACCCGCTGCAGAAGCGGCAGGGGCACTGGGAGGCCTACGTGGCCGAGGGCTCCTGGGTCTCCCTGCCGGACGCGCCACCGGCGCGCGTGACGGTGCGCCCGGAAGGTCCGGCGGGGACCCTGCGCGAGACGCGGTTCACCAGCAGGCTGCTAGGTAACGAGCGGCCGGTGTGGACGTACGTGACCGCCGGTACCGAGGCCGCTGAGGACCGGTGGTTGCTCGTGCTGACGGACGGAGCGGCGTGGGCCAAGGGGGGAGCCATCGGCGCTGTGCTGGATGAGCCTTGCGCCACGGGCGAACTACCCCCCATGACCGTGGTGATGATAGACGCCATCGACGTGCCCACCCGCACGCGGGAGCTGGCGTGTTCGCAAGAGTTCGTGGACGCGGTTACCAAGGAGCTGCTGCCGGCGCTGCCCGAGGTAGGCGACCGACGCGTGCCCGAGCGCACCATCATCGCCGGCTCCAGCCTCGGTGGCCTGACCGCCGCCTACGCCGTGATGCGCGCGCCCGAGACGTTCGGCAACGCCTATTCGATGTCCGGGTCGTTCTGGTGGCCCAGCACCACCGTGCTGGGGGAGGAGCCCGCCTGGCTGTCGCGCTGCTACGCGGTGGCGCCCAAACTGCCGGCCAGGTTCCGGCTCGAGGTCGGGCTGCAGGAGCAGGGTCTGCTCGGCTTCACGCGGCACATGCGCGACGTGCTGCAGGCCAAGGGGTACGAGGTGAGCTACAGCGAGTTCAACGGCGGCCACGACCGGCTGTGTTGGGTGGCCGGGTTCGCTGAGGGGCTTAAGCAGCTGACCGCTGGGCGCTAGCTCTGGCAGTAGGGTGGGCGCTGCGGGAGTCATATCCCGCGGCCCCCACTGGATAGCGCAAGACGGCGTTCGCGGCGCCTCTCACCGCAGCGCTCCGGTCACCTGAGTGGCGGGGGCAGCAGCTCTTCAGGGAAGTTCTGGAACGCCACCCAGCGGGTGTAGCGCTCGATGGCCAGCGTGCCCACCGACGTGCCGCGGCCGTCCGAGGTGGCGGGGTAGGGGCCGCCGTGCACCATGGCCGGGCCGACTTCCACGCCTGTGGGCCACTGGTTCACTATCACGCGGCCGGCGCGGTCTGCCAACGCCTCGATCAGCTCCGCCTGGGCTGCCAGCTCGGCCGGTTGCGCCTGGACCGTGGCCGTCAGCTGGCCCTCCATGGCGCCCGCGAACTCCAGCAGCTGCTCGGCCGCTTCATAGCGCAGCAGAAGCGTGTTGGGGCCGAACACCTCGGAGAGCAGGGTGGGATCGGTCAGCGCCGCGCCTAATGGTGCCTGCCACACGGTCGGCACGCCCTCCGTTGCGCCGCTGCCGGGCTTGCCGCGGGCGATAGGCGTGCCGCCGGCGGCCTCCAGCTTGGCCAGACCCTGGCCGTAGAGCTGGCACAGGCGGGCGTTAAGCATGGTGCCCGCCCGCGCGTTGGCGGTGAGGTCGGCGAGCCTGGCGGCTACGGCGTCGCCGTGTGCCCCGCTAGGCACGAGCACCACGCCGGGGTTGGTGCAGAACTGCCCCACGCCCAAGGTGAACGAGCCGAACAGTCCCTCTGCTATCTCCGCGCCGCGCTCCGCCGCCGCCTGGGGCAGCACGAAGACCGGGTTCACGCTGCCCATCTCGGCGTACACGGGGATGGGCTCGGGGCGGGCGCCGGCTAGGCGCACGAGGGCGTCGCCGCCCGCGCGCGAGCCCGTGAAGCCCACGGCCTTGACCTCGGGGAGCTGTACGAGGGCGGCGCCGAGCTCGTGACCGTCGTCCTGCACCAGCGCGAAGACCCCCGCGGGCATGCCGGTGGCCGCCGCTGCCTGAACTATGACGTTCGCTACCGCCTGCGAGGTGCCCGGGTGACCGGGGTGGGCCTTGGCGATGACCGGGCAGCCGGCCGCCAGCGCTGCGGCCGTGTCGCCGCCCGCCACCGAGAAGGCGAACGGGAAGTTGCTGGCGCCGAACACGGCCACGGGACCCAGCGGGCGCCGCAGGGCGCGCACGTCGGGTTTGGGCTGGGGCGTGCGGTCCGGGTCGCCCGGGTCTATGCGGGCACCCAGCCAGGCGTCGTCCGCTACCAGGTCGGCGAACATGCGTAGCTGACCCGTGGTGCGGCCCACCTCGCCGCGCAGGCGCGGCTCGGGCAGCGCGGTCTCGGCCATGGCACGCGGTACCAGCTCGTCTGCGGCAGCGTCCAGACGGCCCGCTACCGCGCGCAGGAACTCCGCGCGCCGCGCGCCCGGCAGGCGGGAGTAGGCGCGGAACGCCCGCCTGGCTGCCGCGCCCATGCCCTGGAGTTCACTCAGCGTCGTGACGGCGAAGGGCGGCTCGAGCTGCTCGCCCGTGGCCGGGTCGGTGGCCCGGAAAGTGCGCGCCGCCGAGGCGGCCGCGCTCACGCTATGGCCTCGAGCTTGGGCCGGCTGGCGAACCCCTCCTCGATGACCTTCATGACGGCTGCGCGCTCGTCGCCCTCCAGCTCGAAGCGGGGGCCGCGAACGCTGGAGGAGCCCCAGCCGGCGTACTCCACCGCCAGCTTGATCATCTGCACGAACTTGGTACCGATGTCCAGGCGCAGCAGGGGCAGGAACCAGGAGTACAGCTCGAACGCCTCTTCCTTGCGGCCGGCCTGCGCCAGCTGGAAGAGGCGCACCGACTCGTGCGGCATGGCGTTGACCAGACCCGCGATCCAGCCCACGGCGCCCGTGTAGATGGCCTCCACTATGAGGTCGTCCACCCCTATCAGGATCTTGAAGTCATCGTTCATGAGCGTGCGCAGCCAGGTGATGCGGCGGAGGTCGGCGCTGGACTCCTTGATGGCCTCCATGTGCGGGAACTCTCCGGCCAGCTCGGCCACCTGCGGCGGCAGGAAGTCGGTCTTGTAGGCGATGGGGTTGTTGTAGAGCATGCAGGGCAGGTCGGTGGCCTTGAAGACCTCGCGCACGTGGCCGCTCATCTCGCGGTAGTCGCTGGAGTACACGTAGGGAGGCAGCACCATGAAGCCGCTGGCGCCGGCGGCCTGGGCGTCGCGCGTGAAGCGGGCGGCCTCGGCGGTGGAGAGGGACGACACCATGGGGATTACGGGCGCCACGCCGTCAAGCGCGGAGGCGAGCGACTCTACCGTCCTGATCTTCTCGTCGTACGTGAGCGTGGCGGCCTCGCCCAGCGAGCCGAACGGCACCATTCCTGTGCAGCCCGCGTCGATCATCCAGCGGGCGTGCTCGGCCTGCAGCTTGTAGTCGATGCTGTAGTCCTTGTTGAACGGCGTGGTGATGGCGGGGATGACCCCTTCCCAGTTGACCTTCATACCAGTACCCCTTCCTCTTCTGCGGCTTTGAGCCGCGTTGCGACTATCTCTAGGTTGGTCCGTATGTGCTCACTCATGGCGGCGGCGGCCCTGACCGTGTCGCCGGTGCTTATGGCCTCGACTATGCGCGCGTGCTGCGCGCGGGCGGCGGCGCTGACGTTGACGTCGCGCGTCAGTATCTTCACCCGCATCACGCGTTCGCTGAGCTTCTCGATCAGCTCCTCAAGCACCGGGTTGCCTGCCAGCTCTGCCACCAGGGCGTGGAAGTCGTTGTCTGTTCGTATGTGCTCCGCCTGATCGTCGGGCGGCACGGAAACCATGGCCCCCAGGTAGGTCCGCAGCCGGAAGCGAGCCTCGTCGTCTACGCGCATGGCGGCTAGCTCGGCGGCCATGCACTCCAGCCGTTCGCGCACCTCGTAGGTGGCCACAGCCTCCTCGAGGCTGAGCGCGCGCACGCGCACGCCCTTGTTGGCCTCGATCTGCAGCAGACCCTCCTGGGCCAGCTGCCGGATGGCCTCCCTGATGGGTGTGCGCGACACGTCGAGGGACTTGGCCAACTCCTGTTCACGCAGCCACTGGCCGGCCGCCAGCCTGCCGGTCAGCAGCTCGTGGCGCAGGTGCTGGTATACGCCTTCGGCCACCGTCTGAGGCCGTTGAAAACTTGCCATGGCATATTGTATGTTGCATACAACCCAAAGGCAAGGCTAGTCGTATAGCGGCTGGTCTTCAACACATGAGAGGAGCGCTGTTCGACGGACCTAGGCGCCAGGACGGTATAGCTCGCGACGGTGACGACCCGGCTAGTGGCGCCAGGTATCCGAGGCCCGATCCGCTTAACGCCCCCGACCCGCAAGTAACGGAGGATCAGATGCAGAACCCCGCCCGCAACAGAACGCCATTCAGGCGCGCGCTGGTCGCCCTCGCCCTCTTGTCGGCCGCTATGGTGCCACTGGCATCGGCGCAGTCGCGCCTCGTGCTGGCCGCTCCGGGAGCCTCCGGCGCGGAGATAGACCCGCAGCGCAACTCCAACATCTACGGCTACACCATCTCGCAGCTACTGGCCGACGTGCTCATCAACTATCACGACGGCGAGTTCGTGCCTGCGCTGGCCGAGAGCTGGTCCATCTCCGATGACGGGCTGGCCTACACGCTTAACCTGCGCAAGGACGTGCAGTTCCAGAACGGCGTGCCCTTCACGGCCGCGGCTGTCAAAGCGTCGTTCGAACGCGTCGCCAACCCCGACGACCCGCTCCCCTCTGCCGGCAGGCTGTCTGACGTGACCGAGGTAGAGATCGTCGACGACCACACCGTGGTCATCCACCTCGGCTCGCTCAACCCCGACTTCATGCTGTCGTTCAACTCCGTCTGGATCATCGAGCCGGGTTCCGCCGAGGGCGGAGCCGTGCCCGTGGGCAGCGGTCCCTACCGCATAGTGGAGTACGAGCCCGACCAGCGCATCGTCCTTGAGCGCAACGAGGATTACTGGGGCGGCGTGCCGTTCATCGAGCAGATAGTGGCGCGCAACATCCCTGAACCTGCCACCCTCGTTCTCGAACTAGAGGCCGGCACCGTGGACGCCATCCTCTTCACCCCCGAGAACGACGTGGCGCGTCTGGGCGCGGCAGGCTTCCAGGTCATCCCGTTCGGCGCGGTCAACACGGCCTTCGTTGCCCTGAACAACACCACGGTGCCGACCCCGCTGCGCCAGGCGGTGTGCTGGGCCGTCGACCGCGACGTGCTGCTCAACACCGCCTACGCCGGCCTCGGGCGCCCGCAGACCACCATCGCCATCGAGGGCTCCTGGGCCGCTGACCCCACGTTGGAGGGCTACTACTACAACCCCGAGCGCGCCGCCGAGGTCCTCGACGCCGCCGGCTACGTAGACACCAACGGTGACGGTATCCGGGAGATCGACGGCGCCAACATCAACCTGGACTTCCAGGCTCGTGGCGACGGCGCCTGGCTGCTGGCCACGCAGATCATCCAGCAGTTCCTGGGCGATGTGGGCATAGGCACCACCATCACCACCTCGGAGCGCAACACCTACTACACGAACGTGCGCACAGGCGCCTACGACATCGGCTGGTGGATCGACAACGCCCAGCCCGAGCCGCCCGTCTACGAGTACGCCTTCCACTCCGCCGAGCACTGGAACCTCACCCAGCGCGGCAGCGACCTCGATGCCATGGTCGAGGCCGGGCGCGCCAGCGCCGACCGCGACGTGCGCGCCGTGGCCTACTACGCGCTGCAGAACGCCGTGTTCAACGAGGCCGTGCAGTGCCCGCAGTTCTGGATCCAGCAGGCCCACGTGACCAACCCCGGCCTCACCGGCACCAAGGTCTCGTCCACCGGTGTGGTGTTCGACGCCCACCTCTGGAAGATCGACTGACCTAGGGCAGGCACTAGCCAATGCGGTAGCAACCTGAGACGGGGGCCGCCACGCGCGGCCCCCATAACGCACCGAACGCACCGCCGACTATCTCGAGGTAACAAGGGTGCTCAGCTTCATCGTCAGACGCATGATCTTCTCTTTCTTCGTCATCCTGGGCGTGCTCACGCTTGTCTTCCTGTCCATGCACTTCGCCCCGGGTGACCCTATAGACATGCTGGTTCCGCCGGACGGCGGCGCCAGGGCCACGGCCGAGCTCATAGACCAGGTGCGGGCCAAGTACGGTCTCGACAAGCCCTTACACGTGCAGTACGCCCAGTACGTCAAGAGTGCACTGCAACTCGACCTCGGCCGCTCCATACGGAACGACCGGCCGGTCATGCAGGAGCTCTTACGGCTGTTCCCCGCCACGTTCCTGTTGACGGTGGCCAGCCTGTTGGTGGCGGCGGTGCTGGGAACCGTAGTAGGGCTGTTGGCCGCTGTGAACAAGGGCGGCCTGATAGACAACGTCACCATGACCTTGGCGCTGCTGGGCGTGTCGCTGCCCAACTTCCTGCTCGGCCTTCTGCTCATGCTCTTCTTCGCTCTGCACCTGGGCTGGTTGCCCCCGTCCGGCAGGGAGGCCGGCTTCTCGTGGCAGGCCCTTAAGCACCTAATAATGCCGGCGGCCACCATCGGCGTCGCCACTGCCGCCATCATCGCGCGGCTGGTGCGCTCTTCCATGCTCGACGTACTGCGGGAGGATTACGTGCGCACGGCCGCTGCCAAAGGCGTGCGGCGCGGCGCGGTCATCTGGCGGCACGCTTTCCGCAACGCCCTCAACCCGGTCATCACGGTGCTCGGCCTCGAGTTCGGTGTGCTGCTGTCGGGCGCCGTCATCTCCGAGAGCATCTTCGCCTGGCCCGGAGTGGGCCGCTTCCTCATCCTCGGCATCAACGGGCGCGACTTCCCCGTCGTGCAGGGCACCGTCATCTTCATAGCCGCCATCTTCGTGCTGGTGAACCTGCTGGTCGACCTGCTCTACTCGCTGCTGGACCCTAGGGTGCAGTACTCATGAACAGGCGGCTGAAGAAGTTCTTCAGGTCGCCGCTGACCGTGGTGGCTCTGGTCATCGTACTGCTGCTCGTGGCAGCCGCGCTGTTCGCGCCGCAGCTTGCTACCCACCAGCCCAACCGCCAGGACTTCCGCGCGGTGCTGCAGCCACCGTCGGGGGGCCACTACCTGGGCACGGACGAGCTGGGCAGGGACATCTTCAGCCGCGTGCTCTACGGTGCGCGCATCTCCATCACGGTCGGTATCTTCTCCGTGGGTCTCGGGGGCCTGGTGGGCGTGCTCATCGGCCTCGTCTCGGGCTTCTACGGCGGCGTGGTCGACAGCGTGCTCATGCGCCTGATAGACGTGCTGCTGGCCTTCCCCGGCATCCTGCTGGCCATCCTGCTGGCCACCGCCCTAGGGGCTGGGCTAGTGCCCGTGATAATCGCGGTCGCCGCCTACTCCGTTCCGACCTTCGCCCGTGTCATGCGCGGCTCGGTACTGAGCGTGAGGTCTCGCGAGTTCGTAGAGGCGGCCCGCGCCGCCGGCATCCGCGACGTACCTCTGCTGGTGCGACACATCTTCCTCAACTCCTTCGCCCCCGTGCTGGTCTACGCCACCCTGCTCATGGGCGGCGCCATCCTCACGGCGGCGGCGCTATCGTTCCTCGGGGTCGGGGTGGCGCCGCCCACGCCCGAGTGGGGCGCCATGATCAGCACGGCCCGCACCTACATGCGCCAGGCGCCGCACATCATCCTCGGCCCGGGGGCGGCCATCTTCCTCACCGTTCTGGCCTTCAACATCCTGGGCGACGCGCTGCGCGACGCTCTCGACCCGAAGAACTGACCTGCCCACCTTCAGCCTTTAGGAGGCTAAGCATGATCACGATAGTCACTGACCCCAGCGCCCCGGCCGCGACCACAGAGGGCCTGGCGCCGTTCGTAGGCGCCCGAGTGCGCCGCCTGCAGCAGCGGCTGCGGCAGGAGAACCTGGACGCCTTCCTGTGCTTCAGCCCGGCCAACCGGCGCTACCTCACCGGCTTCGACGGTTCGTTCGGGTTCGCTCTTATCGGCGCGGACGGCGCGCGCACCTTCTTCACCGACTGGCGCTACGACGAGCAGGCCGCCCTGCAGTGCCCGTCATTCGACGTGGTGCGGCTCAAGGCCAACAAGGACCTGCTCACGCCGCTGGCCGCCACGCTGGCGGAGTCGGGCGTGAGACGTCTCGGGTTCGAGGGGCATCAGGTCACGCACACCTGGCTGCAGGGCTCCTCGGCCGTAGTGACAGGCGTGGAGTGGGTGGACGCCGGGCGCCTGGTCGAGGACTTAAGGGCCGTGAAGGATGAGTACGAGATAGCGCGGCTGCGCGAGGCGCAGACACTGGCAGACGACGTCTGGAACCATATGCTGCCGCGGGTGAGACCGGGCGTCACTGAGCGCTCCCTGGCGGTGGAGCTGCGCCACCAGTTCGAGCTGGCCGGTGCCAGCAACTATCCGGGCATCCCCATCGTGGCCTCGGGCTGGCGCGCCGCCCTGCCGCACGGGCGCGCCAGCGACAAGGTGCTGGTAGACGGTGAGTTCGTGCTGTTCGACTTCGGCGCGCTGGTGGACGGCTACCACTCGGACATGACGCGCACGGTGTGCCTCGGTAAGGCCGACGACAAGATGCGCGAGGTGTACGCCCTGGTGCTCGAGGCCGAGCAGGCCGGCATAGACCTGGCCCTCCGGCGCGGTGTGACAGGTCGGGCGATAGACCGGGCCTGCCGCGCGCCCATACACCGCGGCGGCTACCAGCAGTATGAGCACGGCTTCTCCGTGGGTCACGGCCTCGGCCTCGAGGTGCACGAGGACCCGTTCCTCAGCGAGGCCTACGAGGCGGAGCTGAAGCCCGGCATGGTGGTGACGATCGAACCGGGCATCTACGTGCCCGGCTGGACCGGCGTGCGGGTGGAGGACACGGTCTTGATAACAGAGTCTGGGGGAGAGGTGCTCAACAGCTCGCCGCGCGAGCTGATCGAGCTGTAGACCATGGAGTTCTCGAGCAGCTACACCACGGTGGACGCCCATACGGGCGGCGAGCCTTTGCGCATAGTCACGAGCGGCATACCCCGCCTTCCCGGCGCCACCATCCTCGAGAAGCGGCGGTGGGTCAAGGAGAACCTGGACCACGTGCGCCGCGCGTTGATGCTCGAGCCGCGTGGCCACGCCGACATGTACGGCTGCTACGTCACGGAGCCCGTCACGCCGGCTGCCGACCTGGGCGTCATCTTCATGCACAACGAGGGTTACTCCGACATGTGCGGGCACGGCATCATCGCCCTTGCCACGGTGGCGGTCGCACAGGGGCTGGTACCGCGCCAGGTGCCGGAGACGCGCGTGGGCATCGACTCGCCGGCTGGTTTCATCGAGGCGTTCGTGCAGTGGGACGGCAGCCGCGTGGGCAGCGTGCGTTTCCTCAACGTGCCCTCGTTCCTCTACCTGCGCGACCTGCGGGTGAGCACGCCCTCGTTCGGTGAGCTGACGGTAGACATAGCGTTCGGCGGCGCCTTCTACGCCTACATGGATGCCGCCCAGGCCGGCCTGACCGTGACGCCCTCCCAGGCCGCTCAGCTGATCGAGCTCGGAGACCAGGTGAAGCGCGCGGTCACGGCGAGTGTCAGCGTCCAGCACCCGCTGGTGCCGGAGCTCAACGCGCTGTACGGCACCATCATCGACGGCCCGCCGCGCCACGCCCACAACCACCAGGCCAACGTGTGCGTGTTCGCCGAGCGCGAGGTGGACCGCTCACCCACCGGCACCGGCACGGCCGGGCGCGTGGCGCAGCTCGTGGCGCGCGGGCGCCTGAAGCTGGGCGAGGAGCTCCGCAACGAGAGCATAGTGGGCTCCGTGTTCACGGGCAGGGCGGTGGCGTCCACCCGCGTGGGCGATCTCGAGGCGGTGGTGCCGGAGGTGAGCGGCACGGCTCACATAGTCGGGTTCAACCAGTGGGTGGTGGAGCCAGGCGACGAACTGGGAGCGGGGTTCCTCGTCAGGTGACCAGCGCCGAGCGAGCCGGAGCCGCGGCCTCAGTCGGCTGCTACGGGCAGCATGTCGATGAGGCGGCCCAGGATCCTGGCGCCGTCGGCCCGCAGACCGTTGTGCTCGTACTCGCTGGTGACCCACACCTCGAGGTTGGGGATCTGCGCGGCAGACTCGAGGGCTATGCCCAGGTCCACGTACATGTCGTGGAAGTACAGGGCCGCCGCCGCAGGCACGCGGTTGTTCCGCAGCACTTCCACGTCGTACAGCGCAGGCCAGTCGGACTTGGCAGCGATGATGTTCGCAGCCTCTTTCATGGGCTTGAGCGTCTCGAACTGGTCGAACATCCAGGGGTAGATCATCTCGCCCGTGAACAGGAACTCCTTGCCGGGCTCGTAGTCGAACTGCGGGAACTCTGCGCGCACGCGCTGCGCCGCCCAGTTAGAGGCGCGGTTATCGCCCTCGTTCTGACAGTAGATGGCCTCGTGCAGCACGGAGAAGATGGGGCTGGTGTGGAAGCTGGTGGCTGTGAACACGCCATGGCGGAACTGGTACGACAGCTCCTCGCGGCCGTCGACCGTTATGAAGGCGCGCTCCAGCAGGTCCATCATGCTCTCGTAACCGCCGGTGGCACCGAAGGCGTTGCCCAGCTGCTGGAACTGCTCGACTGTGAGCGGTTGGCCGTTCGGCAGCGTTACCTCGTTGTTACCAAGGTAGTCGGCCACCTTGCGGCAGATGGCCTGCGCGTGTGGGTAGCGGGCGAAGAACTCACGGTTCTTGGCCTCGACACGCGGGTAGGTGGCGCGGTAGACGGCCTCGGCGGGGCCTGTGAGGGAAGGGATGCCGCCCGTGATGAGCGCCGCCGACAGCGCGTGGGGGGCCACGGACAGGTAGGTGAGCACGCAGAAGCCGCCGAAGCTCTGGCCCAGGATGGCCCACTTCGTGTTACCGATGAGCTGCCGGCGGATGAGTTCGGCGTCGGCCACGATGGCGTCTGCGCGGAACAGCGCCAGGTAGTGGGCCTGCTGCCTGGCGTCGCCTCTGGCGGTGACGGTCTGGTAGCTCACCGGGCTGCTGAGCCCGGTGCCGCGCTGGTCGAGCAGCAGCACGCGGTAGTCGGTGAGGGCGCGGTCTATCCAGCCGCTCCTGGCGTCGGGTCGTGGCGAGGCGCCGCCCGGACCTCCCTGGAAGAAGACGAGGTAGGGCAGGTCGTCGTTGCGGCGGGCGGTGGCGACCAGCTCACGGGCGAACACGGAGATGCTCTCTCCGCCGGGGTCGGCGTGATCGAGCGGCACGGTGAACCAGCGGTTGGTCACCACCATGCCCGGCAGCGTGTACTGTTCGTGGCGCGAGGAGTCGGAAGATGGGGACTGACTGGCGTACGAACCGGCGGCAGAGTGGGGCATGGTCGCTCGATCGTAACCAAGTTCGCAGGCCCCGGTGGCCGACTAGCGAGACCTATCAGACAGGCGGCGAGAGCATGCAGCGCGTAGCGTTCATCGATTCACACACAGGGGGCGAACCCACCCGGCTGGTCACGGCCGGCGGCCCGGACCTCGGCACCGGCCCCTTGGCCGAGAGGCTAGCCAGGCTTAGGCTTGAGCACGACGCGCTGCGCCGCTGCGCCGTGAACGAGCCGCGCGGCTCGGACGTGCTGGTGGGTGCGCTGCTGTGCAAGCCGGTGAACCCGGACGCGGCGGCCGGGGTCATCTTCTTCAACAACGTGGGCTACCTGGGCATGTGCGGGCACGGCACCATCGGCCTGGTGGCTACTCTCGCCTACCTCGGTCGGCTGGGGCCGGGCCGTCACCTGATCGAGACGCCGGTTGGTGATGTCATGGCCGAGCTCCACGCCGACGGCAGGGTGAGCGTGCATAACGTCCCGGCGTACAGGCACCTGGCGGGGGTGAGCGTCGAGGTCGACTGGCGCGGGCAGCGCGTGCGGGTCTATGGCGACGTGGCCTGGGGCGGCAACTGGTTCTTCCTCTGTACCGATCCCGTGGACTCCTTCGGGCTGCGGGTAGACTCCACCGACCTGGCGGCGCTCACCGACTTCTCGTGGCGCGTCAAGCAGGCGCTGGCTGCCGCCGGCATCACGGGTGAGGGCGGCGCCGAGATAGACCACGTGGAGCTGTTCGTGCCCGGTGAGGGGGGCGCCGATTCGCGCTCCTTCGTGCTATGCCCCGGCATGGCCTACGACCGCTCGCCCTGCGGCACGGGCACGAGTGCCAAGCTGGCGTGCCTGGCGGCCGACGGCAAGCTGGCGCCCGGGCAGACGTGGGTGCAGGAGAGCGTCATCGGTAGCCGCTTCGAGGGCAGGTTCGAGTGGGCGGAGGCGCCGGGGCGCGTACACCCGGTCATAACCGGCCGCGCCCATATGATGGCGGAGGGGCACCTGCTGATAGACCCGGCCGACACCTTAGCGTGGGGTATCGAATGAGCAAGCACGTGGTCGTGATCGGTGCCGGTATCGTCGGCCTGACCAGCGCCTACTACTTACGCCAGCGCGGTTTCGAGGTCACGGTGCTGGAGCGCGATGGCGCCGACCGCACCACCACCTCGTACGGCAACGCGGGCATGGTGGTGCCCAGCCACTTCATCCCGCTGGCGGCACCAGGGGTCGTGGCGCAGGGCATCCGCTGGATGGCCAACCCCAAGAGCCCCTTCTACATCAGGCCGCGGCTGGACCCGGGCGTTGTGGGTTGGGGCTGGCGCTTCTGGCGCGCGGGCACGGCCGAGCACGTGAGGCGCGCGGCGCCGGTCCTTCTCGGGCTCAACCTGGCCAGCCGCGACCTGTACGTGAGCCTGAACGAGGAGCTGGGCGGCGGCTTCGACTTCGAGCGCCAGGGCCTGACGATGCTGACGGCCACCGACCACGCCCTTGAGGACGAGGCGAAGGTGGCCGATATGGCGCACCGGCTGGGTCTGGCCGCCCGCGTGCTAGACAAGGCCGGCGTGCAGGCCATGGAGCCAGACATAGAGCTGAACGTGGTGGGCGGGGTGCACTTCCCCGAGGACGCGCACTTCGACCCGACCAAGTTCATGCGCGTGCTGGCCCGGCGCCTGCAGGCCGACGGGGTGGAGCTTCGGTTCGGCGCCAACGTCACCGGCTTCGCAGAGGGTTCAGGGCGCCTTACCGCGGCACGAGTGGCCGGGTCGGGCAGCGTCGCCGCGGACCATGTGGTGCTGGCGGCCGGGAGCTGGTCGGGCACCGTGGGCCGCCAACTGGGGCTGAAGCTGCCCATGCAGCCTGGCAAGGGCTACAGCATGACGCTCGAGCGGCCCTCGCAGCGGCTGCGGGTGCCGTCCATCCTGGCTGAGGCGCGCGTGGCCGTCACCCGCATGGGTGAGCGCCTGCGCGTGGGGGGCACCATGGAGCTGGCCGGCTTCGACGACCGTGCCAACGAGGTTCGTGTGGCGGGCATCATCGAGTCGGCGCTGCGCTACTTCCCCGGGCTGGCCCGCGAGGAGTTCGACGCGGTGCCGCGCTGGCACGGTTTCCGGCCATGCTCGCCCGACGGGGTGCCGTACTTGGGCAACTCGCCTAAGCACGCCAACCTGACGGTGGCCACAGGGCACTCGATGATGGGCGTGAGCCTGGCGCCTATCACCGGCAGCCTGGTCTCGCAGCTGGCGGCCGGCGAGCAGCCGTCGCACGACCTGGCGCTTGCCCGGGTGGACCGCTACGCCTGACTTGGGGCTCAGCCGGACCTCACCTTGACCACGCCGACCGCCTGCATGAAGGCGTACATGGTGGTAGGCCCGACGAAGTTGAAGCCGCGGTCACGGAGCGCCTTCGCCAGCGCCTCCGATGCGGGGGTCCTGGTGACGGCCTCTTGCAGTTCGCCACCCCTATCGTCTGCGGCGGCGAACGACCACACCAAGGCCGGCAGGCCGCCGTCGTCGCGCAGCCTTATGGTGGCCGCCGCGTTGCTCACGGTGGCCGCGATCTTGAGCCGGTTGCGCACTATGCCCTCATCGGCCAGCAGGCGCTGAACGTCGTTCTCTGTGAACCGTGCCACCACATCGGGGTCGAAGCCGGCGAACACGGCCCGGAACGCTTCGCGCTTGCGCAGGATGGTGGACCACGACAGCCCCGACTGGAAGGCTTCAAGGCTCAAGGCCTCGAACAGGCCCCGCTCATCGGTTACCGGTACACCCCATTCGTTGTCGTAGTAGTCGCGCATCAGCTGGTCGGTCGATGCCCAGGCGGGGCGCTGGGGTTGGGGCTCGGGCTGCCTGGACGCGCGGCCCTCTGGCGCTTCGCGACTGCGCATAGTGTTGCCTCCTCGGTGGTAGACGGCGTGAGCGGTCGACGCTGCTTGTAGCCGGTGCGCGCCGTACGGGGGTGCGCGCCGGGCGCTGGCGTCAGGCTACGGCTACCGGACGTGCGGGCGCTATAGCTGGGCGCCTAGTCATCTTGGGCCACAGACGAGCCGGCGAAAGGTGCGGGGGACATTGCTACCTGTCGAAACAGCCCTTCGGTGCGTAACATACAGGTGGATCAGGAGGGGCACGCCGAGTAGCCCCACCTGAAAGTAAGAGAAGCCCCCAGGACGAGGGCGGACGAAGCCGCCGAACTTGGGGGCTTCTCCGTAGTCATGCGCTTGCGGGAACGGTCACCGAAGTACAGCTAGGGCGGCTGCGCGGTTACGTGCGCGCCGTAGCGACCAGGCCGACGGAGTACTGTTTAGTCATGCGCCGAATACGGTACGGCATGAACGTCTCTCTGGACGGCTACATGGAGGATGCTCAGGGCAGCATCGGCTTCACTACCCCGAGCGACGAGCTCCACAGGCACTTCAACCAGCGAGAGCTGGACATAGACACGCACCTATACGGCAGGCGCCTGTACGAGACCATGGTGCCGTACTGGAGCGCGGCACTCACCGACCCTGAGCAGGACGACATCGGCCGGGAGTACGCCCTGAACTGGAGCCAGGCGGAGAACGTGGTGTTCTCGCGCACCCTGAAAGAGGTGCAAGCGGGCTGCCGTCTGGTCAGCACGGACGCGGTGGAAGAGGTCAGGCGTCTCAAGCAGCTTCCGGGCAAAGACATGGACGTGGGCGGCGCCACGCTGGCGGCCGCCCTGATGGCGGCAGACCTCATAGACGAGTACCGGGTGTACATAGTGCCGGTGATCCTGGGCGGCGGCAAGCCCTTCTTCGCGACGGGCATCGCCGTGAACGGCCTTAAGCTGACGGACGTTCAGAGGTTCGACGGCGGCGTGGTCATGCTGAGCTACGACCGCTAGAGCCTGGCTTCGATCGTCTCCAGGATGGAGTTCAGGTCGAACTCTGCGGGCTTGCTGTAGATCTCCTCGCCTTCGACGCGGATCTTGAACACACCGCTGTCGCCGGTCTTGAGCTTCACGCCGTCCAGCTTCTGGCCGAAGCGCTCGAGGATGGTCTTCTGGACGTCAAGGGCGCGCGGCAGGTGGCCGCAGGGGACGCAGTACTGGATCTCGACGGTGGGGTTGGCCATGGCGGGGTCCTTTCGGGCGCGCTACACGCGGGTCAGGTCAGGTAGGGTCGCTCCGACCGCATTCTAGCGGCGTCCGTGCCCCGCTTTCAGCCCTTGCGCGACCTTGGCGCAGACGCCACGAACCTGCGCGCCAGGGCCAGCGTGTCGGTGATGGCGGTGCCCACCACCACCGCATGCGCGCCGGCGGCGAACGCCTGCGCAACGTGCTCTGGCGTGCTGAACCTGCCCTCGGCGATCACCGGCCGGGGCTGCGCTGCCACGAGGTCCGCGATAAGCGTTATGTCTGGTCCTGCCGGCACGGCTCCACCCGTGTAGCCCGACAGGGTGGTGGCGATGATGTGGGCGCCGGCCTCTGCGGCAGCTACACCCTCATGGACGCTAGAGACGTCGGCCATGACCGGCAGGTTCGGATAGGCCTCGCGCACCTGCGTCAGCAGGCGCCGTGGCCCTATGACGCCGCTCCCGTTACGAGGCCTCAGGGTGCCGTCGATGGCCACCACGTCTGCACCGGCCTGCGCCAGCTCCGCCACGCACGCGAACTCAGGGGTTATGTAGACCACAGGATCGAGGTCCGGGCGCTTGTATATGCCGATGATGGGGAGCTCCACGGCGGCCCGGATGGCAGCCACGTCGTCGGGCCCGTTGGCCCGGATGCCCACGGCCCCTGCCATGGCGCCCGCCTGGGCCATAGCCGCCATGATCTGCGGGCTTCTCAAGGGCGAACCCTCCGGCGCCTGACACGACACGATGACGCCGCCGCGCCAGGTGTCGAGCAGCTTCTCTAGCGGCATACGGGGGGAGCCGGTCATGCCTTCGGCTCCAGTTCGTAGCTGATCTCGAACACGCGTTTCCACGGGTACTCCAGACTGATCAGTTCGTAAGGTAGCCCGAACTGGCGTAGCTCGTCGTTTACCCAGGCGCGGGCCTGCGCGTGTACACCTGCGAGTTCAGCGTCGGGCACGAACCCGCCTAGCCCTAAGGGTTTGAGGTCGGCGCGGAGCAGCAACCTGGAGCGCACGCGGGCCTGGTACAGCCAGTCGTCCACGAGCCGAGCGGCCGCAGCGAGCCGCAGCGCCCCGGGGTCGGCTCCCAGCGCCGCCACGCACCCGAGGGCCACGGCTGAGCCGAGCGCGTTGCCGGCCGTGTTCCAGCCGCCGTAGCCGCGCAGTCGTTGCGTGATGCCGCTGTCCGTCAACAGGCACATGAGGTCGTCATCGGCGCCGTTGACGTGCGCCACGTCGGCCAGGCTCACGAGGGCGCCGTCACCGAGCAGCACCTCCAACGAGTCTCTGAACGACTCCAGGGAGCGGTCGAGGCCGGTCACGGGCTCCTCGGAGCGGAAGAGCCAGCCGCGCTCCTCCTCGGACAGGGAGGCGTGGCCGTGGCGCAGCGCGTACTGCGCGCCGCCCTGCCCCTGTGTGCGGCTGGGGCTGTTGACCGCCAGCCACCAGTCGGGTCGCACCGATGCCGGCGCCGCCACTGCGCCGGCGGCCCGTAGGTGCACGTTCACGAGGTCTCCCAGCGGACGGTCCTCGTACGCCGTCTGGACGTTCGGGCCGTTGCGCGAGGAGAACAGCGTGCCAACGGTCGTGCGCCTGCCCCTCACCATGCCGGCGAGTCGCGCCATGAGCACCTGAGCCACCTCGTCGGCGCCCGGGTACACCAGCACGCGCTGCCCAAGCTTGCGCCTATGCACTTCGCTCTCCAGGCGCTGGCGGTTCATGACGTTGAGGCCCCACACCGTGGTGTCGTCCTGGTTGAGCACCAGCACGTCGATCATCCCGTGCTCCACCAGATCCAGGGCCGCCAGGTTCAGCTCGAGCGTGCGCCGGCGTATGGCCAGCTGATCGCTCCACACCTCGGCCGGTATGGTGCGCCGGAGGTCGTCGAGTTCGACCTCCTCCTCGGCTGTCAGGACCCCGGCCGCCAGCCTATGCTCGAGCTGCGAGCGCCTGAAGATGCTGCGGCCGTGCTGGCGGTAGTAGCCGGGCTCCTCGGCGTCGTCGTTGTCGCGGCTCACGCGCTGGATGCTGCTGTACGCCAGTACGGGCAGCGCAGGCCTGGCTGCCTTGAGGTCGCGCAGCGCGCCTAGGCGCGACAGCGCCGCGTTCAGGTCGTTGTCGCTCTGACGCGAGGGGATGAGGCCGCCCCACGCCAGCGTGTCGATGGCGACGACGGCACCGACCGCGGGCTTCTCGGCCGCGGCCGAGAGCCAGTGGGCTATGGCCGACGAGTCGGCCGGCACCTTGCGTGAACCCATGTGCGCGTACGGCGCCTCCACGCTCCAGCCCAGAGTGGCGGCCAGAAGACGCGGGTAGTGGGTGTTGATGGGGCGCTCATCCAGTGGAACAAGCAGCAGCGGTTCTATGGGAAGCTCCTCAGGTAGGAAGCGGCGGTCATGGGCAGCTCAGCCCTTCGCCCCGCCGGTGGCCACGCCCTCGATGAACGTCTTCTGGGCGAAGAAGAACAGCACCACGATGGGCAGGCTCATCAGCAAGGAGCCGGCCATGAGCAGGGGCCAGGCGGCCGCGCGGGTGCTGGACAGCTGCTGCAGGCCGATAGCCAGTGTGTATAGACGGTCGTCGGTCAGATAGATGAGCGGGTTCAGGAAGTCGGTCCAGGTCCAGATGAATATGAACAGCGCGGCGGTCGCCAGCGCCGGCTTCGCCAGGGGGAGCACGATGCGGGTGAAGATCTGCCATTCGTTGGCGCCGTCGATGCGCGCCGAGTCGCTGATGTTGCCGGGTATGGACGAGTAGAACTGTCTGAGCAGGAACACGGCGAAGGCGCTGCCCGTGAGGGCGGGCACTACGAGAGGCAGGAAGGTGCCCACCCAACCGAGCTTCTGGAACATGACGAACTGCGGTATGAGCGTCACCTGCGGCGGTAGCACCATGGTGGCCAGCAGGCAGTAGAAGAGCAGCTCGCGCCCGGGGAAGCGTATCTTGGCGAAGCCGTACGCCACCACCGCCGAGGAGGCCACGTAGAAGCTAACGCTTAACACGGTCACGAACACGGTGTTGCCGAGGTAGCGCAGGAACGGTATCTCGGTCATGAGGCGCACGTAGTTGCTCCACATGACCGGCGTGGGCAGCCACTCCGGCGGGATGCTGAACACCTGGGCGTCCGTCTTGAGCGAGGTGGAGACCATCCACGCGAACGGCAGCAGGAAGAAGAGCGCTCCCGCTATGAGCACGGAGTACAACGCGGCGTGCCGCCAGGCCCGGCGGTTCATGAGCCCTTCTCCTCGTAGTACACCCAGCCGGAAGTGCGGAAGACGAACACGAGGGCCAAGACGGTGATGAGCATCAGCACCCAGGCCATGGCCGAGGCGTAGCCCATGCGGAAGAACTGGAAGGCGTTCTGGTACAGGTAGAGCGCGTACACGAGCGTGGAGTTGCCCGGGCCGCCGCCCGTCATGATGTAGATGTTCGTGAAGGCCTGGAACGACGTGATGATGCCCATGACCAGGTTGAAGAGTATGACGGGCGAGAGCATGGGCAGGGTCACGAAGCGCAGGCGCTGGCGGCCGTTAGCACCGTCGAGGTCGGCCGCCTCGTACAGCTCCACGGGCACGTTCTGTAGGCCGGCCAGGTAGATGACCATCGACCCGCCCACGCCCCACAGGCTGGCGAAGATGAGCGCCGGCTTGGACCAGTTGGGATCGGCCAGCCAACCAGGGCCGTTGATGCCCAGCCACCAGAGGAACTCGTTGACCGGGCCGTAGTCGGGGTTCAGGAACCAGCGCCACAGCAGCGCGGCGGCCACGGCAGGCACGACGCTGGGCAGGAAGTACAGGGTGCGGAACAGCCCCTGGAACCTGATCTTGGTGTTGAGCAGCATGGCGATGATCAGGCTTATCGTCAGTGACACGGGGATGCCGATAGCGGCCAGGTAGAGCGTGTTGTAGAGCGTCCTGGAGAAGAGCGGATCGGCGAAGAGGTCGGTGTAGTTGCGCAGGCCTATCCAGCGGGGCGACGCCACCACGTTGTAGTCGGTGAACGAGAAGTACAGCGAAGCAAACACGGGGTAGAGCGTGAACACCAGGAAGCCGATGAGCCAGGGCGAGATGAAGGCTAGGCCCTTCCACAGTTCGCGCCTTTCCTTCGGGGTCATGGTGCGCAGGTGCGCCAGCCCGCGTGTTCGCTTGGCCGTGCTCATTCGTACTTCTCTAGCTCCCTAAGCACGTTGCGCTGTGCCGTCTCCAGCGCCTCGCGCGCGTCCATGCCGTCCTGCACGGAGGCGAGCGCCTGGTTGATCTGCTCGTTCAGGTAGAGGCCCACCGGCAGGCCCGGCGGGGTGTACACGTAGCCGCTTCGCAGCATCTCCAGGTACACCTCCATGTGCGGGGTGATGGTCTCCGCGAAGGCGGGCAGCGCCAACGCGTCCTGGCGGGGCGGGATGTTGGCCAGCGCGGCCGCGAAGCGGGCCGACTGCTCGGGGGCCGTCAGCCAGGTGAGGAACTCGAAGGCGGCGTCGCCGTTGGCCGACGCCTTAGGTATCACCCAGAAGGAGGCCTGCACGGGCGTCACGTCGGCACGCCCACCCTCGGGTGCGGGGAAGGTGGTGACACCCCAGTCGAGGTCGGGGGCGTACAGCTCGGTGAAGCGGACCTCCCACTGCCCGCCCTCCTGCATGCCGATCTGGCCGCGGTAGAACGGGTTGAAGGGGCTGGCCATGTCGCCCCAGCCGGCCTGGAAGCGCCGGATGCGGTTGATGTCGTACTTCTCGTAGTAGCCGGCCAGCCACTCGAAGGCGGCGATGTTGCCGGGGTCATCAAGGGTGGGTTCCAGGGTGACCGGGTCGTATAGCTGGCCGCCGAAGGCGTACATGTAGATGGACGTGATGTTGGGGTAGAAGCCTATGCGGCGCATGTTGCCGCGGTTGTCGACGGTGGTCAGCTGCTCGGTGAGCGCGTCCAGCTCCTCGATGGTGCGTGGCGGCGCCTCGGGGTCGAGGCCGGCTGCGGCGAACACGTCCTTGTTCCAGGTGAAACCTATGACGTTGATGGTGGTGGGCAGACCGTACTTGGCGTCACCGTAGGCGCCGTACGACCACACGCCCGGCAGGTAGTCGTCTTCGGTTATGCCGGCCGCGGCGAGGTCGGGGCTCAGTTCGCGAAGGGCGCCGCTGTAGCCCAGCGGAACGACCATCCAGTCCCACACCGTTATCAGGTCGGCGGGAGCGCCTCCGGCTAGGGAGGCGAGGATGCGCTCGCCGTCACCGATGGGCACGAAGGAGGCGCGCACCGCTACGCGCGACTGCGAGGCGTTGTACTCGTTCACCAGGCCCTCGAGCACCGCGCCCTCTTCGCCGCCCCAGGCGTACCAGAAGGTCACGGTGGTCTGGGCGGCAGCCGTCGCCGCCGTACCCAGCAGGGCGAGGGCCACCAGCAGTGTCACCCACGGGCGCAGCCACGTGCGTGGCAGCGGCGCCAGCAGCAGGCTCGTCCTCCTGCCGCAACATTCGGAAGCGGGCTTCATTCGCGTCCCTCCAGGTATTCCAGGTAACCGGAGTACAGCTGGGCCGCCATGCCGCCCAGTCGCGGGCTCATGTGATGCGTGAAGTCGAAGGTCACGAACTTCGTCACGAAGGGGGCCTCCAGCCTGAGTTGCTCGAGCACGGTCTCTATGCGCGCAGGGTTGGCCTGCCATGCCAGTTCGTCCACGGGCCAGCCGTGTATCTGCTCGAAGACCTCCAGGTCGGACCAGAGCGCCACGCCGTGGCGGGCCGCTACCCTGGCCAGCTCCTGGTACATGGGCGCGCCCTGCTGAGCGGTGGTGCGGCGCGTGCCGACGCCGTCCTGCAGCGCGATCACATCGATGGGCGCCCGCTCCAACGTGGTGCTCCACCAGGCCGCGTAGGCCAGAGCGTTCGGGTTCATGCCGAAGTACGGGGCTACCATCACGGGCCGGCCCATCTTCTCGTGGGCAGCGGTGGCCATGTCTGCGAGGTACTGAATCATGGCCTCATGCGCCCGCTCGGTCACGAAGCTGCGGTCGTCGATCTCCTCGGGCAGGTAGTAGCCCACCAGCGCCGGGGAGTGGCCGTAGAGCTCCTCCAGTTCCAGCATCAGCGCGATGTTCTCTGCTGCCGACCTGTCCGGGTCGAACACCCCCTGCCAGTAGTTCGGGTCCAGGCTTAAGCCCAGCCAGACCTGCATGTCGCGCTGTTCGGCCGCCGCCAGGATGGTGCCTAGAGGGTCGCGCGGCGCGGAGGCCACCTCCGCCACCCCGGCCCAGGTCACGGCCTGCCCGAGCGGCTCGAAGACGGCCCCGTCGGCGGAGGTGGAGACCGCTAGCGCTGAGGGCAGCTCGACGCCGGATATGTCGGAGCGCATGAAGTCGACCACCACGCTCGTGAGTTCCGTGGGCCGACCTAGGTCGAAGTCGATGACGATGCGGTCGCCTGGGTTCTGCCAGCCCACCATGTCTGCCCAGGCGAAGTTGGCCAGTCCGTCGGTGAGCTTGCCGCCCGTGGCGGCGGTGGGGTCGAGGTAGTTGCCGGCCGGCGGCGGAGACACCTTGTAGCCGAGGCCGGCAGCGACGTTCGTCTGGCCCGACAGCACGCGCACCTCTGGGATCATCGTCCACTCGCGGCTGTCCGGCGTCACGGTCAGGCGCAGATGCCGGGTGGTGGTGCCTGCCGGCGCGTTCCAGGTGAGGGTGCCGATGGTCTCGCTGGGCGGCAGGGCGGGACCGCTTCGCGGGGCGGTCTCAACTGCGGCGGCCCGGTAGTAGGTGACGTCGCCGTAGCGGGAGTACTGCACTATCAGCGTGTCCATGCCGATGGCGCGCATGTAGTCCAGCTCCTGCAGCCACTGCTCCTCGCTCATGGCCGCCAGCTGACCGTTGAGCTGCACGAACGTGCCGCTGAGCACCGGTTCAGTCTGGGCGCTCGTCAGGCCAGCGCCGGCGAGTGCGCCGCAAAGCGCACTCGTCAGCAAGCCTGCCTTGAAGAGCTTTCGTAATGGACGAAACAACTTACTCCTCCGGCTCTTCGACCTCTGGCACCGCCGCGCCCGTCTGCACCATCACCTCGGCCATCATGGTCCAGCCGGTGCGGGCGCGCAGTTCGACCTTCACGTAGCGGCCGGCTACCGGGTTGGCGAGGTCCTGCCAGTAGTAGCTGTTGATGAACTCGTTGAGGATCGGTTCGGGCACGGTGCGTACGGCCAGACCCACGTCGGTGAAGGTCTCGCCGTCGTCGGAGACGGACACGACGAGGCTGGACGGCAGGTTCACGGCGGAGGCGAAGGAGCGCATGAACAGGCCCGCTACGCGGGTTATGCCTTCCACGCGCTCACCCAGGTCGAGCACCACGACGGGGTTGATGACCGGGTCGGCGATGCCCACCATGTCGGCCCAGGCGTAGTTGTAGGAGCCGTCCGTGAGCTTCGCGCCCTCTTCGTCGGGGTACGCCTCGGAGGGGGCCGGCACGATGGTGTAGCTCGTGCCAAGGCTTACGGTCACCGGCTCGTCGCTGGTGGGCGCGGCATCCGAGGGTGCCGGAGCGAGGTCGGCGGCTACCGGGCCGTTGCCCACCTGTAGCTCGGCGACCATGGTCCAGCCGGCGCCGCCGGGGCGCACCTCGACCTTGACGAACTGGCCGTAGCCGGCCCACTCTTCGTCGGCCCACACGAGGGTGCCGATGGTGTCGTTGCCGACGTCGCCCTCGAGGTAGGTGAGCGCCATGCCGAGATCCTCGTACAGCAGGCCGTCCTCGGAGATGGAGACGATGGCCGAGGCGGGCAGGGCGACGTCCGAGCCGTCCGAGCGCATGACCTTGAGGGCCACGTAGCTTACGTAGTCGTGCACGCTGCCCAGGTCGATGGTGAAGACGATCGGGTCAGCGCCCTCCCAGCCCACCATGTCGCCCCAGGAGAACTGGTACGAGCCGTCGGTGAGCTTGAGGCCGTCTGGGTCAGGGTAGCTGTCTGCGGCCACGCGGCTGGCGCTGACTTGCTTACCGGCAGCAACGTTGAACTCTGTGCCTTGAGCCGAGACCAGGGTCACCAGGCAGGCGAGCAGCAGCGTGGCGAGCAGCTTCTTTACGAACGCGGTCTTCATCTCTAGCCTCCGTTACGCTCGCGCCACCCCGGCCGCCTGTGGCGGCATGAAGGGCGGACCGTACTGATTGAGCGTGGCTCCATTTTACACGGTGTAAATTGAGCTTAGCTCCTGCGCACATGCTAGGGGCTGTGCCGGATGCGCGTCAAGGTGCCATGTGCCACGCGGGTTGAGGCACCGTTTAGGTCGTAATATTGCGCCAATGGCCCGCCTTCTCACCCAGCTGCGCTCGGCGCACGACAACCTGAGCCCCGTGCAGCGCCGGGTGGCCAAGTACGTGCTGGAGAACCCGGACGCCACCATCTACCACAGCGTCACCGAGCTGGCCGAGGCCACGCGGGCGAGCGAGGGCAGCATCATCCGCTTCTGCCAGGAGCTGGGCTTCTCCGGCTTCCAGGAGTTCAAGCTCACCCTGGCCGTCGAACTGGACCCGCACGGCAGATCGAGGCAGCTTGTCGGCGGCGGCGGTCGCACCGAGCCCGTGGAGGAGCAGGCGGCGGGCGGGCGGGCGCTCATGGCCAAGCTGGTGGCCGGCGCCAGCGCCGCCATGCTCGAGACGGCCGATCTCTATGACCAGGAGGCGTTCGACGCGGTCGCGAAACGCCTGGCCGCGGCGCACCGGGTCGACGTCTACGGTGTCGGCGCTTCAGGCGTCGTGGCCCAGTACTTCGCCTACAAGTTCCTGCGGCTGGGCGTTACGGTTCAGGCGCATACAGACATGCACCTCGGCGCCATGAGCGCCTCGAACCTGGGCGCTGACTCTGTGGCCATAGGCATCTCCAGCTCGGGCTCCACGCTCGACACCCTGCATGCGCTCACGGCGGCCAAGGAGGCAGGCGCCTTCACGGTGGCCGTCACGAACAGGCTCAAGAGCCCGCTGGCCAAAGTGGCCGATAGTAGCCTGTTCGCCAGCCCCCCTGAGTCTCCCCTCACGGGTGGTGACGTGTTCGCCAAGATCGGGCAGCTTCTGGTGCTTGAGGCGCTTGCCAGGCTGATGGTGGCCGCCAACGAGGAGCTGCAGGAGGTGGTGCAGCGCACCGCCCGCGTCGTGGCCGACCGGAGCATGTAGGCGTGGCGTCCGGCGGTCTTCCCGTGCTGGCTATCGACATCGGTGGCACCAAGGTGGCGGCCGCACTGGTCGCCGGCGCTCGCGTGGTCTCGCGGACCCGGTACGACACGCCTGCCTCGGCAGGGCCCGCGGCGGTCGCGGGCGTTGCCATCGCGGCCGCGCGCGCCGTGCTCAGCTCGGTCGAGGACGAGCCCATGGCGCTCGGAGTGGCCTGCGCCGGCGTCGTTCAGGACGGCAGGGTGCGCGCCATGAGTCCCGAGCTGCTACCTGGCTGGCACGACTTCGAGCTGGCGGCTACCCTGAGCGAGAACCTGGCTTTGCCCGTGGTGGCCGTGAACGACGCCCAGGCCGCAGCCTACGGTGAGTGGCGCCACGGGGCCGGCGCTGGGCGCAGCTCGATGCTGTTCGTGACGGTCTCCACCGGCGTGGGCGGCGGTCTGGTGCTGGGTGGGCGGCTGTGGTCCGGGGCCACCGGCGTCGCCGGCCACGTCGGCCATATGCATGGCGGCGAGGTCGAGCGGTTGGCGTCGGGCACCGCGTTGGCACGCCGTGCCGCCGAGGCCGGGCACGTGGGCATGGACGCGAGGCGGGTCATAGAGCTCGCGCAGGGCGGGGCGGCATGGGCCTCGGCGCTGGTGCGAGACGGAGTAGACGCCCTGGCGCGTGCGCTGGCTGATGTGAGGCTGCTGGCCGACCCGGAGCTGGTGGTGCTCGGCGGCGGTGTAGGGCTCAACCCGTACTTCCGAGAGGCCTTGCGGCGTGGGTTGGCGGAGGCGGTGCCGGCCGCCGGCGTAGAGGTAGCGGGGGCGCAGCTCGGTGCCGACGCCGGGCTCGTAGGTGCCGCAGCGCTCGCCGGCGAGGCCGTGGCATGAAGCTCATGACCATAGATCTCAACTCCGACCTGGGTGAGGGCTTCGGCCCCTGGAGCATGGGCAGCGACGAGGCCATGCTGGAGGTGGTGACCTCTGCGAACGTGGCCTGCGGTGGGCACGCGGGCGATCCGGAGACCATGTACCGCACCTTGCGGCTGGCCGTCGAGCACGGCGTGGTTGTGGGGGCTCATCCCGGTTATCCCGACCGAGAGGGTTTCGGGAGGCGCGTGATCCCTATGACCACCGACGAGATCGGCCGCATGGTGGCCGCGCAGGTGGGCGCCCTCCAGGCCGTAGCTGCCATGGCCGGCGCACAGGTGCGCTACGTGAAGCCGCACGGCGCGCTGGCCAACCTGGCTGCGGACAATGCCGACGTGGCCGCGGCCATCGTCGGCGCCGTGGCCGTGTTGCCCGGCGAGCTGTCGCTTCTCGCCATCTCCGGCACGGAGCTCGAGACTGCCGCCGGGCGGGCTGGGGTAGTCGTTAACTCGGAGATATACGCCGATCGGGCCTATCTCAGCAGCGGACGCCTGGTGCCGCGATCGGTGCTGGGTGCGGTGCTCCACGCTCCGGAGCAGATAGCCGACAGGCTGGTGGAGTTCGCTCGCACAGGGCTCATGCCGGTCGTGGACGGCCCGCCCATACCGCTGATCGCTCACTCCGTATGCGTACATGGTGACACCCTTGGCGCCGTCGAGATAGCCCGGCACGTTCGTGCCAGCCTGGAGGCCGCCGGCGTGAAGGTTGCCCCCTACTGATGCTCTGTCCGTAGCTTTCTCGGTCAGGCTAACGGGTGCCGGCTACGAGCTGGACGTACGTTCCGTCGCGGGCCTGTGCTAGGAGCGGAAGGTCGCGGGGGTGGACCACCGCGGGCTTCGTGTAGCCGCCCATGGTGCCCCGGTCGTTCAGCAGGATCAGCGGCTCGCCGCCGGCCGTCAGCTGCACGGCGCCGAGGGGGTTGCCCTCGGACAGCACGCCTCCTCCTCGTGCAGCCGTCGTCTCTAGGCGCACGCCCATCCTGTCCGAGTGCTCGATGCGTAGCGGTCTGGCGGTCAGCTCGGCTAGCAGCTCAGGTTCGAACTGAGGGCCGGGGAGCAGCCGTAGCCTGATGACGGCTCGTTTGCCGCGCTGTTCTGCGCCCTCGTTCCAGCTATGCGGTCTGAAGTAGAAGCCTGGGAGCACGTTCTGCCGCCGCCGCCTCCCGAGAACGTCGCCCTCTCGCAACGGCCTGCCGATCAGCCCACGCGCGTCAACTGAGGCTGAGCCCATGTACGTATCGCTCTCGAAGCCCCCTGCCACGGCCAAGTAGCCGCGGCAGCCGTAGGCGGCGTGCGGGAAGGTGAGCAGTTGACCAGCCCTCAGGTACGTTGAGGTATAGGGTGCCGCGGGCTCCCCGTCTATGTGCATGGCCACGCCGGCCCCGGCGAACGCGACTACGCAGCCGGCGACAGTCTCTAGCGTCGGACCCAGCATGTTCATCTCCAGCACGGGGTCGTAGGGTCGGTTCGCTACCAGGCCCCTGGCTATCTGCGCAGAGACGGGATCAAGCGCACCTGAGCGCGCGAAGCCGATATGTCCGACGTTGAAGCGGCCCTCGTCCACTAGCAGGTCGAGCAGCCCTGCCTTACGCACTGTCAGCAGCGGGTGAACGGGTTCGGTCGGCAGCAAGTCGATAGGTCGCGCTTCTGACGGTGGTGCACCGGACGGTAGGGCTACGAACCTCACGCTGCTACCGGCCCGGATGAGGGACGGCTGTGGACGCCTTGGGTCGTAGACCGACACGGTTGCGCGGCCGATGATGTTCCAACCACCTGGGGAGGTGAGGGGATAGACACCAGTCTGGCTGTCGGCGATACCGACGGATCCGGCTGGCACCACGGCTCGCGGCCGGGCGCGGCGTGGATGGCGGATGGCAGGATCTACCTCCCCCAGGTACACGAACCCCGGCGTGAAGCCGGCGGCGTAGGCGTGATACGTAACGGCCGAGTGCCGCTTTATGACCTCATCCGCAGACAGGTCTGTTGCCTGTGCCAACGAGTGCAGGTCGGGCCCGCCGTAGACCACACCGACCTGTATGGGCTGTTCGTCGTTGTGGCTCACGGTCGGTGAGTTGAGGGCCTCCTCGACCAGAGCCTGAACCCGGAGACTGGTCATAAGCGCGGTGTCGAACTCGATGAGCAGCGATGAGTAGCCCGGCACCACGTCCGTGATGCCTCTCGCGACGCCCGCCTTGGTCAGTGCCCCCGCGAGGGTGTGGGCCTGGGCATTGACGGCGCGGTCGACCGTGTCAGAAAACTTGAGATACAGGTAGGAGAGTCTGCGCACCTAGGAACCCGGTCGCCTGTAGTGACCCCCGGCGACTTCGCTCATGCGGCTACGAGGTCAGCTCGCTGCGCCGCACCATCTCGTTTATCCAGATGGGTGCGAAGGGCGAGGTGCAGCCTTTGGGGGTGGGGTAGTCGCGGTAGACGCCCAGCTTCTCGCCGATGGCGAGTGCCCGAGGGCGCAGCTGTGCGTGATGTATGCCTATGCCGGCCAGGCAGTTGTTCATGGTCCACTGGGCTTCGGGCGCGGCGTCAACCAGCTCGTCCTCGATGCGGTCGAGCAGCCCGCTCAGGTCCAGCCCCTCGGGCTGCTTGCCCACGCGCTCGGCGGTTAGGCTCCAGCCTGCGCGCAGCGCCCACGGGTTCTCGTCCTTCATCCACCCCTGGCGCAACGACTCCTTTTCAGGGTGCTTGCGCACGACGTAAGCGTCCAGCCAGTCGAACACCTGAACGAAGCCGGCGTCTCTCACCATTGCGTCCAGCTGCGCGCGCGCCAGCCGCTTGGGCTTCACCAAGAGCAGCGCCAGCAGCCTGGCCTCGATGATGCCCGTGTCCCATAGCTCCAGCGCGAGCTCATGGTTAGCGCCGATCTCCTTGGCCACCTTGCGGATATCACCCATCTGCACGCCGAACTGGGGCAGCGAACCGGCGCCGCGTTTGATGTTGCGGGCGCGGACGCTTTCGTTGCCCAACGACTCCAGCTTGGTTAGGGCTTCGCTAGCGGTCATGTTGACCATCATGCACCGAAGCCTGGCGGGCGCGCGTGATTGGCGGGCCGCATGTCCGCTGCACCTTGGCTGGGAACTCGGCCAAGGGCGCAGGTCGCTGTGGCACCACCGCGTCGCTTAGCTATACTCACCGGGCCATGCCCGACGATATCTCTCAACTGAACGCCGACCTCCGTGCCTTCGTCAGGGCCCGCGACTGGGAGCGCTTCCACACCCCCAAGAACCTGGTCATGGCCCTGTCTGTGGAGGTGGCCGAGCTGATGGAGCACTTCCAGTGGCTCAGCGCTGAGCAGTCAGACGACCTGGACGCGGCGGCGAAGGCTGCCGTAGCCGACGAGCTGGCCGACGTTCAGATCTACCTTCTGCAGCTGGCCAACCGGCTCGACGTAGACGTGCTGGACGCCGTACGGACCAAGATGGTCAAGAACGCCGTGAAGTACCCCGAGTCGGAAGGGTGATGGCACGGCGTAACTGACGTACTCTTGGGTGTATGCAACGGAACAAGCTTCGCGAGCGTCTAGCATCCGGCGGAAAGTTCGTCAACGGTTGGGTCACCAGCGGCAACCCCTTGGTCGTCGAGGTCGTCGCCAACGCCGGTTTCGAGTCCGTGACGCTAGACATGCAGCATGGCGACCTGCACGCCGGCAACCTCTTGCCCGCGCTTCAGGCTATCGCCGCGACCGATGCGGTGCCGCTGGTGCGAGTACCGTGGAACCACCCACCGGACGTCATGAAGGCGCTGGACTTCGGTGCCCAAGGCATCATCTGCCCGCTCATCGACACACCCGAGGCTGCGGCGGCCTTCGTGGCGGCGTGCCGCTACCCGCCGCTCGGCGGCCGCAGCTACGGTCCTGTGCGAGCCGGCATCAGGGGCGGCGCCGACTACTACACCTACGCCAACGAGATGGTCATGGCCATCCCGATGATAGAGACGAAGCTCGGGTTGCAGAACCTGAGCAGCATCCTGGACGTTCCCGGTATCGACGCGATATTCGTGGGACCGTCAGACCTCAGCCAGTCGCTTGGCCAACCCATCGGCCCCGAATGGACTGACGGGGTGGTGTACGAGGCGCTGACGCAGATCGTGAGCACCTGCGCTGCGCGCGGCGTGCCGACAGGCGTGTACACGAACTCCACGAGCTACGCCAAGCGAATGCTGGAGCTGGGCTTCAGGTTCGTGACCGCTGGTAGCGACCTGTCGTACGTGAAGGGCGGAGCAACGGCTGCAGTGGCTGAGCTTGCGCGAGCAGCCGGCTGAGCTGGCAGGCGCCCGCCAACACCGTATTAATCGCTAGTTAAGCGGTCGTGCTCTAGCATCGCAACCGAAGGCGGCGGCGACCCTAACGCTGTCCTGGAGGTTGTGCGTGAGAGCAAGTACGTTTGTTGCCCTACTCGTCGGTGTCATGTTGCTAACGGCGTGCGGTGCGGGCGGCGCCGGGCCTCGCCCGGACCGTTTCGCCAGCGCCCGCTCGAACTCATGCGGCAGCATCAGCGGTCTCGCGGCCCTCTACTGGGATTACATGAACGGCGTTCTGCGCGCCGATTATCCCGAGACTATAAGGCAGGTTCCATTCGCTATCGGCGGTTCTGTGACGAACCCGGTGCAACCCCTATATAGCGTCATATACCCGGCTGGCTGGGCAGCGAACGTGCTGGTCGATCCCTCTATCCAACAGACGGGTCTGCACCTCTTCCGCCAGGACGGTCACGCGCTATGGCACAGGCGCAACGAGACGGTGGTGGGAACCTTCTCCTCTGCGCAGGTCGTTCAGAGCGTGGTGAACGCGTTCTACGCCGATATGGCCCCAGGGGCCGCGCTCGACGTTGTATGCAGCGCCGACAGCCCGCCTGGCGCGTTCGCACTCGACGTCTCGGCCCGCATCGTGCGCTTCGGTGACTACACTGCCAACGTCACCGTCCAGACGGCGTACCTGAGTGGCCTTACGACAGCGTTCGTGCAGGTGGCGCTGGCGCCGAGCGCTGAGTACGGTGCCACTCTTTACAACGTATTCTTTCCCCTCACCGCACAGATGGGTCCGGGCGGTGGCAGCGGCACGCCCGAGTGCAACGACGGCGTAGATAACGACGGCGACGGCCGGACCGATTTCCCTGACGACCCCCAGTGCACCAGCCCCCTCGATGACACAGAGTAGAAGCGGGGTGTTGGCGGCGCGGACATGGCCGTGGGGCGGCGTGCTCGGCTACACAGGGTCTGCGCGCCGTGCTGGCGGGCTAAGCTAGTCGTCAGTGGACCCAAAGTCATCTGGCACCTCGAAGATCAGGGCTGCCTGGCAGCCGGGCGTCATCGACCTGGGCCCGGGGCACCCGTCAGATGATCTCCTGCCGTTGGTGTTGCTGCGGCGCGCGGCAGACATGCGGCTGGCTGCAGCAGACGCCTCGTTCCTCCATTACGGACTTGAAGAGGGGCAGGAGGACTTTCGCGAGCTTCTGGCCGGCTTTATCGAGGCCGAGACCGGCGTGGCCACCGCTGCAGATCAGCTGTTCGTCACGGCTGGTGCCTCACAGGCCCTCGACATAATCTGCACCCTCTACACGCGCCCGGGCGAGACCGTGCTGGTGGCCGAGCCCACCTACTTCCTGGCGCTTGAGGTGTTCAAGGACCATGCTCTCGAGGTGAAGGGGGTGGCGTGCGACGAGAGCGGACCCGCACCTGACGCCTTGGCGGAGGCGCTGAGGCAGCACTCGCCTGCTCTGCTGTACCTGGTCCCTAGCTTCGCCAACCCTACCGGGGTGACGCTAACCGCTGAGCGCATGCAGCAGGTCGTCGATATGACGGCCGGCACGGGCACGCTGGTGGTGGCAGACGAGGCTTACCGCTTCCTGCCGTTCCATGGCGCCCCGCCCCCCACCATGGCGGGTCCCGATAGACCCCATGTGCTGTCCATAAACTCGTTCTCGAAGACGCTTGCCCCTGGTCTGAGGCTGGGGTGGCTGGCTGGGCCCGAGCCTATCCTCAAACGCATCGCGGCCAGCGGCTTCCTGCGCAGTGGTGGCGGCCTGAACCCGTTCGTCGGCGCCCTGGTCGGGCAGCTGCTCGAGAACGGCGAGCTCAGCCAGCACCTGCACTGGCTGCGCTCCGTTCACCGGGAGCGGGCAGCGGCGCTCGTGCGCGGGTTGCGCGAGCATGCGCCACGCTTCCACTTCCGACCGCCGGAGGGCGGGTACTTCGTGTGGGCGCGCGTAGAGGGCGCCGACGCCGCCCGCATGCGCGAGCTGGCGCGGGGTAACGGCGCCGACCTGGCCCCCGGCTTCGCCTTCTCGCCCACGGGCTCGTTCGGCGATCATGTGCGCCTGTCGTTCAGTCATTACACGCCGGAGGAGCTGGTAGAGGGGGCGTTCCGCCTGGGCACGGCGCTGGCGCTTGCGCTCGGAGAGTAGGGCGGCCGCCGCGCAAGCGTTCGTGGAGGCGTTCCCAGGGGCTGCGCTACGCCGAGAGGACCGAGCCGGCCCTGCTGCGACCCCGTAGCATGGCGACCACCGCAGCGACAGCAAGTACGGCCGCACACACGAGCGCGGCTGTACTCACACGCTGCACACCACCAGATTGAGCCACCGCGACGCCCGCGAGACCCCAGCCGACGGCCAGGGCGAACGCCCAGTCGCGGCGTGAGGTGGTGCCGAGGATGCCGAGAAGGGTCGCCACCAAGATCACGAACATCGTGAGGAAGGGGGCGGCTGCACCGCCGTCCAGGCCTAGGTCGATGAAGAAGATGGCTGTGTTGGCGATGGTGGCCACGGAGATCCAACCCAGGTAGACGGAGAACGGCAACTCCACCAACCAGCGCTGGGCCGTCGTGGCGGAGCCGCGCCACAACTCGCCGCGAACGTAGAGGGCGATGAGCGAGAGTAGCAGCGCGATCATGAACGCTTGCGACACGGGTATCCAGAGCGCATGCCACGACACGAGCCAGAGTGCGTTGAACACGGCGCTGAACACGAACAACGGTCGCACCGGGACCAGCCGGTGGTTAGCGCGCCCTGCGGGCAGCGCCTGGTAGACGACGAAGGCCGCCAACAGCAGGTAGATGACGCCCCAGATGGAGAACGCGTAGCCGGCGGGTGTGAACAGGCTCGGGTAGCGGTCCGACACCTCACCCGTGTTGCGACCGAACAACGGCAGGATGTTGGCCAGCGCGTTCATGGCGATCATCGCTACATAGGCAACCACCGCGGCCGCGGCCCAAGGGGCGCTCCGCTTCGCGTGACTCGCAGTGCGGTCAGGTTCAACTGCGGGGTTGGGAGTCATAGCGCATTATGCACCGTGTTCCGCGCCGTTGAAGGGCGCCGAACACGCCAAGACCGTGCTAGTCTCCTCGAGTATTAGGGCCTGAGAGCGGAGGCAGACCGCATGTCACGTCGAGTCGCGGGAGGGTTGGTGTCGTTCATCGCAGTCATCCTAGGACTGGTGTCATGCACCGTTGACGACCGCTTGTATAGCGGCACGCTGGGTGGTGAGCAGGTGACGCTGGTGTCCCGCACGTCGCGTAACCCGTTGGATCATTCCGTCACGCCTGTGCTGCGGGTCGGCAACCTGCCGGAGCTGGCGCTGGCATATGAGGCTTCGACGGTTAACGTCCCTTACTCCATGGGCATCTATGACGGCCGGCGCGTGGCCGTGCTGGACGCGCGGGCGCTGGAGGCTTACGGCGCTCAGCGCGGCGCTAGCGGCGTCAAGGACGTGGTCATATACCTCGACCCGCAGCGCTTCACTGTGGAGCAGTTCGACCGGTACGCAGCGTTCTTCGCCCAGCACTGGCGCACCATCGACACCGCCACTCCCGTGGTCCAGGGCCCGCGCGAGATAAGGCCCGCGGCTCTGGTGTACGGCACCGACGACGAGTTCAAGCGCGTCTACCGCCATCCTGCCGACACCACCGGCCACATCGAGGTGTGGACCGACGGCATGGTGCACTACGCTCTCACGAACGGCTCCCGCAGCACCAACCTGGGCCAGTGGGTGCAGATGCCGGGTTACCGCATCAGTGTCGGCGCCCACGCCGGTCCCGGCGCATTGACCGACGTCCCTGGTTACGTGAGCGCGACCGGGCGGTCTATCGGGGAGGACTTCAAGTTAGTGATCGAGTAGCGGTGCGACCGGCCGGCGGGGCACTATCGAGGCATGAGGGCTGAGGCATGAGCACCACCCCTAGACGCCGCGGCAGGCGTCCGGCGGCCGAGGGCAGCGCACGCGTGGCACTGCTTGACCGCACGAGCGCCGAAGACGCCGTGACAGCCCGCGAGCTTCACGGCCTAACCGTATGCGACCGGTCAGCCGGTCTTCGCCGCCCGTAACGCCTCTTTCCTGAGCGCCACCGGCTTGACGCCGGCCAGGTCCAGCTTCTTCGCTCCGAGGAACCGGCGCATGTTCGCTAGCCCCCGCCCGAGCGCCGCCGCGAAGTCGGCGTCGGCTGTGGTTGCAGGATCCTCGACCCAGAACCCGAGCACCTGCAGCGTGTTGCTGGCGCGGTCCAGCTTCAGGTCGGCGCGCGCCACCAGCTGGTCGCCCCACAGGATGGGCAGTACGTAATAGCCCCAGATGCGTTTCTCCAGCGGCTTGTACACCTCCCACACGTAGTCGAAGCCGAACAGCTTGCTGGAGCGACCGCGGGCCGAGACCGGGTCCAGCGGCGCGAGGAAGGTGACGGCGTCCATGGTGGTCTGCCCCAAGGGCGCCCATGCTGCCGGTACGCGGTCTGCCAGCAGGTCTTCCAGTAACGGAAGATCGGCCGGCAACATGTAGTGTTTGCCCTTCTGGCCCTCCACGTGAAGCTCTAGCACCAGGCCGTCTGTGGCCAGCTCGTTCAGGAGCGCCCGGGCCGGCCCCACCTTCTGGGCGCCTGGGATGGGGAAGCTACCACTGCTGTCGCGGATGCCGGCGAACGCCACGTTCTTGAGCATCATGAAGCGCTCGACCTCATGGATAGGCGCTTCCTGGATGAGCTCGGACGGCGCGATGCGCTCGGTCAGGTCGTAGCTCCGTTCGAAGCGGCTGCGGTCATGGATCATGACCTCACCCGTGTTCCAGAGGTAGTAGAGCGCTACGGAACTGTCTTTGCGCCCGCGGTAGCTGTCTACCCGTTTGCGGGCGTTCATCTCGAAGTCCCGGTTCGACACCGGGCCCTCCTCACGCACCACCTGGCGCATCTCGTTCAGTACCTCGGCGTGCGCCTTCACCCACTCGACGTAGTAGGGGTGGCGCGCCGTCTCGGCCATGTAGGTCCTGAAGTACGGCAGCTCGTCCATGGGTCTGACGGCCAGCCAGCCGCCCCAGTCGAAGAACTTGCGCTCGCCATACGCCTTCCTCTGCCACGCTTCGGGCTCGTAATCCGCCACCCGGGCGTGCAGCATCAAATCTTGGCTCCGGGCGGTGATGTTGAGGGGGTCAAGCTGCAGGTGCTCCACGGCGCGCATGGCCCGCTCCGTACCGTCCGGACCGGCCCAGCGCCTGCCGGGCCACAGCCCCTGCTTGCCGAGTACGAAGCGACGGGCGACCTGCGCAGGTACGGTTAACTCTTCTTGTGGCACGTGGGCACTATAAAGTCTAGAGACCCGTCTTCGATCCGTTCCCACACCCCAATGGAGGAGGAGTCCATGAGATCAGCAGACGTGTACCTCAACTTCGCCGGCAACGCCAGAGAAGCGTTCGAGTTCTACCGCGCCGTGTTCGGCAAGGAGTTGGAGAGCCTGCTCACTTACGCCGACTTCGGTGGTTCGGCGGGCGGTCAGTCTGATACCGACATGAACCGCGTAGCCCACGTATCCATCCGGCTGACGCCCACCTTCGTGCTCATGGGCAGCGACGTGCCCACGACCGCCGTCGCCGACTTCGTGACCGGAACGAACGCCTGGATAAACCTGAACCCCGAGTCGCCCGAGGAGGCTCGCAGGCTGTACGACGCGCTCGTCGTGGGCGGCCGCCAGGCTCACGCACTGGAGAAGACCGACTGGGCAGAGCTGTTCGGCAGCCTGGTCGACCGTTACGGTGTGCGGTGGATGTTCAACTACTGGACCGAGTAGTTCCGAGTAGCTCTCTGAACCGCGTAGCTTCCTGAAGCGAGTGGCTCTCTGAACGCTGAGAAGCGGCTACGCCCGACGGTTCGTCGGGGGCCGTGAGCCTATGTGCCGGCGCGCCAGAGCGGGCTTGGCGCGCACGGCTCGGCGGTACTTTCGACCCTCTCAATTAGCTCCGGCCGGACCTAAGCTGTTATCAACCCGGCGCGCGGATGTGGGTAGCGCTCCGAACCCCAAACTTCTCGCTGCGTAGCTTGTTTCCGCGGGCCGGGACAATCCGTGCCGGGCGTTCCTAGCCCGCACCGAAAGAGGTAGCTCATGGCACGATTCGACGGCAAAGTCGGGATCATCACCGGTGGGGCGAGCGGCATCGGCTTGGCTGCGGTGGAGCGCATGGCTGCCGAGGGTGGGGCCGTCGTTATCGCCGATATCCAGGACGACAAGGGCAAGGCTGCGGCCGAGCGTCTCTCGGCGCAGGGCTACAAGGTCAGTTACAAGCATCTGGACGTGGCCAGCGAGGCCGAGTGGAAGCGCGTGGTCGACGAGACCGTGAGCGAACACGGCAAGCTCAACGTGCTGGTGCACAACGCCGGCATCGCCGATCAGGGCGACGTGGAGACGGTCAGCCTGGCCGACTACGAGCGCGTGATCGCGGTCACCCAGACCTCGGTGTTCCTCGGCACGCAGGTGGCGGCCAAGGCCCTCAAAGCCTCCGGCACCGGCTCCGTGGTCATCATCAGCTCTATCTTCGGCATCATCGGTGGTTTCGGCGCCAACCCCGCCTACCACGCCGCCAAGGGCGCGGTTCGCACGCTCACCAAGAGCATCGCGCTGGGTTGGGCCAAACAGGGGGTGCGCGTCAACTCCGTGCACCCGGGCTTCATCGAGACGCCGATCCTGGGCGATACCGACCGTGCCCTTCTGAACACGGTGACCCCGATGGGTCGCATCGGCACCCCCCAGGAAGCCGCCGCCGTCATCCTCTTCCTCGCTTCTGACGACTCGTCCTTCGTCACGGGTTCCGAGTACGTCGTAGACGGTGGGTACGTAGCGAACTAGCGCCGCCAGAGCCGAGGCAAGCGTGGGTGCGCCGGCTGTACTCGGCGCGCCCACACTTAGGGACTCGGTTCAGGTGGCTTTCGTCCTTATCGGCAGGCTGTGCGCGACCTTGGTGCACAAGACCGCCAGAGCCGCTTCGAACAGCAGCAGCACCCCAACACCGATGGTGGTAGCGGCGTGAGGACCCCAGCCCCACGTGTGCGTGAGCGTGTTGGTATCCATGGCCAGCAGGCTGACGCCCAAGCCGAGCGGGATGATCGTGGTGATAGGCAGCAGGGCGGTGGCCACCAGCCCATGGAACCGGTAGTAGCTGTAGCCCGTCAGAAGCCCCACGAGTGCGAAGAGCATGCCGTGTGTCCAGTACTCCAGGATGACCAGGTGGGCCTGCGCCGGTGTGGTGAACGAGTGAACACCTATAAGCTCGGGCGTGATTCCCAGCCGGCTATACAAGAGCGATTCCGCTGCGAACCCTAGCAGTACCATCGCCACCAGGGCGAGCGAGGTCAGCGCCAGGGCCAGGATCGTAGCGCGGGCGTGGTTAGTGCGCGTGACGCCTTGCGCCACCAGCACCGGCAGGTACTGCACGCACGAGATGCCTGTGGCGAAGAGGAACCAGGCCGGCGCGTTGCCAGAGAAGATCTCCCAGACGCTGAAGCCGATGTCGAGCTGATAGCGGGAGATGACGGGCGGCGCGACCACCGCCGCCACCAGGGCCACCAACCCGGCGAACCACGCGAACGTGACCATCAGCCGCCGGGACAGCCAGCGCGCTGTCCTCATGACGGGTGCGGCCACGCCGGATGCGGGAGCGATGCCGTGGGCGGAGGTCGTCATCATGCCAGCTCCTTCTCTTCCTCGGGCGCGGACCAGCCGGCTTGGGGGCCCGCGGTCTTAGTCAGGTGCACGAACAGGTCCTGGATGCTCACGTGCTCCAGTTCCAGGCCCGTCGCGGCGGCGCGCAGCTTGGCTTCGGAGGTCATGTCGCCGTACAGGGTGGCAGCCATGGTCCGGCCCAAGTGGCTCGTGCTGATGACCGTGTAGGGTGCGGCGAACTCCTCGACGGCCGCCCGGTTGCCCACCACGCGCACACCACGCTGTCGCAGATCGTCGGCGGGCTCGGCCAGTAGCAGCCTGCCGGCGTCCAGCACCAGGACGTGCTCGAAGAGGCGCTCCACTTCCTCTATCAGGTGGCTGGATATGACGATGGTGCGGGGGTTGGCCGCGTAGTCCGCCAGCAGTTCCTCGTAGAAGGCGTAGCGCGTAGGCGCGTCCATGCCCAGGTACACCTCGTCGAAGAGCGTCAGGGGCGCTCTGCCCGCCAGGCCGATGGCGGCGCCCAACGCAGAGCGTTGCCCGCGCGACAGCTTCTCTACCGATCTGCGCTTGGGTACGCCGAAGCGGTCGAGCAGACGCTCGGCCAGCTTGCGACTGAAGGTCGGACGCACAGCGGCCGCCACGCCCAGCACCTCGGAGGTGTTCAGCTCTCCGAAGTCGCCAGACTCGCGCACGAGGCAGGTGGCTGCCATGAGGCCCGAGTTCTCATACGGGTCTACACCGTTGAGCGTTACCCGACCTGAGGTCGGGCGGCGGAACGCAGCTATGGTCGCCAGCAACGTACTCTTACCGCTGCCGTTACGTCCTAACAGGCCAGTTATGGTGTCCGGCAAGATGCCTGCCGTCACGCTCTGCAGCGCGGTGGTCCGCCCATAACGAACGGTCAGGGAGTCAAGCTGTACTCCTATGCTTGTCATCGCCGGTCTCCTATGTTCGGTACCGCTGAGTTCTCGCTGCCTTGGGTGGAACTCTCCAAGTACTGCTGTATAGCCTGAGTCGTTATGCCTATGCGGGTAGCCTCGTCCAGCGCTGGCTGGAGTACCTGGGTGAAATACCGCTCGCGGCGCACGGCCTTGAGCATCTCGCGTGCACCTGTGGTCACGAACGTGCCCAGACCGCGCTTCTGGTAGAGCACGCCCTCGTCGATGAGCTGGGTGAACGCCTTGGCGGCGGTGGCTGGGTTTATCCGGAACGTGGTGGCGTACTGGGTGGTAGACATGACCTGCTCTTCCTCGAGGAGGTTGCCCTCGACGATGTCTTGCCGGATCTGGTCAGCGATCTGCACATAGATGGGCTCTTTGCCGTCGAACACTGCTCAGGCTCCTGAGCCGGAAAGGCCAGCGATGGATGAGGTACATGGGTTCATTACTCAACTAATGAACCATAGAAGTGAACCCATGTCAAGCGCCGTGAACATGGAGCAGGCGGCCGGGCGTGCCACACTCTGCCTACATGACCAAGCGCATCGGCTTCCTCTCGTTCGGCCACTGGAACCCCTCACCCCATTCGCATACGCGTTCGGCCTCAGACGCGCTGCTGCAGTCGCTAGACCTGGCCGTCGCTGCGGAGGAGCTCGGCGCCGACGGCGCCTACTTCCGCGTGCACCACTTCGCACGGCAGCTCGGTTCGCCGTTCCCCCTGCTGGCCGCCATAGGTGCCAGGACCAAGCGCATAGAGATCGGTACTGCGGTCATCGACATGCGCTACGAGAACCCCCTGTACATGGCCGAGGACGCTGGCGCGGCAGACCTCATAGCGGGCGGGCGGTTACAGCTTGGCATCAGCCGCGGCTCACCGGAACAGGTGATCGACGGGTGGCGCTACTTCGGCTACGAGCCGGCCGAGGGGGAGGACGACGCTGCCATGGCCAGGCGCCACGCCGAGGTGTTCCTGGACGTCATCCGGGGAGAGGGCTTCGCGCAGCCCAACCCGCGGCCCATGTTCGCCAACCCACCGGGCCTGCTGCGCCTCGAGCCGTACTCCGAAGGCCTGCGCCGGCGCATCTGGTGGGGCGCCGGCTCGAAATCGACCGCCGTATGGGCGGCCAAGCTGGGCATGAACCTGCAGAGCTCCACGCTGGTGTTCGACGAGACGGGCCAGCCGTTCCACGTGCAGCAGGCGGAGCAGATACGTGCCTTCAAGGAGGCGTGGCGCGAGGCCGGGCACGACGGCCAGCCGCGTGTGTCGGTGAGCCGCAGTATCTTCCCGCTGGTCGACGACCGCGACCGCGCCTACTTCGGCCACGAGCGCAACGACGCCGACCAGCTGGGTTACATAGACGAGCAGACCCGCGCCATCTTCGGGCGCAGTTACGCTGCAGAACCCGACGTGCTGATAGGGCAGTTGGCGGAGGACGAGGCCATCGCCGAGGCCGACACGCTGCTGCTGACCGTGCCCAACCAGCTAGGTGTCGACTACTGTGCGCACGCTATCGAGGCCGTGCTGAAGCATGTGGCGCCTGGGCTAAGCTGGAAGTAACCATGCCAAGCGAACAGCTGATCGACACGTCCGTCTACGAGCGCCGCGAGTCTGCAGTGCGCAGCTACTGCCGCAGCTTCCCTACGGTCTTCGTCAGGGCCAGCGGCGCGGTTCTCACCGACGCGGCCGGTCGGGAGTACATCGACTTCCTGGCGGGCTGCTCCTCGCTCAACTATGGGCACAACGACCCTGACATGAAGGCAGCCCTGGTGGAGCACATCCTGGGCGACGGCGTGGCGCACGGGCTAGACATGCACACCAACGCCAAGTCGGCTTTCTTGAGCACTTTCGAGCGGCTCATCCTTGAGCCGCGGGGCCTGGACTACCGCGTGATGTTCACTGGACCAACGGGCGCCAACGCGGTAGAGGCCGCGCTCAAGCTGGCGCGCAAGGCCACCGGCCGCAGTAACGTCATCGCGTTCACCACCGGCTTCCATGGGGTCACCCTCGGCGCGCTGGCGGCAACGGGCAACCTCTACAACCGGGGCGGCGCAGGGCAGCCGCTGGGCGGCATCACCCGCATGCCGTTCGAGGGTTCACTCGGGCCCGACATCGACACCGCCGAGGTGCTCGCCAAGATGCTGGCGGAGCCGTCCAGCGGCATCGAGGCGCCCGCCGCCATCCTGTTCGAGACGGTGCAGGGCGAGGGTGGGCTCAACCCAGCCTCTGCCGGTTGGGTGCGGCGCGTGGCGGAGATCGCCAGGCAGCACGGCGCCCTGCTCATCATCGACGATATCCAGGCCGGCGTCGGGCGTTGCGGCACGTTCTTCTCGTTCGAGCAGATGGGCGTGCAACCCGACATCGTGACGCTGGCCAAGTCGCTCTCCGGCTTCGGCCTGCCGTTCGCGGCCGTGCTGGTGAGACCGCAGTACGACGTGTTCGGCCGAGCCGAGCACAACGGCACGTTCCGCGGCAACAACCACGCCTTCGTCACGGGCCGCGTGGCGCTCGAGAAGTTCTGGGCAACAGACGCCTTCGAGAAGAGCATCGAAGAGCGCAGCGCTTACCTGCTGTCGCGCCTCACACGCATCTCGTCCGCCGTACCCGGCTCGCACATCAAGGGGCGCGGCATGTTCCTCGGCATAGACGTGGGTTCTGGGGAGCTGGCAGACGACATCTGTGCCGTAGCGTTCGAGAACGGTCTGATACTGGAGACCTCGGGCTCGCGCGGGCAGGTGGTGAAGGTGCTGGCGCCGCTGACCATCGATCACGACACCTTCGCGCGCGGTCTCGACATCGTAGAGAACGCGTTCAAGAGCGTGCTGGCGACGCCAGAGGCGCTCTCGGTCTAGCAGCAATCAGGAGCCCCGCTGGCGCCGCGGCCCCTGCTAGAGGCCGCGGCGCCTCTACTGCGGCTCGTAGCTGGCCGACTGGTGCCGGAAGTAGGCGTCGAACAGCTCAGCGTAGTGTCCGCCAGAGGCAAGCAGCTCGTCGTGCGTGCCCTCCTCGATGATGGTGCCCTGACTGAGCACGATTATGCGGTCGGCGGAGCGCACGGTAGAGAGGCGGTGGGCGATGACGATGGAGGTGCGGCCCCTCAGCACGGTCTCCAGGCCTTCCTGTATCTGCGCCTCCGTCAGCGGGTCGATGCTGGCGGTGGCCTCGTCCAGGATCACGATGCTCGGGTCCTTCAGAAGCACCCGCGCCAGCGCCACGAGTTGGCGCTGACCCATGCTGATGCCGCGGCCGCCCTCAGACACCTCGGTGTCGAGCCCGGCGGGCAGGGAGTCCAGCCAGTCGCCGCCGGCCACGCTCCTGGCGGCGGCCACCACCTGCTCCTCGGTGGCGTGCTCGCTGCCGTAGCGGATGTTGTCGCGGATGGTGCCGGTGAACAGGAAAGGCGTCTGCTGCACCAGCCCCAAGTGCCGGCGGTAGCTGGTGAGGTCGAACGTTCTGATGTCGCGGCCGTCTATCAGCAGCTCACCGCGCTGGAACTCGTAAGACCTGGCGATGAGCTTGCCCAGGCTCGACTTGCCCGCGCCGGTGTGACCCACCAGTGCGATGGTCTGGCCGGCCGGGATGGTGAGATCGAACCCGACCAGCACCGGCTCGTTGAGCTTGTAGGAGAAGTCCACGCCCCGGAACTCCACCCGGCCCGCGAGCTTGTCTACGGGCTGCGAGTCCTCCTGGATGACCTGGGGCTCCGTGTCCATGAGCGCGAACACCCGTTCGCTGGCGGCCAGGCCGTCCTGGAACTGGCTCCAGAACGAGGCGATGCTGGTGAGCGGGAACCAGAACAGCGCCAGGCTCTCGACGAAGAGGAACCACTCGCCGCGCGTGACCACGTTGGAGAGCACGGCGTTGCCGCCGTACCACACCACGACGGCGGTGCCGATGCCGGCGATGATGCCCAGCACGGGGAAGATGCTCTGCAGCACGAGTCCCTGGCGCAGGCTCAGCCGGTACGCCTCGGCGTTGACGCGCTCGAAGTCTGCGTGCAGGGCCGCTTCCTGCCGGAACGCCTTCGCCACGCCGATGCCCGAGATGGACTCCTGGATGTTGGCGTTCACCTCGGCCTTGATGCGCTTGGCCAGCTGGCTGGTGCGCCGCGCGATGAACCTGAACGTCAGCGCCGCCGCAATGACGATGGGTGCTATGACCACGGTGATGAGCGCCAGGCGCACGTTGATGGAGAAGAGGATGCCGAACACCACGGCCACGATCAGCAGTTCGCTGAGCAGGCCCAGGGTGAGGGTGACCACGTTGGAGAAGTCGTGCGTGTCGGAGGTGATGCGGCTGACCACGCGGCCGCTGGAGTGCTCGTCGTAGAACGACATGTCACGCTCCACCGCGCTGTCGAACACGTCCTCGCGTAGCTTAAGCACGACGTCGCCCACCACCCGGGCCGTGGTGATCTGGCGCAGGAAGTTGAAGGTCCACGCCATGCCGGCCGCCGCCAGCATGAGCAGCAGCAGCCACAGGTTGCTGGTGAGCACCTCGGTGCCTGCGGCGCCCGCGCTGATGGCGGCGTCGATGCCGCGGCTGGTCAGCACGGGCAGCGCAGCGAGCATGCCGGCGTTCACAACGATCAGCAGGGCCACGAAGAACATGCGCGGCAGGTGCGGGCGGAAGTAGCCGATTATGCGCCTCAGCAGTTCGCGGTCGCCGTAGCTGCGGTCGTACTTCTCGCCGCTGAGGCCGTCCATCACGAAACCCATCAGCTGAACCTCTGGAAGATGCGCTTATACAGGTCGTTGCTGGCCAGCAGTTCCGCGTGGGTGCCCTCGGCCACCAGCTTCGACTTGTCGATGATGATGATGCGGTCGGCGCGTCTTATCTGTGACAGGCGGTGGGTGATGACCAGCGACGTCCTGCCGGCCAGCACGTGGTTGATGGCCTTCTGGATCTCGTCCTCGGTGGCGCTGTCGATGGCGCTGGTGGCGTCGTCGAGGATGAGGATGCGCGGGTCGGTGAGGATGGCGCGGGCTATGGCGATACGCTGCCGCTGGCCGCCCGAAAGGGTGGCCCCGCGCTCGCCTATCACCGTGTCGTAGCCGGCCGGGAACGACATGATGAAGTCGTGCGCCTGCGCGGCCTTGGCCGCCTCGATCACCTGCTCCTCCGTGGCCCCCGGCAGGCCGAAGGCGATGTTGTCGCGAATGGAGCGGCTGAACAGGAACACCTCCTGCTCGATGACGCTTATCTGCTGCCTCAGCGCCTCCATGTTCCAGTGGCGCACGTTGACGCCGTCCACTTCCACCGAGCCGACGTCCACGTCGAACGTGCGGTTGACCAGCTTGGTGAGGGTGCTCTTGCCCGAGCCCGTTTGGCCGACTATGGCGATCGTTTCGCCGGGCCGGGCGTGGAAGCTCACGTTCTCGAGCGTGGCGACGTCAGAGCCTGGGAAGGCGAAGCTGACGTTCGTGAACTTCAGGTCACCCTGCATGGCGCCCGCGTAGCCGTCAGGGTTCTCATCCAGCTCTGTCTCTGCCTTGATGAGCTCAAGCGTGCGGCGCGCGCCAGCGAAACCCAGCTGCACCAGTGAGAACGTGAAGATGGACAGGTCTGCCGGGCCGCGCAGCATGCCCAGCAGGCCGAGCACGGCGATGAGCTCGCCCACACTGATGGCGTTGTGGCCAAGCAGCAGCAGCCCGTGGCCGAACGTGGCGGCGTAGGTCAGGCCCACGAACAGGTAGGGCAGATAGCGCGCCTGCACCTCGCCCTGCTGCACGAACTGGTCGCGGAACGCGCGGGCGTTGCGGGCGAACTTGCGGCGCTCGAACGGCTCGGCTGCCGCGGCCTTGACGAGCTCGATGCCGCTGACCGTCTCGTTAAGGCCCGCGTTGAGGTTGCCGAACTCCGCCCGCATGGCGGTGGAGACCGGGTCGAGCTTGCGGGAGTAGCGCCTGAGCGCCCAGACGAACGACGCCACGAACAGGAGGGGCATCAGCAGCAGCTGCGGCGAGATCGTGGCTATGAACACGAGCGGTGTGATGACGCTGAAGAAGCTGTCGAGGATCAGCTGCACGCCGGGGCTGAACATCATGTTCAGCTGACGCACGTCGTTGGCGGCGCGCGCCATGACGTCGCCCACCCGCTGGCGGTCGTGGAACGCCTGGCTCTTGCCCAGGAGGCTGGTGGTGAGCTCCGCGCGCGCGTCGCGCTCGAAGCGCTGCGACAGGCGCTCGATGCAGTAGATGTTGAGGAAGTCGAAGAAGCCGCGCAGTACGACTGTGCTCAACAGGATGAGGCAGAGCACCATCAGTCGGCGGGCCACCTCGGGACCCGTCACGGCATCGAAGGCCAGACCAGTAACTCTGGGCAAGGTAGCCGAGAGCACGGTGAACGCCGTGGTGCTCAGCACGAACCCTACCAGCAGGAACGGGTAGCGCGTGACGTGCGACAAGATCCACCGGAGGGGCGTCCTGGTGTCGTACGTGGCCGCGTTCTCTACGCGGAACTCGCTGCTGGTCACGGGGAGCGGCTTGATCACCTCGGACATTGTGCCAGTTATCCGGCTTCAGCGTGGCGGCAGCCTCTGGGCCAGCGCCCCCAGCACGTCCGTCGCCTGCACGCCGGCGGCCTGGCACGCCACCAGGGCGTGATACAGCAGGTCGGCGGCTTCGCTGGCCGTGCGCTCCACATCGCCGCCTGTGCAGGCCAGCACCAGTTCCACGGCCTCCTCGCCCAGCTTCTTGAGCCTGAGGTTCTGGTCTTGGAGGAGCTTGGAGGTGTAGCTGCCCGCCGCCGGCGTTAGGGCCCTCTCGGCTATGACGTGCGCCAGCTCGGCCACCGTGGGCCTGGCCTGGAAGCAGCTCCAGGCACCCGTGTGGCAGGTGGGTCCGTTGGGTAGTACCAAGGCCAGCAGGGCGTCGGAGTCGCAGTCGGTGTAGAGCCCCACCAGGGTCAGTACGTTGCCGCTCGTTTCGCCCTTCTTCCAGAGCCGGCTGCGCTGGCGCGACCAGAACCACAGCTCGCCCGTTGCCACCGTCCTCTGAGCGGCCTCCTCGCTGGCGTAGCCCAGCATGAGCACCTCGCCGGTGTGAGCGTCCTGGGCCACTTGCGGCACGAGGCCGCCCATCTTCTCGAAGTCCAGGCGCGCTACATCGGCGGTGGTTGCCAGGCGGTTGCCACCGGCCGGCTGGCCGGCGCCAGTCGGTACGTGCTGGTCGCCGTCAGTTGGCATGGCGCGCTCCCTGGGCGCCCGCCAGGAGCGCCCGGAACTCGCCGGCCAACGCGGCGTTGGTGGCGACTGCGCTGCCGCCCAGGTGGGTGCGGCTGCCGTGCCAGTCGGTGAACACCCCACCGGCTTCCTCTACCACCGGCTTCAGCGCGGCCGCGTCCCAGATGGCCAGCTCCGGGTCGAGCATCGCCTCCGCTCGACCCGTAGCCACCAGGGCGTAGCCGTAGCAGTCGCCCCAGGTGCGGGTCAGCTTCGCCGCGGTGCGGACCCTGTTCCAGGCGGCCGCCTGCCCCTTGAGCTCCAAGAACTCGGCGTCGGTGGTGCATACCAGCGCGTCGTTCAGGGTGGCCACCTCCGACACCCGGGCGCGCTTGCCGTTGAACCAGCAGCCGTGCCCGCGCGCCGCCCACACCGTCTCGGCCAGCGCCGGGAAGTGGAGCACACCGAGGGTCGCTTCGTCGTTCTCTTCCAGCGCCAGCATCACGCCGTACAGGGGCACGCCGCGGATGAAGCTCTTGGTGCCGTCGATGGGGTCGATGATCCAGCGCCGGCCCGTGCCAGCTCTGCGCTCGCCGAACTCCTCGCCCACGATGCCGTGGTCGGGGAAGCGCCGCTCTATCTCCTCGCGTATGAGCTGCTCGGACTCGCGGTCGGCCGCGGTCACGGGCGAGAGGTCGCTCTTGGTGTCGACCGGCGTGTCCGTCTGGAAGTAGCGCATGGTCACGCGGCCGGCGCGCCACGCGGTCTCCACTGCGAACTCGAGCAGGGTCGCCAACGGGGTCTCGCTCACGCCTCACGCTCCAGCTTCACGGCGCCCTTGGTGCTGAACACGGTGGTGCCCGGCGCTATGGCCTTGGCCAGGGCCAGGCCGAGCGCCTTCATGGCGGCCTCGATCACGTGGTGGCGATCCGTGCCGCGCAGCACGCGTACGTGGAGGGTCATGCGGGCGTTCTCGGCGAACGACCGCAGGAAGTGGTCGTACAGGCGGCTGGGCACCGGCCCCTCGTAATAGAAGCGCCCGACCAGGTCGAGCGCCACCTGCACCACGGCCTCGTCCATGACCACGGTGGCGTCGGCGTAACGGGTGCACGCTTCAGGTATCTCGTCGCGCAGCGCGGTGCCCAGGGTGATGCCCACGTCCTCGATCAGATGGTGGGGCAGGTCGCCTGTCGCCTCCACCTTCAGGTCGAAGCCGGCGTAGCGGCCCAGCGCGGTGAGCATGTGACTCAGGAAGGGGCTGTCGGTCTTGACCTCCACACGGCCGGTGCCGTTCGTGGGGAAGGCGTCTAGGGTAACGCGGACGGTCGTCTCGGTGGTTTGGCGCAGGAGTCTGGTCATGGGGTCTCCCTTACATTCTGGTGGCTGGGTTCGGGTTGTGCCTGGTGTTGCGGTTGTGACCTCGCTGCTCGTGCTGCTTGCTTCACGTCCAGCGTGCCCGCGTACAGGGTCATGCCCAGCACGGCTGCTGCGGCGCCCGCCTCGTTGAGGCTGCGGATGTCCTCTACGGTGGTCACCCCCCCGGCGGCCTGCAGCGGGTGGCTCGTGCAACGCACCAGCTGGGCGAAAAGCTGACCGTTGATGCCCGCAAGCTGGCCTTCGCGGCTGACATCGGTCACCAGCACTCCGGCCAGCGGTACTCCGGCCAGCCGTGCCAGGAACTCCGGCGCCGTCAGCGCGGTGGTCTCAGTCCAGCCCTTGGTGACGACCTGCAGGCCCTTCACGTCGCAGGCGACGACGATCCTGTGCGGCCAGCGCGCTGCCAGCAGTTCCAGCCACTCCGGGTCCTGCACGGCGCGGGTGCCCACGATCACTCTCGCGGCGCCGGCCGCGAAGAGCTGCTCGGCGGCGTCGTAGGAGCGCACCCCGCCGCCCACCTGAACGGGCACGCCGCAATCCAGGATCAGGTCAGAGATGAGGCTCAGGTTGGAGCCGCTGCCCAGGGCCGCGTCGAGGTCGACCACATGCAGCTCGTCGAAGCCGCGGCCCAGAAGCTCCTTGGCGGTCGCCACGGGGTCGGGAAGGCTGACCTTCTCGCTGCCCGGCACGCCGCCGACGAGCTGCACCGTGCGTCCTCCACGGATGTCTACCGCCGGGAGGAGCTTCATGCGTCGCCTCGGCGGGTTGCGTCCGCGCCGCCGCGCGCCCCCACCCTAGCCGGAGCGGCCGGCGTGGCGCCGTCACGGCTTGTTGCAGTCACGCTGTTTCTCGCCGCATCGAGCTCGGCCAGGAAGCGCTCCAGCATCTTCCACGGTCCGATCGTGACGCGGATGGCGGGGCCTAGCTTCGGAAGGTCGGCGAACACGCGCACGGCCACGCCTCGCACCCGCAGCGCCGCGCCCAGTGCCCTGGCCGGGTTCTCGGCGCCGGAGCCTTCCGGCTTGAGTGGCACGAGCACGAAGTTGGCGGCAGACGGCAGCGGGTTCAGGCCTCTGAGCACGAGTTCTGCGATGAGCCGCTCACGGTTCGCGGTCGTGCGCTCGATGACATCGGCCACCCACGCCTTGCCGGTTCGCAGCAGCGCGACGGCCGCCGCCTCGGCAGACGCGGTGACCTTGTACGGGCCGCGCGACTTCTCGATCTCGCGCACCAGCACCGCGGGGCCGATGGCGTAGCCCACGCGCAGGCCCGCCAGCCCGTACGCCTTGGAGAGCGTGCGTAGCTGCAGCGCGTTGCGCGAGCCGACGTAGTCGAACCCCTGGCTGCCACCTACGCCGGGGGCCGCGCCGCCCCCGAAGTCGGCGTAGGCCTCGTCCACCAGCACCACACCCGGGGCGCGCTCTATGAGCTTCTGCAGGGTGCTGCCGGGGACGGGCTTGCCCGTGGGGTTGTTCGGGTCGCATACGTACGTCAGCGCTGCGCCGGTGGCTGCCAGGGCGTCTACGTCTATGTCGAGCTCATCGGTCAGCGGCACGGCGGCGGGCTCTACGCCGTTCATCTGCGCGAACAGGCTCACCATGCCGAAGGTGGGGTCCGGGTGGGCGACCCTGGCGCCCGGCTCGCAGAACGCCCTGACGGCTGCATCGATCACCCCGTCCAGACCACCGCCTGTAGACACGTTCTCCGGTTCTACGCCATGCAGAAGGGCGATCTCCCTTCTAAGCGTGTCGGCGTACACGGCCGGGTAGCGGCTCACCTGTTCGTGCCTGACGTTGCGCAGTGCTTGGGCCACCGACGGGTGCGGGTCGAAGAGGTTGGTGTTGTCAGACAGGTCTATCCCGATGCGGGTGCGGCCCGGGTCGTAGAGTTCTATGCCGCTGTAGGTGGGGCGCAGCCGGACGCCCACCGGGCTCGCTGCGGCGCCGAGTCTGCCAGTCTCGTGCCCCTGCTCGACCGCCGTGCCGCCGGCAGGCGCGTCCAGGTTCGCGGCTTCCGCTGACGGCGCCTGGGCTCGTGCCGCTGCCGCAGCGGCGTGGGCGTACAGCCCCTCGGAGTTGGCCAGGCGCTCTGCGACGGGCGCCAGCGCGGCAGCGGCCAGTGTGCTCACCTCCTGATAGGTGGAGAAGCGCACGAAGTCGAGGGTGCTCAAGCCGGAGTACGCCCGGGCGAGCCCGGCCGTGGGCAGGGTGTGGTTCGCGCCCGTCACGTAGTCCCCGAAGACCACCGAGCTGCCGGGACCCAGGAAGATGCTGCCGGCGTTGCGCACGGCCGGCAGCGCCTCGCGCGGCCGGCGCACCATGAGCAGCAGGTGCTCTGCCGCGTAGTCGTTGGCGAAACAGAGAGCCTCTTCGAGCGTCCCCGCTGTCAGCGCGGCGCCGGCGCGCCGCAGCGCCTCGCGCACTATCTCGCTCCTAGGCGCTTGGTCGAGAAGGGCGGTGAGCGCGCCGAGCACGCGGGTGGTCACGGCCTCTCCCACGCCCACCACGACGGCTGCGGCGCGCGGGTCGTGCTCGGCTTGGGCCACGAGTTCCAGCGCCACCAGCCTCGGGTCTGCCGCTTCGTCGGCCACGACCAGCACCTCCGACGGACCGGCTGGACAGTCGATGGCTACCAGGCCGTTGAGCTGGCGCTTCGCTTCGGTGACGAAGGCGTTGCCGGGACCTACCACCTTGCTGACGCGGGGCACAGACGTCGTGCCGAGGGCGAGCGCAGCGATGGCGCCGGCGCCCCCGACGGCGAACACCCGGTCTGCGCCGGCCAAAGCGCACGCCGCCAGCACCGTGTCGGCCGGCCGGCCGGCCGCGCCTGGAGGGGTGCAGACCACCACCTCGCTCACCCCGGCCACCTTGGCGGGCAGCACCCCCATCAGCACCGAGCTCGGATAGCTGGCCCTGCCGCCGGGAACGTACACGCCTACCCGTTCGAGGGGTTCAGGCCTGCGCCCCACCTTCACGCCCGGCTGCACCTCCATCTCCAGTGCCGTGGGCAGCTGCGCCTCGTGGAACTGGCGGATGTTGGCTGCAGCGGCCTCGAGCGCGGCCCGAAGGTCTGGGTCTAGCTGTTGGAGAGCGGTTCCGCACGCCTCTGCTGGCACTTCCAGCGTGGTCGGCGTTGC
>JBIQNJ010000001.1:0-40440 GCA_044462445.1 Truepera radiovictrix | reverse complement strand
CTCATGGCATCAGCCTCTCGATGGGGGTCACGAGGATGCCGGCAGCGCCTACCGTCTTGAGCTCTGCTATCACCCTGTTCAGGTCGCGCCGGTCTACGACCGCGTGCGCAGCCACTATCTCGGTCTCGTCTAGCACGTTCACGATGGTGGGCCCATTGATGCCCGGCAGAATGCGGCGTATCTCGGCGAGTGCGCTGCGTGGCACGTTGGCCATCAGGTAGCGCTTGCCGTTGGCGCGCAGCACAGACTCGAGGGTGCCGGCGAACTCTGCGATGCCGCGGGCACGCGCCGGGTCTTGCAGCGCCGTAGGGCTGGCGATGAGGACTGCGGATGACTCCAGCAGGGTCCCTATCTCCCTCAGGCCGTTGGTGCGCAGCGTGGAGCCCGTGTCGACCACGTCGACTATGGCGTCGGCCACCCCCAGCATAGGCGTGATCTCCGCCGCCCCCGAGATGGGCACTACCTCCACGCGCTTGCCGTTCCGTTCGAAGAAACGCCGGGTGAGGTTGACGAAGGTGGTGGCTACGCGCACGCCATCGCTGAGGTCGGCCACTGACTCGGCCGCGTCGCCGGCGCGAACGGCCAGGCCAAGTCTGCACTCGCCGTAACCCAGGTCGAGGAGCGTCTGGACGTCCCTGCCGGATTCCAGTACGAGGTCGCGCCCCGTTACGCCCAGGTCTGCCGCGCCCGTGGCCACGAACTCGGCGATGTCGGTAGACCGCACGAAGAGGGCCGTGCGGTCGTCGCCTAGGGAAGCCTGCAGAGCGCGGTCCCCTCTGAACCTGAAGTCCATGCCTGCGCGCTCCAGCAGCCTTCGTGCGCCGTCTGACAACCGGCCCTTGTTAGGTAGTGCTATTCGGATCATGTGTCCTTCCGCTCTCGTCGGCATGCGCCCGGCCGGTCTCGGCCTGGGCCGCGTGGTGGTGGGGTTTCGCCTGGCTCCTGCCGGGCGGGTTGCTCTTGGCTGGGGGTCGGCGGATGGACCAAAAGCAAGCGGCCCATCCGGTGCTGGACGGGCCGCTGTGGTTGCTAGCTAGCTTAGGTTGGCATCAATGCCAGAGCCTCCACGACCCGTGCAGGTGATGGTGATGCCGATGAAGGTGCGCACTGGGAACGTGGTTAAGCATTCTGGCGATGATAGTTGGCGCCGCGCCCGGCGTCAAGACCGGTCGGCCTAGCCGGGCCTAGCGTTGGTGCGGCGGGCCCGGAGGAACGCGCGCGGCAGTCGCCGTGGCCGGCGTGAGCCGTACGGGACGGTGGTCAGGCGTCGCGCCTGGCGCGTATCTGTCTCATGAACACGAGCGACATGAGCGTCCAGATGACCAGGCCGACCAGCAGGAACACCCCGATGACGGCGAGGTAGTTCCAGAACGTATGCAGCGGGAACCAGCCAGACAACAGGAGTGCCGGCAGCACGGTCACGGCCATAACGGCCAAGTGTACGAGCGACTGCCGCCGGAAGCTCCACCTGTTCACCGAGTAGATGGTGGTGGCGCCAGAGACCGCCGCGACTATCACGCCCACCGCGAGGGTCGAGCGCCCGTCATCGGCCTTGCCCTGGGCCAGCAGGGCGACGCCGATGGCCGTCATTAGCACGAGGGGGATGATGGTCAGGAGGGCTGCTTTGAGGCCTAGGCGCATGGGCGGAGTCTAGCCTGCAGCGGGTTGGCTATGCCATCAGCAGTTGGTGTTACTGGTTGCTCGGGCCTTAGTGTGGCCTCGGCTAGGCGTGATGGCGTTGGGAGCGTCGCCTGCCGGGGGCGTTACCGGCTGCGCCCGCCTTGCCGCCATAGGAGGGCGGTTGCGGCCGCGACCAGCAGCATGGGCAGGACGAAGTCCGGAACGCGTGCAGCGGCTGTCGACCCCCACTCCTGCAGCCGGAACTGCGCATCGACCCCGACGAGGCCGCCGATGTTGGCTGTGCCGTCCGTGAGCAGGAAGAGCAGGCCCAGGCCTATGAACACGAGGCCAGAGATGAGAGAGGTCGAGTGTGTGTGCAGCGGTCCGAGCCTAAGCTCCCTGCCGCGCAGCCACCGGCGCTTGCCTAGCTCTAGGCGGTCCCAGACGAGCGCCATGAGGAAGAGCGGTACCGCCATGCCGAGCGCGTAGAACGCCATGAGGATGCCGCCGTACACGGGGTCGCCCCCGGCTACTGCGAACGTCAGTACTGCACCCAACAGCGGACCCGAGCAGAAACCCGCCAGGCCGTAGACGGCTCCGAGGGCAACGACCGAGAGCGCCCCGCCGGCGCCCATGACCCTGCCGGCCTGGCTTGACGGGATGAACGAGAACCCGCGCCCCAGCACTGTGAGCGCGCCGAAGAGGATGAGCAGCAGCCCGCCCACCAGCGTGACCGTGCCACGGTGCTGCGTCACCAGCGAGCCCATCGCCCCGACGCCGGCGCCGAGCGGGATGAGCACGGCGGCCAGGCCGGCGTAGAAGAGAGCCGTGCGGCCCACGAGCCGGCCCCAGCCGTCGAACGCGTAGGCGAAGAAGCTGGGAAGCAGTAGCGCTGAGCAGGGGCTCACGAGCGCGAACAGCCCGCCTAGGAACGCGCCTGCCAGGCCTATGTCGATCATCTGGTCTCGCCCGCTGCCGGTGCGCGCTCGCGGTCGCCACGGGCTCCACGCTTCACTTGGGTGCCCTCAACCACTGGTTAACGCTTCGAGGCCAGCGCCTGGTGGATGACGGTGGTGAACATCTGCGTCGGCTGCGCGCCTACGACCGGGTGGCCGTCGATGATGAACGACGGCGTGCCCGACAGGTTGAGCGCCTGGGCCTGCATAGCGTCGATGGCGATAGCGGCGTCGTACTTGTCGCTCAGCATGTCGGCCTCGAAGCGCGCGATGTCTGGCACGCCTACTTGGCGCGCGAAGCTCAGCAGGCGCTCCGGCGTCAGGTCGTGATGGCCCGCCTCGGGCGCGTTGGCGAAGACGGTCTGGTTGAACTCCCAGAACAGCCCCTGCTCGGCCGCGGCCCGCCCGGCGCGGGCCGCGAGAACCGAGGCGTCGCCGAACAGGGGCAGGTCGCGCCACTCTATGCGCATCTGGCCGGTGTTGACGAAGCGCTCGACGAGCTCTGGCTCGCTGACGCGGCTGTAGCGACCGCAGAACGGGCAGCGATAGTCGGAGAACACCACCATCACGATCGGTGCGTCGGTCGAGCCCAGCGCCAACGGGTCGTTGGCCGCGCGCCGGGACTGCTCACCCAAGGGGCCGCTCGTGACGCGCGGCGCTGCGGCCTGAACCTGCTGTGCGCCCGAACGGCCGAGCAGGTAGCCCGACAGGAAGATGCCGGCGCCGAGGACGAGGGCGATGGCGGCCTGGACAGCGATTCTGTTGTTCCTGGAGCACATGTCAGTAGGACCTCACAATGATCGATGCTACTGGCGCCCCGGTAGGGCAAATGTCTTGGGGACAGCACGAGTGCGGTAGAGAGATCGCCTGGGCGCTCGAGCGCGGCCACGAGCACCTGCAAATGTCTTGGGGACAGCACGAGCCCGGTAGGGAGGGCAGCAGGTCGTGCCTGAGGCCGGCATCTTGAAGACGCCGGCTCACCAGCGCCTCGCTCCCCTGCAAGGTCAGCGGCGCTTGACTAATCGCCATACAACCATTAGGTTGTATCAATGCTTCGACCCTCGGAAGCCGACCGTGTGTTCTCTGCGCTGGCCGACCAGACCAGGCGCAGCATCCTGACTAGAGCCATGGCAGGTGAGGAGGGCGTGGCAGAGCTGGCCAGCCATTACTCGATGAGCTTCGCCGCCGTGCAGAAGCACGTGGCGGTTCTCGAGCGGGCCGGCCTGGTGACCAAGCGTCGCGAAGGGCGGCGCCTGGTGGTAAGCACCAACCTCGAGCAGGTGCGCGCTGCGCAGCGCCTGCTGGATCAGTTCGAGGAGTTGTGGCGCGGCAGGGTAGACCGCATGACCGACGTGCTGGACGAGCCATAAGGAGGAAGAGCGATGAGCGTTACCGCCGTGCACAAAGACCCTGAACGCCTGACCATGGAGATCACGTGCAAGTTCGAGGCCTCGCCCGAACGCGTGTGGCAGCTATGGGCAGACCCACGAAAGCTAGAGCGGTGGTGGGGTCCTCCCACCTGGCCCGCCACGTTCCCGGTTCATGACCTGCGGCCGGGTGGTCGGGTCGAGTACTACATGACGGGGCCAGAAGGCGAGAGGGCCGGCGGCTACTGGCTGATAGACGCGGCCGACCCGCCCCGCTCCATCTCGCTGCGTGACGGTTTCGCTAACCCAGACGGCACCGACAACACAGACATGCCCAGCATGAGGATGAAGGTGACCATCGACGAGGTGGGCAGCGGGGTCTCACGCATGGTCATAGTCACCAAGTTCCCGAGCATCGACGCCATGAACACCGTGCTAGCCATGGGCATGGAAGAGGGCATGGTCGCCGCGCTCGGTCAGATCGAAGCCGTACTCGCAGACGACTCAGGGGTACACGGATGAGCAGCACCGGACAACCGGTCACAGGCACCCTGAACACGGATCGCGCCGTCATCACCTACGACGTGCGGACCAACCCTGCGTCTACCGCGCCGGCGTTGCTCCTGATCGGCTCGCCCATGGGGGCGGCGGGCTTCGTCACGTTGGCCGGCCACTTCCAGGACCGTACGGTGGTCACCTACGACCCGCGCGGCTCCGAGCGCAGCCACCTGACTGGCGCCACCACCAACACGCCGGAGGAGCACGCCGACGACCTCTACCGGCTGATAGAGCACCTGGGCCTCGCGCCGGTAGACCTGTTCGCCAGCAGCGGCGGGGCGGTGAACGCGCTGGCGCTGGCGGCGGCCCACCCGGATGTCTTAAGGGTGGTGGTGGCGCACGAGCCGCCACTGGTGCGCCTGCTGCCCGACGCCGCCGTGGCTGAACGGGTCGTGAGGGACATGCACGACACCTACCTGAAGGCCGGCTTCGGTCCGGCCATGGCTAAGTTCATCGCGCTGCTGAGCAACAAGGGCGAACTGACCGAGGGGTACCTGACGGCGCCTGCACCCGACCCCGCCATGTTCGGGCTGCCCACCGAGGACGACGGCAGCCGTGATGATGCGCTGCTCGGCCTGAACATGCTGTCGTCCACTCTGTACGAGCCAGACATGACCAGCTTGGGGCGCGCCAACCGGAGCGACAGCCCCAAGGTGGTCATAGCCGCCGGTGAAGAGTCCGCCGGGGAGCTGGCGCACCGTGGCGCCGTAGCCACAGCGCAGCGCCTTGGTGTCGAGCTAGTCATGTTCCCCAGTGACCACGCGGGCTTCGCCGGAGGCGAGTACGGCCAGACCGGCAAGCCGGCTGAGTTCGCGGCCAAGCTGCGGGAGGTGCTTGGCTGAGCAGAAGCCGACCCTCTTGAACGCCTGAGCGCTCGGTGTGGGGCACGAACCGGGCGCTCGGCGGCCAGCGTGCGTGGGGCGGTCGGCGGGCTGTGCGGGCTGGGCGTCCGGGTACACGACCACGCAGGAGTGGTAAGTACCCGGTCATAAGGTGTGTGCGAGGCTTACCCTAAAGAACACGGCCGAGAACCGGGGAACGGCCACCAGGGGAGGCGGAAGCGATTAACACCTTGGACCAGATGCGTATCTCAGGGCACGAGCACGTCTCGTTCTTCACGGACGAGAGGAGCGGTCTCAAGGCCATCATCGCCGTCCACAGCACGGCGCTCGGGCCGGCGCTCGGCGGCTGCCGCGTGTGGCCGTACGAGAGCGAAGGAGCGGCCCTCGACGAGGTCCTGAGGCTGAGCCGCGCCATGACCTACAAGAACGCGGCCATGGGGCTTCCCCTCGGTGGCGGCAAGGCCGTCATCATCGCCGACGCCAGCGCCGACAAGAGCGCGGCTTTGTTCGAGGAGTTCGGGCGTGCCGTAGACCGCCTGGGCGGCAGCTACATCACGGCGCAGGACGTAGGCACCACGCCCGACGATATGGCGAGCATCAGGCGCTTCACCAAGCATGTGGTGGGCATGCCCAAGACGAGCGGCGATCCGTCGCCGGCGGCCGCGTTCGGCGTGCTCAGCGGCATGAGGGCGGCCCTCACTTATGCTTACGGTACCGACGACCTGCACGGGCGCAAGGTCGCTATCCAGGGGCTTGGCGGCGTGGGCATGAGCCTGGCGGAGCGGCTGTTCGAGAGCGGCGCGGAGCTGATCGTGACCGATATCGCCCAGAAGCGCATAGACCAGGCCGTCAACCGTCTGGGTGCGCGCGCCGTCACCAGCGACGACATCTACGACGTGGAATGCGACGTGTTCGCGCCATGCGCCATGGGTTCCGTCATCAACGACGACACGGTTACCCGGCTCCGCGCGCATGTGATAGCCGGTTCTGCCAACAACCAGCTGGCCGACACCCGCTACGCCGACGTGCTGAAGGCACGCGGCATCGTGTACGCACCGGACTTCATCATCAACGGTGGTGGCGTCATCAACGCTGCCGACGAACTCAAGGCGGGCGGCTACGACCAGGAGCGCGCCTACAGGCATATAGCCGAGATAGGCGCCAAGGTGGCGCGGGCGCTGGACCTGGCTGAGAAGCGCGGCATATCGACGGACGCCGCAGCGGTGCTGATGGCCGAGGAGCGGCTGCAGGCAGCGACCGTCGCCTAAGCGTCGCGCGCCCGCACCGAGTACGCCCGCAGCGCCACGTCCACCAGCTCCACTCGGCTCAACGACTCGACATCGTTCAGTGGCACCCACGCCACGTAGTCGGTGGAGCCGTTCGGCTCGGGCCGCAGCGTTCCACCCGTGCGCCGCGCCGTATAGATGATCCGCAACGACAGCAGGGCGCGGGTTCGATCGGCTTCGCGCATGCGTTCATTGGGCGGCACTGTGAAGCTGTCTACGGCCAACAGACCCGTCAGCTCGACGCTCAACCCCGACTCTTCGTACAGTTCCCGAACGGCCGCCTGTTCGGGGGTCTCGTGCGGCTCGAGCCCGCCTCCCGGGAGGGTCCACTCCTGCGCGTCGAACACGTCGGGCCTCAGATGGGCCAGCAGCAGCGAGCCGCTCTCTACCAGCACGCAGTAGGCGCCGACACGCGTGTCGAAACCGACGCGGGTCGGGTGATCGGTCAACTGGTCGGAGCCAGGAGGCATCGCGCCAGTGTAGCAGTGGCCGTTAGGCTGAACGCCGTACGGCTCAGCGCCGCCTATCGATGAGCCACACGCCCACGCCCGTGCACACGAGCGCGAACGCAGCCATGTAGAGAACATGCGGTGTGACCTGGTTGAGACCCCAGGCGCCGTAAGCGAGGCCCTTGAGAGAGTCCATGGCGTGGCGTAGCGGCAGCACCTGGGAAAGCGCCAGAAGCACACGGTTGCTCACTATCTCGATAGGCCAGTACGCACCGCCGATCATGGCGGACGACACGGCCACTATGGGGATGACCACGTTCATCTGCTGGGCGTTGCCCACCAGGCCGGCGAGCAGCATGCCCAGGGCGGTGATGGCCAAGCAGAACGTCACCGTCACGAGCAGGGCCAAGCCCCAGTGCGGCCCGGTGGTCACGCCGAAGAACACCCTGAAGATGCCGAACACGACGAGCAGCTGCAGCACGCCGGTCAGTAACGTGTAGGTGAAGTGACCGCCGAACATGGCGGCCTTGGGCACCGACGACACGATGACCCGGTCCCACAGACCCGTGCGCCGCTCCTCCAGGATCATGTTCACGCCGAACAGCAGGGTGAACGTGACGAAGAACAGGCCCATGCCGAGCGCCCCGTGGGTGCGCTGGTCGTAGACGAACTCCTCTTCTGCCGCCACCTCCGTGACCTGAACGCTCATGGCGGGCTGCTCCAACCGCTCGCGTACCTCTTCGCGCAGTTCGTTCACGGGCCGCGAGCCGGCTGCGGCACGCAGCGTCAGCTCGTCGCGGTAAACGGCGGCCACCCAGGCCGCGACGGCCTGCCTGCTCTCGTCGCCGGGTGCGGTCAGGAGGCGCCAAGAGTCATCGCCTAGCCGCAGCATCACGCCGGAGCCGCTGCCTTCCATGCGCCGTAGGGCGGGCTCTTCGCTGTCAACCAGGCGGAACTCGAAGCTCGACGACCGGTTGAGGAACTCCAGCCACTCACCGGCGGACTCGGGCGACATGCCTGCCTGAGCCACCACGGGAACCACGACCGTGGTCGTGGCCTGGTAGCCGGTGGCCAGCGCCATGATCACGCTCATGAACAACATAAGTAGCAGATACCAGGGTGCCCGGATGGTCTGCCGGAGCTGGGCGAGGAATATGGCACCCATCAGCGTTCCGCCGTCCGAGGGAAGGCCAGCAGGGCCGCAGCTAAGAGGATGACCGCGATCAGCAGCAGGCGCGTGATGTCGGGTAGATACGCATGCGCGCCGAGCCCTTTGGCCGCGTCCATGAAGCCGTTGAGGGCGGCGCCGTTGGGGGTCCAGCCGCCGATGCGCGCTATGAGCGAGTCGGGGTTGTCGCTCGGGAAGAACGAGCCCCCCAGGACCGCGAAGCCCATCACGAGGACGGAGTTGAACACGTTCGAGAGCGAGCGGTTGTTGGCGCGGAAGTTGAGCGAGGTCACCAGCGCGCCGAGCGCGCCTATGCAGGTAGCCAGAGCGGCGCCTACGCCGGCGGCAGTGAGCCAGAACGACGCGGGCTGGCCCCTGAACGCTCCCAGCGCCAGGGTGGCGGCCGCGAACAGGAAGGCCAGCTGCAGGAAGGTGACGAGCGCCCCCGCGAGCGTCTTGCTGAGCAGGTACTCGAGCGGTCGGGCGCCGCTGAGGAGGATGCGGTCGAAGGTGAGGTCCGAACGTTCGAGGAACGCGCGCGACGAGATGCTGCCGGCCACGAAGAGGGCGAACATGACGGCCATGCCCAGGGTGTAGAACGCCACCGAGGAGAGCTGGCTGCCGACGGTCACCGTCTCTATGCCGCCAGCGTCTGCCGGCGCGGCGGGCGGCGGGCCCTGAAGCACCTGGCTCAGCGCGCTCTGGAAGCTCACCTCGTGGGCGAAGGAGCTCACCACGTCGCGCACGATGCCGGCACGCAAGGGTGACGCGTCCGACAGGTCGATGGCTATGGTCGAGCCCGACTCGGCCAGCAGCATGCCGGCCAGAGTGTTGGCCGTGTAGCCCTGCGGCAGCGTTATGACGGCCTGAACCTTGTCTGCGCCCAGTAGGTCGGCGGCCTCGTCGGCTTGTAGCTGCCGGACAGTCATGAACTCTCCGAGTTCAGGGCTAAGGAGCGTCGAGCGCAGCATCTCCACCGGCTGAACCGCCACGGCTGCGGCTGTCAGCGCCAGCCGCTGCGGCACCGGCATGTTCGCCTCGGCCAGGCGGCTCATGAACTCGGCGCGGCCCTCGGCGGGGTCGTCGTCGACCACCAGAGCGGCGTCGATGCTCAGCTGCAGGGGTCCGCCCGTGAGGAACTGGCCCAAGGCCAGACCCAGTATGCCGATCAGGATGATGGGCATGAGCAGCAACAGCGCCAACTCCTGAAGGTCGCGCAGCTGCAGCCGGACGTCTTTCAGCAAGAAGCGCCCCAGGTTGGAGCGGGTCGGGGTTCCGGAACTGGCCATCTGCGATGCCCTCACGCGTCGCGCAGCTTGCGGCCGGTCAGGTGGAGGAAGACGTCCTCCAGGCTGGCCGTGCTGACGCTCAAGTTGGTCACGGTCACGTCTGCCGCCTCGGCCGCGCGCAGCACTTCCGTGAGTGACAGGTGGGCGGAGCGCGTGAGGTGCACGCCGTCGTCGGCCAGCGCCACCTGACCCGCGCCCGGAAGAGCACGCAGGCTCTGCAGCAGCGCCTCGGGGTAGTTCGATGCCTGTAGCAGCACCGCTCCGTCTTCACCGGCCAGGGCCCGCACCTCAGCCAGGGTGCCCTGGGCTATCACCTTGCCGGCGTCCATCACGTACACGCGGTCGCATAGCTGCTCCACCTCCTCCATGTAATGGGAGGTGTAGAGCACGGTGAGGCCGCGCTCGCGGTTCAGACGCCTAACGGTGTCTAGGATGTGGTTACGCGACTGCGGGTCGATACCTACCGTGGGCTCGTCCATGATCACGAACTTGGGGTCGTGCAGCAGCGCCGCCGCGATGTTGAGCCTGCGCTTCATACCGCCCGAGTACTTCTTAACGACGTCCTTGCGGCGTTCGGCCAGGCCCACCAGGTCCAGGGCGTTAGCGACGGCGCCCCTGAGCGCCGCGCCGCGCAGCCCGTAGATACCGCCGAAGAACTCGAGGTTCTCCTGGGCCGAAAGCTCGGGGTAAAGCGCGATCTCCTGCGGCACCACGCCCAGCGCGCGGCGCAGCGGCGCCGGGTTGGAGAACACGCTGCTGCCTTCGAACTCGACCGCGCCGGAGTCAGGCCTGGTGAGAGTGGAGAGGAGCGCTATGGTGGTCGACTTGCCCGCGCCGTTCGGTCCGAGCAGTCCGACGGACTCTCCGGCCCCTAACTTGAGGCTTACGTTGTTAACAGCGACGTTGCCGTTGAACGCTTTCCGAAGGTCTTTGGCCTCGAGCATGGGGTAATCGTAGCTGCTGTGATTGTGAGTGACATCAGCCTTACGTAGTATGAGCCCGAGGAGCGACCCCCATGAGCAGCCCTAACGTGACCACTGGCCCTATAAGCGCCTTCCTGCGCCACCACTACCGGCATTTCAACGCCGCCGCCCTGATAGACGCCACCGACGCCTACGTGGCGCACCTGGACAAGGGCGGCGCCATGATGATCACCCTGGCGGGCGCCATGAGCACGGCCGAGCTCGGCCTCTCACTGGCCGAGATGATCCGCCAGGACAAGGTGCATATCATCACCTGCACCGGCGCCAACCTAGAGGAGGACGTGTTCAACCTCATAGCCCACGACTTCTACGAGCGGGTACCCAACTACCGTGACCTGACGCCTGAGGACGAGCAGGCGCTGCTCGACAGGCACATGAACCGCGTCACCGACACCTGCATACCTGAGGGTGAGGCCATGCGCCGCCTCGAGGGCGCACTGCTGGACGAGTGGATGCGCGCCGACCAGGCGGGCGAGCGCTACTTCCCGCACGAGTTCCTCTATAGGATCCTCAAGAGCGGCAGACTCGAGGAGTACTACCAGATAGACCCCAAGGACTCCTGGCTCCTGGCGGCAGCCGAGAAGAACCTGCCCATCATCGTGCCCGGCTGGGAGGACTCCACCTCGGGCAACATGTACGCCGCCCACAACCTGCTGGGCGAGATCAAGAACGTGCACACGGTGCGCACGGGTATCGAGTACATGATGTTCCTGGCCGACTGGTACACGGACATGGCCGCCAAGCGCTCGGTGGGCTTCTACCAGATCGGCGGCGGCATCGCCGGCGACTTCCCCATATGCGTGGTGCCCATGCTGGAACAGGACATGCAGCGCCGCACCCCCCTGTGGGGCTACTTCTGCCAGGTCAGCGACTCCACGACCAGCTACGGCAGCTACTCGGGCGCTGTGCCGAACGAGAAGATCACCTGGGGCAAGCTGGGCATAGACACACCCAAGTTCATCATCGAATCTGACGCCACCATCGTGGCGCCGCTCATGTTCGCCATGATCCTCGGTCAGTAGCCCCATAACCTGCGGGCAGGCCTTCGGGCATGCAGGCGCCACCTCCCAGGAGAGGCGGTGCCTGCTACTATCTGGCGACTGGGAAGGGGAGTTGATATGGCGGAAGTGGTGCTGTTCCATCACGTCCTGGGGCTGACGCCTGGCATCGTCGCCTTGGCTGACGCGCTCCGGGCCGGCGGCCACACGGTGCACACGCCGGACCTGTACGAGGGCCGGCGGTTCGCCACGCTTGAAGAGGGCATGGCGCACGTGCAGTCCACCGGGTTCGGCGAGGTGAGCGCTCGCGGGACCCGCGCGGCCGAGAAGCTCGGAACCGACCTTGTGTACGCCGGCTACTCGCTTGGCGTTATGCCGGCCCAGAGCCTGGCGCAGACGCGGGCAGGCGCCCGCGCAGCCATCTTCATAGCCGCGTGCATGCCCACCGAGGAGTTCGGCGGCCCGTGGCCGGCCGGCGTGCCCATGCAGGTGCACGCACACGAGAACGACCCGGAGTTCGATAACGGTTACGACCTTCCGACCGCGCGGGCTGTCGTAGAGGAGGCCGCCGACGGCCAGCTGTTCCTCTACCCGGGCGACAGACACTTCTTCGCCGACAGTTCCACCGCTGAGTACGACGCGGTGGCGACCGGTCAGATGGTCGGGCACATCCTAGGACTGCTTGCCAGGGTCTGAGACCCGGTCTTAAGCCCGGGCGGGTCGTACCGCATGGCGTGAAGATCTAGGTGCAGGCAGCCGCCGCCGCGGTGCTCACGCGTTCTCATGTAGATGTGGAGACTTCGACATCTGTTCTCATGATCTGGCGGTAGATTCTTACTACCCCTAGAACGCCCGCCCGGGAGCCGTCCTCCCGGGCGTCTTCATTGTGGTAGCTTCAGCCCTTCAGGGAGGCAGGCTCAAGGGATGAAAGCGGGAACGTTGGTGTTCGCACTCTTCGCCTTCGGAGGCGGCGCCTACCTGCTGTGGCGCGCCCTGGAGAACGGCAACCCCCTCTTCTACTTCGTCGCGGCAGTCGGGTTCGGCATGGGCATCGCAGCCGCTCAACGTCTGTTCGGCAAGGGGAACCAGAAGAGATAGTCAGGTAGGAACACTGCCTGGCGACCAGCCAGGTGAGCAGACCCGGCGCGCGGTCGGCTCGTGATGCCCGGCCTGCGCCATGGGAGTAGTGGCGCCCTGCCCTTGTGGCTGAGCCTGTGCAGCCTGTACTGCTGACCTAATCGGCCAGCAGCGTGCGCGCTCTACGCTGCTCCGCTAGCTCTACGGCGGTGGTGGCGGGGAGCGCCAGCGCTGTCTCCAGTTGCTCTCTTGCTCTCTCCGGTTCATCGAGCGCCAGTAACGCTGTGGCGTACTCCACCCGCAGGTTCACCTGCTGCGGCGCTGCCGCGACCCCCGCCTCCACCAGAGGCAGCACCTGGTCGCGCCTGCCGCCGTACAGCCAGCCCACGTTGTTGAGCACCAGTTCCAGATGCCACATGCCGAGACCGACCAGCGCGTCGGGGTTCGAGGGGTTCAGCACCAACGCCTGATCGAAGAGCTGCTTGAGCTCGCCCGCCACGTTGAGGTTCTGCAGCACGCCCGAGCGCCTGGCTACCTCGCCCTTGGCCCGCGCCTTGGCCATGACCGCCTGCGACATGAGGTCATCGTCTCCGGCGGGAGCAAGCGCGCTGGCGCGCTCAGCGGCGGCCTGAGAGAGGTCGAGCCACTGCCGGGCGCCGGCGCCGGTCAGACCGGTCGTGTCGTAGACCACGACGTCTGCCGCTGCCCGGGCGGCCAGCAGGTACATCCTGGCTGCCTGTGGCCCCTCCTGGGCTTCGGCGGCCGCGCCCCCGCGCATGGCGGCCTCGTACGCCGCCGCGTACTCCCCCTGTTCCCAGAGGCTCCTGGGTGTCTGGGCCGACCCGACGTGCGCGCTCAGTAGGGCAAGAAGCGCCAGCGCCAGACGGAAAGCGGCCAAGAGGCCCGCCTCAGAACGAGAAGCCGATGCCCACGCGGAACTGACTGTTGTCACGCCAGGCTCCATACTCGCTCCCTGTGGCGCCGTAGAACACGGCCGCCTCGAAGCTACCGACGAGGCCGTCGGCGAAGGTGTAGCTCATGGATGGGCGGATGACGCCGCTGCCGTCGCTCCAGGAGTGCAGCCAGGCGAGGTCGAGGTTCGTGCGGCTGTCGGCTTCGTAGGTGGCGACGACGGCGGTCGAGAACCTGTTGCTCAGCGGTGAGGTGGTGCCCGCAGCGGTGTGCTGGTACACGGCCTGCAGGCTGAGGAAGGGGCCGCCGGAGACGTTGGTCTCGGCGCCCAGCACCGCCTCGAAGGTGTCGGCGCCCACGGGCGCGGGCGCGCCACCCGGGAGGGTGGCGGGTTGCCCTGTGATGGTGTAGGCGGCCTCGCCGCGCAGCACGAACTGCCCCACCACCGCCGAGAAGTCCATGCCTAGCAGGTGGATGGGGTCATAGGCCAGGACGGGCTGGATCACGAACTGACCCGGCTGTGCGGTAGGCACGGGCACGAAGGCGACCGTCGGCAGGTGTCGGAAGCCGCGGTAGTAGGTGGCGCTCACGTCGGCTCCACCTCCGATGTTCAGGTCGAGGGTGGCGCGCACCCCGAACTGAACGTTGGTCAACTCTACTGCGGGGCGGGCTACCAACGGCTCCTCGACGCCTACCACGGTCACGCCGGGCGGTAGCTGCAGGGCGGGCTGCCAGCGGGCGCCCGGTATCTCGGACGGCACGAACACGGGCACGATGACCATGTCTACGGTCACGCCGCCCGAGGCGTGCGCCACAGCGCGAACCATCGGGGTGGCCAGCTTCTGGCTGGCGGGGTCGGCGATAGGGTAGCTGAGGTCGCGAGGGTTGACCACGTCGACCGGGCTGAGCACATCGGCCGAACCCCACGAGACGACCTGGTTGCCGACGCTCAGGTCTACGGGGCCGAGGTACACCGTGGCGTAGGCGCGGCCCAGCCGCACGTTGAACGGTGAGTCTGGGCGCGCGGCGTCGTAGCTGGCGCTCAGTTCGGCAAGGAACACGGCGTCGGGGAAGAAGCCGGAGCCGACCTCGCCGTCTAGCCTCAGGGTCAGGCCGGCCGCTGCTACGGGTATGTGCCCGTCGACAGCCACGCCGAAGTCGGCTGCGAGTTCGCCGCCCAGGTTGTAGCGCACCTGCGCCAACGCGGTTCCCCCGAGCAGCAGCGAGAGGGCGAGAGCCGCTAGTAGCATGGTGCGGCGGGCAGACTTGGTGGTGCAGGTCATGCTTGGTCACCTCATATATAGGCTTAGAGGCTTGGCTGGTGGCTGGCCTCCGTAGGGGTTGGGCCGACGGAGCGGCCTAGCGCGGGTCTGATCCGGACGCGTCCGGTCGCCGCGTCAGCGCTGCAGGAAACGCTCGGTGAACACCTCGGCGGGGATCTCCTGGTCTACCTGGAACTCCGACTGTACGAGGGTGGTGTAGGAGCCGCTGGCCACCGTTTCCATGCGTATCTCAGACGGCAGCACGTAGTCGCCGACCTCCGTGGTGGCGCTGATGGTCAGCACCTTCACGAGCTGCCCGCTGCTGTAGAACTCCACCCGGCTGGGGATCAACGTGCTCTCCGGCACCTCGTACACCAGGCGGTCGTAGCTGGAGTCCGAGCCGGGGGCGGCGGTGGCGGCCAGAACGTACACGGGGCCGTCCTTAACCTCGAGCAGCTCGGAGTCGAAATCGTCGACGAAGTCGCCGGTCATGCTCGAGATCTCCTCGTAGGAGAAGTCCGAGCCGAAGAAGGCGTCGCCCTCCTGGCCGCCGGCGACCCGCCGGGTGCGTCCCAGGGCCGGCAGGTAGATGAGCGTCTGGGTCGTGCCGCCGTCCTCCACGGAGAGGAAGCCCGAGCCGCGTATGTCTGCCGGGCTCAGGAACTTGATGAGCTGGCTCTTGCCCTCGTTGGCCGACCATAGCTGCATCTCACGGGTGAGCGAGTGACCGCTGGACGACGTGATGGTCATGGTCATGGTGGCGATGGTGGTGGCAGGCGCGCTCGTAGCCGCCATGGCGTCAGTTATCTCCTGGGCGCTCTGGTACTTCTGGGCGAAGACGGTGCCGAGGGTCAGCACCAAGGCGAGCAGTGTGAGGGGGCGGGTGAGTCTAGACATGGGTTGCCTCCAGGGCGGGGTTCGGGTTGGTGGAGCCCCGCGGGTTGCGCAGGAACAGCAGACAGGCGGCGGGCAGCAGCGTCAGCGACGCGGTGCCCACCGACAGAACGGTGAAGGTCATGAGCGACCCGAGGGTGCTCACGGGAACGAACTGGCTGACGATCATGGCGGCGAAGCCGGCACCGAGGGTGAGCGCCGTGAACAGGATCGAGCGGCCGGAGCTGAGGATGGCGTTGGTCATCGCCGCCTCGGGTGCGTTGCCCAGGCGGCGCTCCTCCATGTACCTGACAGTAAGGTGTATGGCGTAATCACCCACCCCGATGGCCAGCGCCCCGAGCAGCATGGTCGAGAGGTCCAGCGGGATGTTCAGGACGCCCAGCATGCCGTACTGCAGGGCGATGGTCAGCAGCAGCGCCAGTATGGTCACCACGGCGGCCCGCACGGAGCGCACGAAGCTGTCGATGATGATGACGAGCAGGATGGCCAGCGAGAGGCTGATGAGGAAGTCGTGCAGCAGGGAGTCCTCCACCGCCAGCTGTATGAGCGAGGTGCCCGTGTAGCTGAGGTTGGCGTGTTGGCCGAGGGTGGCCGCGGCCGCCGCCTCTACCTCGTTCTGGATGCGCCGCATCTCCCGGGTGGAGGGCGAGGTGGTGGCGATGTCGACCAGGCCCATGCTGGAGTCGAGCGTCATGTAGGCGCTTATCTGGCTGGGATCGCCTGAGAGCTGGTAGATGAGCAGCTCCTGCGCTACACCTTCTCTGGTGGTCGGCAGCCCCTCCTCGCCGGTTAAGGTCCAGTGGATGGCCCGCAGCATCGTGGCGATGGAGGTAGCGGGGCCGACGCCGTCGACGCGTGAGACCGCCTCCTGGAAGTCGAGCATGGACTGCAGGGTGACGGGGTCGCCGAGGTCGCCTTCCACCAGCACCTGGATCTGGCTGGACGCGCCGAACGCCGCCTCCACCTTGGCGTAGTCGACGCGCATGGGCGAGCCGGCGGCGAAGTAGTCGATTATGGCGGTGTTCGGCACGATGCGGGTGGTGCCGAACACGGCCGCCACCAACAGAGCGGCGCTGATGGCGAGGATGGTGCGCGGGCGCCGGATGACCAGCCGGGCCACCCAGCGCAGGAACCCCCCGATGGCCCCGGGGGCCTCGGGATCGATCACGCGCCTGGGCGTGCGCAGCAGCTTCAGGACGGCGGGCAACAGCAGCATGGCGGAGATGAGGGTGGCCAGCACGCCACCCGCCGTGAGCAGGCCGAGGGTGCGTACGGTCGGCATGCCCGACAGGGCGAAGGTGGTGAGCGCGGCGGAGATGGCCAGGCCCGATATGAGCACCCCCAGCCCAGTCTCCGTGAAGGCGCGCTGGATGGCGTGCTCTTTAGTGGCGCCGTGCGCCAGCTCCTGGAAGAAGCGGCCCAGCAGGTGCAGCGAGAACGAGCTGCCCACTGCGAGTATGGCCACTGGCGCGATCATGCTGAGCGTGCTCAACTTGCCGCCCAGCCAGCCCATCAGGCCCAGCGACCATACGAGCCCGGCGGCCACGGACATCAGGGGCAGGAGGGCGCCGCGCGGCGTGCGGAAGTTGAGGAACAGCATCGCCAGGATGAGCAGCGCGGCCACCCCGCCGAGCAGCGGCATCTCGCGCGCCAGGGTGCGCCGCATCTCGCCGTCCAGCAGCGGTCCACCGACTAGGTGGGTGGAGCCGAGGCCTGCGCCCTCCCAGTGCTCGGCCAGCGTGCCCCTGATGCCGTCTATGACGACCTGCGAGTCGAAGGCCGCGTCTGCCTGGATGACGATGTTGGCTGAAGTGCCGTCTTCGGCCACTAACAGCCCGCCCCGGTACAGGGGGGATGTCTCGAGGTAGTGGCGTGCCAGGGCTATCTGCTCAGCCGTCGGCGCGGCTGCGAACAGGTCGTCTATCAGCAGGAAGCCGTCGTCGTCCTCCATGCGCTGGGCGTTGCCGGCGCTGGTCACCTGCGTCACGCCGGGCGCCGACTCCAGCGCCCTCGTCAGGTGGCGCAGCGCGGTGATGGCCTGGGGCGTATAGATGTCACCCTCTACCAGCGCGATCATCACCGCGTCCACGCCGAACAGGTCGCCCACCTCGCCTGCCAGCACCGTGACCTCCGAGCTGTCTGGCAGCATGGCCAGCACCGAGGCGTCGAGCCGCAGCTTGGTGGCGCCGAAACCGAGGCCCAGGGTGAGCGTCAGGAACGAGACGACCACCAGCCACGGCCGCCGTAGGGCCAGGTCGACTAACGGTCTCACGAGCGTGCCTGCGGTTCTTCTCCTACGACCGCCAGGGCTATGGCGGCGTAGCTGGCAAGGGGGGAGCGTGCGCGGCCCACGCGCGCCACCATGCCCAGGTTGTAGGCGCTGAAGAGCAGGAAATGGGCCGTGTCGGCGGCGGGGAAGCGCAGGTTCATCTGGCCCTCTGCGTGGGCCTCTTCGAGAAGGGTGGCGAACATCTGAGTCAACTCCTGGATGTACTCGGACAGAAGTGCGAACACGGGCGGCATGTGGGCCGCTTGCTCCACGGCCGCCCGCAAGGTGAGCGAGGACGTGTTGCTCGGCTCCATGAGCATGTTGATGAGCGAGTCGAACACTGCGCGGATGTTGGAGCGCATGCCGCCGGGCGCGGTGAGAAGGTCGCGAAGCAGCTGGCGCTCCTGGGCGGCGTGGGCTTTGAGCGCCCTCAGGTAGAGCTGCTCCTTGCCGCCGAAGGCGGCGTAGAGGCTGCTGCTGGAGAGGCCGGTGTGCTCCAGTAGGTCGCGAACGGAGGTGGCGTCGTAGCCCTGCCGCTGGAACAGCTGCAGCGCCTTGGCAACCACTTCCTGCTCGTCGAACTCCACGGGCCTCGCCATCGCCTACAGGCTAGCACGTTATGGAACGAACGTTCCGTATCTGTGAGCGGGAGGTTAAGCCCCATCACGAAGAGCGTTGCGAAGGGCGTTACGAAGGGTGTGTGAGGGCGGTCAGCCCTGCGTGAGTCTGGTGCGCAGGCGGCCCAGCGTCTCCTCGGTCACGCCGTGGCGGGTCAGGTACTCCTCGGCGCCCCCGTGACGCTGGTGCAGGTGCTCGATGGCCGGGATTATCAGGTCGGGCGTGGCGCCCAGCAGGCTGGCCATGTCCTCCCTAGCCACGCCGTTCTTCTCGGCGTCGGCCAGCAGCCGCTCGCGCAAGGGCCCGATGCGGTCGTGGGTCAGAGCGAAGTCGTCGATGATGACCTCCGTGGGTACACCCGCCAGTTCGAGCAGCATCAGCGACACGAGGCCCGTGCGGTCCTTGCCGGCCGTGCAGTGGTACAAGGCCGCGCCCTCGCTGTTAGCGAGGATGTTCATGGCATCGACGAACGCCGGGCCTGCGTGGTCCAGCGCGGCCAGGTAGAAGGCGACGATGTTGAAGTGGTCTTTGGGACTGCTGGCTTCGTCTATGCGGCCCCACACCTCGACATGATGCCAGTTCAGGCCGTCTCGACCCTGCAGCGACGAGAGGTCACGCTCTATCTCCAGCGGCCGGCGCAGGTCGATGACCGTGGTTAGACCGTGCTGTGCCAACAGTGCGAAGTCGTTCTGCGCCAGCCCCATGGGGATGTCTGACCGGTAGTACACGCCGTAGCGGGTATGGCCGCCCTTCTCGAGCGGAAGGCCGCCCAGGTCGCGGGTGTTCATGGTGCCAGCAAGAGGCAGGAAGCGTGCCTCATGGTCTATCAGGCGTGTAGTCATTCGAGAATGCTAACAGGCAAGCGACATCCGTAGTCCAGTGCTGGCTCTAACAGACGTAGGATGTTCGAATGAAATGGGAAGACCGCGGTAGGAGCAAGAACCTGGAAGACCGGCGCGCCAGCGGCTCGCCGGGTCGCGCAGTCGGCGGTGGGGCAGTCTCGCTCGGCATAGGCGGCATCATCGTCCTCTTCGCCCTGAGCGCCATCACCGGGGTCGACTTCCTCTCCCTCGTAGGACTCGGCAGCGGCGGCGGCGTCACCACCGCTCCGCCCCCGTCGCAGCAGTCGCTGCAGGCCGAGGAGGAGCAGGTACGCTTCGTGTCTTACGTGCTGGACGAGGTGCAGGGCTTCTGGCAGGCCACCTTCCAGCGCAGCAACGTCCAGTACCCGGAGGCGCGCATGGTGCTGTACCGCGACGCCGTTCAGTCTGGCTGCGGCGTGGCACCCGCCAGCGCCGGCCCGTTCTACTGTCCGACAGACCAGCGCGTGTACCTCGACCTGTCGTTCTTCGATGAGCTTCATGCACGCTACGGCGCGCCGGGCGACTTCGCCCAGGCCTACGTGATAGCCCACGAGCTCGGGCACCACGTTCAGAACGTGCTTGGGGTGCTGGCAGAGTCGCAGCGCATCCAGCGTACCCAGCCCGGCCGGTCCAGCCAGGCGTCGGTGGCCACGGAGCTCATGGCCGACTGCTACGCCGGAGTGTGGGCGGCCTACGCCAACGCCAACGGCATCATGGAGCGCGGCGATCTCGAGGAGGGCCTGAGGGCCGCCAGCTCGGTGGGCGACGACACCTTGGCCCAGCGCTCAGGGCGCATCCCGAACCAGGAGACGTTCACTCACGGCAGCAGCGCGCAGCGCATGCAGTGGTTCCGCACCGGCTACGACACAGGCGACCCCAACGCGTGCGATACGTTCGCACAGGGTTTCTAACCCGGCCCCAATAGCGGCCGGGCGAAGCGCCGCGGCCACGCGCGGTGTTCTGCAGAAGGCCGGTTCAGGGTGCCCGTTCCCGGGCCGGCCCGACGCCTTGGCCTAGGTCATGGCGGCGACCGCAACCGTGCTCTTACGCTGCCGGCCATGAGCCGACGCCAACCTGACCCGACGGAGATCCCGGCCACGGGCGCGGTGGTCTCCGACCCCGACATCGCCCTGGCCAGCTTGAGCAAGCTGTTCGACGAGAGCCTTCGGAAGCTCGGCGACGCCGGCAAGGCAGACGACGCCTGCGACCTGGCGGCACGCGCGTGGACCTTGCTGCGTCATACCTGGCCCAAGGAGGGCGAGAGGTTCAACGGCACCCTCCACTACCTGACCCGCACTCCGAAGGCACCCAAGAAGGCGGCCGCTCCGGCGGACCGTGACCTTGACGTCAGGCACATGCCGCCCGCGCAGCGCCACACGACGATATTCAAGGAGTGGTTCGCGCTTCAGCGCGGCGCCGGTTACGTGCTGGTGAACGATCACGACCCCAAGCCGCTCTACTACCAGTTCGCGGCGGAGCATCCTGGAGAGTTCACGTGGGACGAGCTGGAGATGGGGCCGACGGTCTGGCGCGTGCGCATCGGTCGCTCCTGAACGCCTGACAGCGCCACCGCGGGCGGTCTCGGACGGTAGGCTAGGCGGATGCAGGCCGAGCCCTCGCCTCCGCACGTCTCCTCCCCAGCTCACGCTGTAACCGACACCGTCCAGCCGGGTGCGAGGACGGGCGAGCAGACTTTGCGGGCCCGGCATGCCAGGCGCATCACCGCTGCGCTGTTCGTGAGCCAGAGCCTCGGTTCGGCCGGCACGATAGCCGCCGCCACCGTGGCCGCCATCGTCGGCGCGGAGCTCTCGGGCATGACGTCTCTGTCGGGGCTACCGGCTGCGGTCGTGCAGGTGGGCGTGGCGGTCGGGTCGCTGTTCTGGAGCCGCGTCTCGGACTTCATCGGCAGACGCGGGGCGCTGAGTTCCGCCCTGGTGACCGGCGCGCTAGGCGCCGGCCTCTCGATGTGGGGCGTCGCCAGCGGCAGCTTCCTCCTGGTCCTCGTGGCGCTCTTCATCACGGGCTCGGGCAACGCCGCCATCCAGCTGGGCCGCTTCGTGGCGGCGGAGGTGAACCCGCGAGCGCGGCGCGCCCGGGCTATAGCCATGGTCGTGCTGGGCGGCACCGTGGGCAGCGTCGTCGGTCCGATGCTGGTGGGTCCGACCGGCGACCTGGCCGTCTCGCTGGGGTGGAGCGAGATCGCTGGCCCGTACTTCGCCACCGGCGTGGGCTACCTGCTCACCGCCTTACTGCTGTTCGTGTCGCTGCGGCCCGAACCCAAGGAGATAGGCAACGCCATAGCGCTCGAAGAGCGCGGCGCGGCGGCGGAGCCTGCCGCCAGGACCGTCAAGAAGCTGCTGGCAGACTCGCATGTGCGCACCGCTATCTTCAGCGTCGTCACGGCCCACATGGTCATGGTGGGGCTGATGCAGATGACCTCTCTACACATGCACCACCTCGAGCACCCGCTCAGTAACATAGCCCTCGTCTTCAGCAGTCACACCTTCGGCATGTACGCCTTCTCCACGCTGTCAGGCTGGCTCACGGACAGGTGGGGCAGGAGGCCGGTGCTCGGCATCGGGGCGATCATCCTTTTGGCCTCGTGCCTGCTGGCGCCCATGTCGCCGCACCTGCTCCCCGTGGCTGTGGCGCTCTTCCTGCTGGGCTTGGGCTGGAACTTCTGCTACGTGGCGGGCACTGCGCTGCTGGCGGACTCGCTCTCGCCGGCCGAGAAGGGCCGTATGCAGGGGTTCAACGACCTGCTGGTCGGCGCCGCCGCTGCTACGGCCACCCTGGTGGGCGGCCTGATAATGGCTAACGCGGGCTACACCGTCATGGGGCTGGTCGGGGCGGCGGTGAGCGCACCCTTGTTGTTCGTGGTGGCGCGCCTGCCGAAGGCCGGCTCCACCGCGGCCGCGGCCCGCTGACGGAAGTAGGCGTCGGCTCTGCGACCGATGATCTGAGTGCTCAAGAGGTTGGTTCCGGAGGCTGCCGCCATGCCCACGAACGGCACGGCGCGTAAAGCGAGTCTGCCGGCGGAGTGAGCCGCGTACTTGAGGGCCGCCTGCTCCGTGGCCCGGTAAGACAGGTTGGTGAGGTGGTTGGTGAGCGCGGCGCCTGCCGTAGCGAAGCCTGCGGCCACGAGCGTGGCGCGCCTGAGCTCCTCCTCGTCCATGCGGACACCGCGGGCCGCTGCCAGCTCCAGCACCATGGCGGTCTGAACGCGCACGCACGCCGTCATGTCGGCAGCCACCCCTACGGTGAGCGCGGCGACGGTGCCGAGCCCGGGGATGGCTGCGGCGCCCGCGGTGGCGGCTCCGACCAGCGCCGTCTGGCGGCTGGCACGGGCGATTATGCGCTTCACCTGGCGTTCCTGCGTCAGCCCCGGCTCGGCGCGCCGCTCCGCGGCGACGCGCGCGGCGGCCGCGGCCGCGTCGGTCTGCGAGACCGAACGTGCGAACAGCGCGGCCAGCGCGGCGAAGCTACCTCCGGTGGCGGCGTGGTTTCTGGCGGGTCCCTTCGGCATGCTCACGATGCTAGCGCCTTCGGCCCTGGGGGTGTGTGATGCGGATGAGCGGGTGGCGAGCGCGGCAGGGCGGTATAACGCGCTGGATGAACGATGTGGTCATAGTCGGCGGGGGTGTCGGAGGTGCTGCGCTCGCCTTCGCCCTCGCCAGGGTGGGCATGAACGTGCTCGTGCTGGAGCGTGAGAAGCGCTTCAAGGACCGCGTGAGGGGCGACGTCATGTACCCCTGGGGTGTGGCTGAGGCTCGCAGGCTGGGCGTGCTCGCCGGAGCGTTGGCGGGTCCGGCGCGCCCGCTGCCCTACTGGCGCACACGCTTCCACGGCCTGGCTACGCCACCGCCCCGCGACCTGGCGGACGAGACCGGAGAGCCCGCCCTCGCCTTCTTTCACCCCGAGCTGCAGGAGGCGCTGCTCGGCGCGGCCGAGGGGGCCGGCGCGACCGTGCTGCGCGGTGCCAGGGTTACCTCGGTGGCGCGCGCGGCAGAGCACGCGCAGGTGGAGGCGGTGCAAGGTGGGCGGCGGCTGACCCTTCAGGCGCCCCTGGTGGTGGGCGCGGACGGGCGCGGCTCCGCCGTCCGCAGGTGGACGGGCTTCGACGTGAAGCGCGACCCTCCTAGGCTGGTGTTCGCCGGCGTTGTGCTGGGCGGGGTGCGGGTGGAGAGCACTGCGGTCGCGGCGGACACCGGCCAGCTCTACTTCAACCCCGGCGCGGGGCTGCTGGCTATGCTCCTGCCGATCGATGCCCACCGCACGCGTGCCTACACCGGCTATCACCTGGCCACCGGCCGCAGGCCGGAGATCGGAACGGACCTGGGCGCCTTCCTCGCGCTGTGCCGGGCGGCCGGAGCGGACGAAGCGTCGCTGGCCGGAGCCAAGCAGCTTGGACCGCTGGCCGCGTTCGACGGGGCAGACCGCTGGGTGGCCCAGCCCTACGAAGGTAGGGTGGCGCTGCTGGGCGACGCCGCGGCGGCGAGCGACCCCAGCTTCGGCAGCGGCATGGCGCTGACGCTGCTCTCGGCCAGGCTTCTGGCGAACGCGCTCGCCGCCGTGCCCGTGCTTGACGGCGAGGGCGTCGAGCGCGCGGGGCGGGCTTACGCCCGCGCGGTCGCGGCGGCGTACGGTTCGCTGCACAGACAGACGGGCTGGCTCACGGAGTTCTACCGCGCGCCTGGCCCCGCGGCCGATGCCGCGCGTGCCCGGCTGTACCCGCTTCACGCCGCCGAGCCCTGGCGCGTGCCAGACGTGGTGGGCCTCGGGCCGGCGGGACCGAGCGACGAGGCCGCGCGGCGCGCGTTCTTCGGGCTCGACGTGTAGAGGCAGCTGGGGCGTAGTGGAGGCAGGGTCCGTAACGATTGGCGGGCCTGCCTAGCGCTTACACCCCTCGAAACGGCCGCTAGTCACGCTCAGATCACAACGCGGCTGCATCCTCTTGACGAATAACGCATACGGCGGTATATTCAAGATAACGCACGCGCCAGAAGGGCGCGTTTTTTGTTGCCACTACTAAGCCTCTGGCTCGAGCGCTATGCGGTACTCGGGGCTCAGCTCCTCGGGGCCGCTTACGGCGAAGCGGAGGTCGCGCAGCAAACCGTCTTCAACGTCGTATATCCATGCTCTCACAGTGAGGCTGCGGCCTGCGGCCCACGCCTCCTGGACGACGTTCGTGTAGCACACGTTGCGCGCCTGCTCGATGGCGTTAAGCTCCGCCAGCTTGGGCGCGCGTTTGTCCGCCGGCACCAGCTCCAGCGCCTCCGAATGCTTGGCGGCCACGTCCTTGATGTGCCGCAGCCAGTTGTCGATGAGGCCGTGCCGCTGCCCGTCGAGCGCTGCCAGCACCCCGCCGCAACGGTAGTGGCCGCACACGATGATGTGCTCGACCTTGAGCACGTTCACGGCGAACTCGAGCACGCTCAGGACGTTGAGGTCGGTATGCGGCACGACGTTGGCGATGTTGCGGTGCACGAATACCTCGCCGGGATCCAGGCCGGCTATGACGTTGGCGGGCACCCGCGAGTCTGAGCAGCCTATCCAGAGGATGCGCGGCGCCTGCTGGCCCACCAGGCGCCTGAAGTAGTTCGGGTCTGCAGCCTGCATCTGCGCGGCCCACTCGCGGTTGCGGCGCATGATGTCGATCGGGTTGGTCACGTTGACGAGTCTAGCCCTTCTCACGGCCACGACGGCGGGCCGGCTGTGCCCTTACGCACGAATCCGCCCGAACGAGCTCATGGCCGTTCGGGCGGACCGACGGTCGCTAAGCGGCGGGCTAAGCCCTACGCACGAGCCTGACGATGAGAAGTAGCACGATGGCGCCCACGACCGCCACCAGGAGGCTCGGCAGGTTGAAGCCGGTCACGCCCGAGGCGCCGAACTGGTTGAAGAGCCAGCCGCCCAGGAAGGCGCCTACGATGCCTACCACAATGTTGGTCACGAGACCCTTGCTCGAACCCGTGATGGCGCCGGCGATCCAGCCGGCTAGAGCACCGAGGACAATCCAAAGAAGAATGTTCATGCTCTGCTCCCTTTCGCTTCTGTGAACGGCCCCGCTGGGCCCCGCCCCCGCGCTGCTCGTCACCATGGACAGCCTTTCTGCCCTTCGTCAGGCGCGTCAGGACGGTCGCTTGAAGCAGTAGAAAGGTAGCACTAGCGGGGCGCCTAACGGGGTACAAACGTCGCAGCGCAGCACTTTGACGTTCGCATGGCCTACGCCGATCAGCGCTGAGCGTCGAAGGTGAGGGCGGCCGAGTTGATGCAGTAACGCAGCCCCGTGGGTGCGGGGCCGTCGGGGAAGACGTGGCCCAGGTGCGCCCCACAGCTCGCGCAGCGAACCTCGGTGCGGCGCATGCCGTGGCTCAGGTCTTCATGAGCGGTGATGCCGCCCTGAGCGGCGACCTCGGAGAAGCTCGGCCAGCCGCAGTGAGAGTGGAACTTGTCACCTGACCCGAACAGCGTGGCGCCGCACACCACGCAGTCGTAGCGGCCCTCCTGGAAATGGTCCCAGAACTCGCCGGTGAACGGACGCTCGGTGCCGGCCTCCTGGGTCACATGCCACGCCAAGGGCGAGAGCCGCTCCCTGAGGTCTTGACCGGGCATGGTGTCGCTGTCTGTCTCAGCCATGCTGAAGCCTCCCTTCGCAGGTGTCTGAAGATACGCCCTCCAGTCCAGCGGGCACGTATGCCAGGTAGCCCCTCACTGCGCACTTTCTTACGGGAGAGCGGCGGAAAAGCGTACTATCATTCCACGTGATTGTTGAAGGAGGAGCCTGGATGAAGCGTCTATTCCCGCGGGTGGCAGCAGTAGCGGCACTCGTCTTACTTGTTGCAGCCTGCAGCGCCCCGCTCGACCGGTTGACTGTGAGGTTGACTCCAAGCGGAACCCTCGGTTACGAGATCGACGCCGCAGGCGTGCTCACGGTCTCTAACCGTTCGATAGTGTTCCGGAACGCTCCCGGCGAACCCGCTGCGATGATCCACGGCGTGTCTGCCGTTTACAGGAACGCCTTCGGGGTCGTGGTCGAGGAGTTCGTCACCGATCCCAACAGCCTCAGCATCGTCGTCCCTGCCGGCTACATCTGTGAGTCGCCCGACCCCGTGTTCGGCTGCGACCCGCTGGCCGCTGGCAACAGGCTCGGCTGGGGCCAGGAGACGGTCGTGGATGACGCTCAGATCCAGCTTCTTCCGGCTGCCGTGGCTTCTGCCCATGCGGCCGCTCCGCTGGGCGCCTCCGGCTGGTGGGCCGAGTTCACCTTCCACGGCAGCAACGCCCGCGGCCTGATCGACCTGACGAAGACCTTCTACATCGTCGCTCCGAACTGAGCCACCTGACCAGGCGCACACTTCCTCACTGAACAGCGGCGCTCACTGAGCAGGCGCCGACAGCCAGAAACAACGATATACAGGGCCCGGAAGGCGTTAACCTTCCGGGCCCGAACTCGTTCAGCTTGCGGCAGGGGGTTCCGACTTCCAGAACACGTTCACGCTGGTGAGCTCCTCGGGTACGCCGCGGTCGCCGGTGAGATGCTCGAGGATCGCCTGCGCCGAGGTCTCCTCGCAGGCCACCCACCAGAAGCCGGGACTCTCGACCGGCAGTTTGCGCACGGCGCGTGGCAGCGGTCGCGGGTCGCCAGGGGTGGGAACGAGCCACTCGACGTTGAGGGCCGCGCGGCTGGCGAAGGCCCGCACATCGCCTGGTGATGGCACCTCGATCAGGATGTCGGCCACCTGCCTGGGCTCCAGCTGGGCGACCAACGCAGTGATGGCGGGCAGGGCGGTGGCGTCTCCTGCCAGCACGACCTCGTGTGCACCGGCCGGCAACTGCGGTGGCGGCTCGGGTGCCAGGTGTAGGTCGAGCTGGTAGCCGGGAGCGGCCACCGTGGCCCAGTCTGCGGCGGGCCCCGCGGCGGTGCCCTGCCTGGTGGGGACGACGAAGTCGATGAGCAGGTCACCCGTTCTGGGATCGAAGTCAAGGACGGTGTACTTGCGCAGCCGGGGCGGTTGGTCCTCGGTGAGGGGTGGGAACTCGAGCAGCACGGTAGCGGCCGGCTCGATGTCTTGATGCAGCAGCTCGTACGCGAAGAACCGCACGCGCCTTATGGAAGGCGAGATGACGAGCGCTTCGAGGACCTCCAACGTGGTCGGCATAGGCAAGGCAAAGTACCGTTACCGGCGAGCGGGTGTCAACGAACGCCAGCGGGCCGGCCGCGCATCATCAACGGTTGGTGCGATACGCCACTCACGCGGCGCAAGTGTGTGGAGGCGTATACTCCCCAGTTCCGGGGCGCAGTACCCTCGCCCTAAGGTCGCCTGTCGCATCGCTCTCAGATGAGGTAGGGACCGTGCATGAGAGGCCGTAAGTGGATCGCCGAACGTTCTTGAAGCTGGCTGTAGGGGCCGCCCCCATACTCGTGGGGCTGTCGGCAACGGCGTCGGCTTACTCGTTCGAGCTGCCGCGCTACCGGCGCGCGGTCCGCGGCCTGACGCGACCCGTGCGCCTGGCGTTCCTGACGGACCTGCACCTCGGGCCCTACATGGGCAGGCAGCAGCTGGAGGAGTGGGTCGCGGCCACGGAGGAGTTGCAGCCTGACATCGTGGTCTTCGGCGGCGACCTCGTGGACCAGTCCTACGCAGGCGACCTGAGCGAGGTCGTGGAGCTGCTGCCCCGATTGGCGTGCCCGCTGGGTGTCTACGCCGTGCTGGGTAACCACGACCGCACCACCTACCGCAAGCTCGAACCGCTCGAGCGGGCGCTGGAAGCGGCCGGGGTGCGCCTCCTCAAGAACGAGGGCGTGCGCCCGCGCGAAGACCTGTACCTGGCCGGTATCGATGACTGGCGCACGGGCCATCCCGACGCGGGGCGTGCCCTGCAGGCGGCGGGCGGCGAGGCGCGCGTTCTGATAAGCCACAACCCTGACGCTATCCCGCACCTGCCGGAGGGCATCGACCTGCTGCTGGCGGGGCACACGCATGGCGGCCAGGTGCGCCTGCCGCTCGTCGGTCCGCTGGTGACCTCGTCCGAGTACGGCAGGCGCTTCGCGGAAGGCTGGGTCGACGCGCCCATGCCCGCCTTCGTCTCCCGCGGGCTCGGCGTGACACTCCTGCCGTTCAGGCTCTTCTGCCCGCCCGAGCTCGTGTTGCTGGAGCTGCTTCCGGCCTAGGCGCGCCGCGCGCGGTTATCATCGCTCCTGATGCCGGCTGATGACCTGAGCGCCTCCGTGACCGCCGCAACCGGGCGTGTCACGAAGCGCGGGTACGTTCTCGTCTTCCTCATGATCACCGCGGCCCTGGCTGCCGTTGAGGGCACCGTTGTAGCCACCGCCATGCCCAGCATCGTGGCCAGCCTGGGCGGGTTCGAGTACTACTCCTGGGTGTTCTCCGCCTACCTGCTCTCTCAGGCCGTGGCCACGCCCATCTTCGGACGACTGGCCGATCTGTACGGCCGCAAGCAGATCCTGCTCATCGGCATCTCGCTCTTCCTGATCACGTCGGCGGCGTGCGGCTTCGCCACCAGCATGCCGCTGCTTATAGTGCTCCGGTTGTTGCAGGGCTTCGCGGCGGGCAGCGTCATGACCATCGTGTCCACGCTCGCCGGGGACCTGTACGAGGTGCACGAGCGCGGCCGCGTGCAGGGCTACCTGGCCAGCGTGTGGGGCGTGTCGGCCGTGGCCGGCCCGCTTCTTGGCGGTGCGTTAGTGGAGTACGCCCACTGGTCGTGGGTCTTCTGGTTCAACGTGCCAATCGGCATCGTCGCTATCTTCGGCATCCGCGCCTTCCTGCATGAGAAGCCCGTCAAGCGCGAGGCAGAGCTGGACGTCGTGAGCGCCGGACTCCTCTTCCTGGCCATCGGCTCGATGATGCTGCTCTTCACGCAGGGCCCGGCCTGGGGCTGGCTGCCGATGGCGAGCCTGGCCGCGCTCTCGGTGCTGAGCGGCTGGCGCTTCCTGGGCAGGCAGATGCGCGTGACCGAGCCGCTCATCAGCTCCGAGACGTGGAGCGACCGCCTTCTTCTGCTGGCCAACCTGGTCACGTTCGGTGGCGGCATGCTGATGATCGGGCTTATCACCTACACACCCACTTACGTGCAGGGCGTCATGGGCTACTCACCCACGGTCGCCGGCCTGACGCTCACTGCCATGGCGTTCGGCTGGACGCTCGCGTCGTCGGTGGCGGGCAGGCTGGTCGTGCCGATGGGCCCAGCCCTAACGGGCAGGATCGGTGGCGTGTGCGCGTTCTTCGGTGGCGCTGCCTACCTGCTTCTATCGCCCGAGCGTGGCCCTTGGTGGGTAGCGGGGGCCTCGTTACTCGTGGGCCTCGGCATGGGTTTCGTCATGACCACCACCATCGTCACCATCCAGTCGCTCGTGCCGTGGCGCCGGCGCGGCACGGCCACTGCCACCAACATGCTCATGCGCATACTGGGCAACTCGGTGGGCGCGGCCCTGCTGGGCGGTGTCCTCAACCTCTCGCTCAAGCGGGCGGCCGGCGGCCTGCAGGAGGGTTCCGCCGCCGGTGAGTCGGTGATAGCGCAGGTCGAGCGTCTGCTGACGCCAGGCAGCGATGTTGTGGCCGACGAGACGGTCAGGGCGGTGCTGGCTGGCGGCCTGCACGCGGCCTACGTCGGGGTGTTCGTCGTGGGGGTAGTGGTCATGCTGCTCACCTTCACGCTCCCGCGAGGCAGGAGGTTGGGGTGAGCTATAACACTCCGGTCTGGGATCAGGGGGAGTGGCGCGCGCTGCCGCGCCTGGACGGCGCCGTCACTGCCGACGTGTGCGTGGTGGGGCTCGGCGGCTCCGGGCTGTCGGCCGTGCTCGAACTGTTAGCGCACGGCTGCGACGTGGTGGGGCTGGACGCGGGACCGGTGGCCGGCGGCGCGGCGGGTCGAAACGGCGGCCTGATGCTGGCGGGGCTGGCCGCTTTCCACCACGACGCCGTGAGAGAGCTGGGCCGCGAGCGGGCCACGGCCCTCTACAGGCTGACGGAAGAGGCGCGCGAGCATGAGATAGAGAGCGGCCTGGGCCATGTGCGGCGGACCGGCTCGTTGCGCATCGCGGAGGATGCGGCCGAGCTGGCGGACTGCGAGGCGCAGCTGGCACAGATGCGGGCCGATGGCCTCGTCGTGGAGCGTTACAGCGGACCTGAGGGCGAGGGTCTGATCTTCCCCTTAGACGCCGTGTTCAACCCCCTGCGAAGGTGCCGGGACCTGGCCCGGGCGGCGCTGGGGGGCGGGGCGAGGCTGTTCGAGGGTTCGCCCGTGCTCCGCTTCGTGCCGGGCCGGGTGGTGACGGCCGCTGGAGAGGTGAGATGCATGTCGGTGGTAGTGGCGGTCGATGGGCGCCTTGAGCTGCTCCTGCCCGAGCTGGAGGGTGCGGTGCGCACGGCGCGCCTCCAGATGCTGGCGACCGCGCCGACCGACGAGGCGGCGCTGCCTTACCCGGTCTACTTGCGCTACGGCTACGAGTACTACCAGCGTACGCCAGACGGTCGGGTGGCGCTGGGCGGGTTCAGGGACAAGGCGGGTGACGCCGAGTGGAGCGCCGTAGCGGAGCCCACCGAGGGTGTCCAGGGCAGGCTGGAGCGCTTCCTGAGAGAGCGCATCGGCGTGCGTGCCGAGATAACCCACAGGTGGGCGGCGTCGGTGGGGTACACGAACGGGGTGCTGCCGCTCGCGCGGCGCGTGAGGCCCGACCTGTGGGCCGTCGGTGGCTACAACGGCACGGGCAACCTTGTCGGGGCGGTGGCGGGCCGGGCGGCTGCGCGGTCGGCCACCGGCAGACCGGACGAGGGGTGGCGGCTCCTCGGCGGCGACCCTAGCTAAGGGTTCGCGTTCGGCGGCGTGCGCGCCCAGATGGGCCACTCGTCGAGCTCGGCGTCCAGCCTGCGCCAGTGGGGCATGTGGCGCGTCATGACGGCCTTGAAGCGGGGCCCGTGATCGGGCACGAGTAGGTGCGCCAGCTCGTGCACCACCACGTACTCGAGTAGGTCAGGCCGCCTGAGGGCGAGCGCCACGTTGAGCCAGATGCGGCGGGCGCGCGGGTTACAGCTGCCCCAGCGAGTGCTCATGCGCCGGACGCGGTGCTCCGGAACGGCCACCTGCATGCGCTCTGACCACACTGCAACCAGGTGTGGGAGCTGCTCCTTGACGCGCTGCCTGTACCAACCCTCCAGCTGCGCCTGGCGCGCGGCGCGCCCGCAGTCGGGGGTCACGCGCAGGACGAGGTAGCCCCCCTCGACGGCCACTCCTTTGGCGGTGCCGAGCTCCAACCGCAGCCTGTGCGGCACGCCGGCGACGTAGTGCGTCTCACCGCTGATGTACAGGGTAGAGGCCGGTTGAGGCATAGACCTGAAGCGCTGCTGGTGGCCACGTATCCAGCCGACCCTCGTACGAACCGCCTCACGGATGGCAGGTTCAGAGGTGCCGTACGGGACCGTGACGCTCACCCTGCCGTCTGGTGGGTAGACCCGTAAGGACAAGCGCTTGACGCGTTTGCGGACGAGCTCGACCTCCAGCCCGTCGATCTTCATGCCCTCCACCACACCCCTCGCGGTCGTGGGAGGGCTTTTGCGTCGGCGCGGTGCTGAGACCCTGGGCACGCCGCCACTGTTACACATGACCAGCGGTCGTGCCCGTGGTCTGCGGTCTGGCGCAGACCACGGGCAGACGTGCATCAAGCGGCCGGTGTGCTGCTGGGTAGAAGGGCGTAGGCCACGCTGCTATCATCAACCTGTCCGTTTCCTCAGGTAGAGTCGGCGCCAAGGCCTGCGAAGGAGTCGTGCGTTATCAACAACAACGAGAACGGTTCGAGAAGCAGTACCGGCGGGGCCTCGGTGGTCGACTCCAGTGTGAGCGTCAGCGCGGCTAAGCCCGCCTGGCACATGCCGCAGCCACGCAAGACGGCCGTTACCGAGTTCTTCCGCGTGTTCGTCAAGGCGCTTCATAGCCTGGCCGTCATCATCTTCGCTGTAGCCGCCGTGTACCTCATGTACTGCGGCGTCACCGGCCACCGTGATGGCTGGATGGTCACTGCGCTCATCGCCGTGGCCGTCGAGGCGGTCGCTTACCTAAGCTTCGGCGTCAAGTGCCCACTGACCATGCTGGCCCGGTGGCTGGGCGACGACGGTGGTCACGATTACCTGTTCGAGTGGCTACTGGGCCGTGAGAGGATCTGGCTCGTCTCCCGCTCGCTGGCGCTGCTGGCGGCCGTGGGTGTGCTGCTCATACTCATCGGCAGTTTCACGCCGCTGCTGCCAGGGTAGTCACCCGGCTCACTGACAGGCGTTGACGAAGCGATGTTAACGCCGTGAGGCGCCCGAGAGGGCGCCTTCTCTTGTTATCAACTAAGAGAACTTGACATATGAACACTCAGGTTTTATAACTACTCTCACAGTGACCAAGCCTCGCCTCACGGGGAGGCACGCTTGGTCGGAGAAGGAGACCTGGGATATGACCAACCTCAGACAGATAAGCAACCGCAACAGGCTCAGCCGTTCCTGGCCGCAGGGCGTCGGTCACATGGACGATGTCTTCGGTCAGATGGAGCGCATGATGCAGATGCCGCTCATGCACGACGTGGCGCGTCAGCGCATGAACGGCCGCAGCCAGCTACCCATCGACCTGTACGAGACCAACGACGAGGTGGTCCTGGTCATGGCCGTTCCTGGCATGCGCCCCGATCAGTTGGACGTGTCGCTCGAAGGCCGTCAGCTGACGGTTCGCGGCAGCCTCCCGGAGGTGCAGCAAGAGGCCGAGAGCGAGCGCAACTACTGGGTGCGCGGCATCGCACGCGGCGAGTTCCAGCGCGTCGTCACCGTGCCAGCGGGCGTCGACGCAGACGGTATCAGGGCCACCATCGATAACGGGCTGCTAACCCTGACCCTGCCGAAGGCTGTAGAGGCGAAGGCACGTAAGATCGACGTGAAGCCCGCGTCTGCCACTGCTCACGCTCCTACGATAGAGAACGCCTAAGGCTCTTGACAGCCGCTAGATAGCGGTGACCATGCCGCCATCTACCAACAGGCTCTGGCCCGTCAGGTAGCTGGCGGCTTCGCTTAGCAGGAACGCCGCTACGCGGCCGAACTCTGCGCTGTCGCCAAGGCGCCTGAGGGGGATGCCCAGCGCCGTGCTGGCGCGCACCGCGTCGACAGTGGTGCCGTCCTGCGCGGCGCGCTTCGCGTCGAGCGAGTCTAGCCGCGGGGTCACGATGCGGCCGGGCGACAGCATGTTGCAGCGGATACCCTCGGGGCCCAGCGTGGTGGCCAGCTCGCGGATAAGCGCGTTGACCCCCGGGCGGATCGAGTTGGAGAGGGTGAGCCCCGGCACGGCCTGGCGGATGCTCGACGAGCCGATGGCCAGCACCGCGCCACCCCCCGCCGCACGAAGGTGGGGGAGAGCCAAGCGCACGGACCGCACTACGCTCATCATCGTCAGTTGGAACGCGGCCTCCCAGTCTGCGTCGGACAGGTCTTCGAAACCTCCGGCTTTGGGGCCGCCGGCGTTGATGACCAGCAGGTCGAGACCGCCCAGCCGTTCGGTGGCGCGGGCGAACACGCCCTCCAGCTCTGCGGCAGACGTCACGTCGCCTGCGACGGCGAAGACGCTGGCTGCCGCGGCAGCAGAGGCGGCTACCTCGCCTGCGACCTGTTCCGCGCGCTCCGCAGAGCGACCGTTGAGCACCACGTGGGTGCCGTCGGAGGCCAGCGCCTGCACCGTCGCCCTGCCCAGGCCGCTAGTGCCGGCCAGGACGAGAGCGCGCTTACCCGAGAGACCTAGATCCATGAGAACCTCCAGAGGCGCCAGAGGCGCCGGTCACCCCAACGCTAACAGGCGCGGCGCGAACAGGTCAGGGTTAGCTTGCGACCGTTTCGGATACCGAAAGGTGGCATCGAAGTTAGGCCGAATACACATGAAAGCGGTCGTTGGATAGTCTGCACTATGAGTTCGGCACGTATGGCGCTCGGCTCTAAGGGGTAGAGTGTGAGAGGCAAACCGGAAGGTTTGGTATAACCCAGCTCGATTGGAGATCTCCCCCATGGCTCTAACTGAAGTACTGGTACTGATTCCCGAGGAGCGCGTAGGCGACTTCTACCGCATCGTCGGCGCCTGGATGACCGGCACATCGCTAGTAGAGGAAGGCGCAGCGGGTCGTGGCCGCCGGCGCGCGCCGGGCAGCCCTATGCCCACGCTGTCGTCGTCCAGTCGCTACGCACCCCTGCACAAGCACCTGGCGGGGTTGGCCAAGGACCGCAAGGAGTACGAGATGAGCTTCGACGAGATCAGCACGGTCATGGGGGCCAGCCTGCCGAAGTCAGCTCGCGATCACCGCGCATGGTGGGCCAACACCGAGTCCCACTCCCAGGCGCTCGCCTGGATCTCTGCCGGCTGGAAGGTCGACGGCGTCGACCTCGACAGCCAGCTCATCCACTTCGTCAGGCACGACCGCAACTAGACTCGCCGTCAGGCCGGGCCGGCTTAGCGCCTAGGACACCCGGCCCCAGCCCAGCGCCTTACCGGCCTGGCCCAGCAGCATCGGGGCCAGGCCGGCCGCCGTTACGGTCAGCCAACCCCTCGCGTCCAGCAGCTCGATAGAGAGGATCTGCCGCACTGGGGGCACCACGACCGCCAGCGCCAGCAGCGCAGTGCAGCCGAGCGTGGCGGCCCACACCCAGCGGTTGCGGGTCACCTGGTTCACCAGCGAGCTGCCTGGGTCGCGCATGTTGAACACGTGCCACACCTGACCGAGCGCCAGGCTGAGGAAGGCCACGGTGACGGCGCCGGCCGCGCCGTGATGGTCCAGGGCATAGACGAACGCCCCCAGCGTGGAGGCCGTGAGAAGGGCGCCGTAACCCACCACGCCGTTCCAATGCCGGCGCGCCAGCAGAGGTTCGGAGCGCGGCCTCGGAGGGCGTGCCAGTATGCGAGCGTCGCCGCGGCCGGTTCCTAGCGCCAGGGCGGGGAACACGTCGGTCACGAGGTTCAGGAACAGGATCTGCAGCGGTAGGAGCGGGAGGGGGTAGCCCATGACGCCCGCGATGCCGATGACGAGGATCTCGCTCAGGTTGCACGACAGCAGGTACACGACGAAGGCGCGGATGTTGTCGAAGATGACGCGCCCCTCCTTGACCGCCGCCACGATCGTGCCGAAGGCGTCGTCAAGGAGCACCATGTCTGCCGCCTCCCGGGCCACTTCCGTGCCCCTCCGGCCCATCGCCACGCCGATGTCGGCGCGCCTCAGGGCCGGGGCGTCGTTCACGCCGTCGCCGGTCATGGCCACGACGTTGCCGGCCTTCTGATGGAGCCTCACCAGGTCGAGCTTCTGCTCGGGGGCGACGCGCGCCAGCACGTTCGCTGCCAGCAGCTCGGTCTCGCCCTCCTCACCCGCCTGCAGCAGGGTGCTCACCGCGGCGCCGTCCAGCACCCGCTGGGCGTTAGGCAGACCCACCTGCTCGGCTATGGCCCGCGCCGTCGTCGCCTGGTCGCCGGTGGCCATGACGACCCTCATGCCTGCCCGTGCGCACTGCTCCAGCACCGCCCTCACGTCCTCCCGCGGAGGGTCTGCCAGGCCTACGAGCCCGACCAGCGTCAGGTCTTCGTACGGGTCGGTTCGCGCTATACCCGAGGAGCCGTTCTTGTAGGCGAGCGCGAGGACCCGCAGGCCGCGCGCCGCGAGTTCCCGGTTCCGGCTCAACCACAGGTCTCTGCCCTCGCCCGTCAGGGGTTCGGCCGTGGAGGAGCCCACTGACGCAGAGCTGGCTATGACGGCGCCCGGGGCGCCCTTGACGACCACCAGGCGCCCCTCGCCCTTACGGTGCACGCTAGCCATGAGACGAGTCTCGGAGTCGAAGGCCACCTGGCCCACCTCCGGCATGCTCGCCAGCAGGTGGGGCCGTTCTATGCCCGCTGTTCGCGCGGCTGTGAGCAGCGCCAGCTCCAGCGGGTCGCCCACCCCGAACTCCTCGTCGCCGTTCTCGTCCACCTCGGGAGCGCCGGCCGGCTTCAGCTCGGCGGTGACGCATAGGGCCGCCAACGTCAGGGCGCTCCTGATCTCGCTGGCCAGCTCACCCTGTGGCGGAGCCTGCGGGCGCTCGATCTGCACCTCCCCGGCGGGCAGCCACAGCGTGGCGACGCGCATGCGGTTCTCGGTCAGGGTGCCGGTCTTGTCGGTGAGGATCACGCTCGTGGCGCCAAGCGTCTCCACGGCCGCCAGACGGTTCACCAGAGCGTTGCGCCTCGCCATCCGGCCCACACCCCGGGCGAGCGTGAGCGTGGCGATGATAGGGAGGCCCTCGGGCACCGTGGCCACCGCCAGCGCTATGGCCGTCTGAAGCAACACCAGCCAGCTCTTGCCGCTGCCCAGGCCGGTAAGGGTGATCAGCACGGCCACTATCAACGTGAGCCAGACCAGCCTGCGCGCCAGCTCCGAGAGCCGCTGCTCCAACGGTGTGCTCTCGTCGGCGTCTGCCGTCGCCACCAGGCGACTGATGCGCCCCAGCTCCGTGCTGAGCCCGGTGGCCACCACTACCGCTTCGCCGGAGCCGCGGGTCACCGGCGTTCCCTTGTGGAGGATGGTCGTGCGGCCGTGGAGAAGGGTGTCGGCGGGAAGCTCTGCCAGCTCCTTGGCCACAGGCACCGACTCACCCGTGAGGCTCGACTCGTCGGCCTCCAGCTGACTCGCCTTGACCACGCGGGCGTCCGCCGCCACGAGGTCTCCCGCCTCCAGAAGCAGGATGTCGCCAGGAACCAGGTCGAGGGCGGCCACGTGCTGGGCTACGCCGCCGCGCCGCACGTTGGCGTGCGACGCGCCCAGGCGCCGGAGCGCCTCCACGGACCTGACCGCGCGCAGCTCCGTGATGAAGCCGATGAGCGCGTTGAGGAGGAGCACGATGATCACCGCGACCGCCTCCGCCCACTGGCCGAACAGGGCGGAGAGGCCGGCCGCCACCGCCAGAAGCGCTACCAGCAGGCCCTTGAACTGGGCTGCCAGGATCGACAGCCAGCTGCGGCCGTTCTCGACCTCGATGCTGTTGGGCCCGTACAGTTCCAGGCGCTGCCGTACCTGCTCGGAGGAGAGGCCCTCCCTCGGGTCGACCTCCAGCTCGGTGAGCACGCTCTCAGGCGCCTTGGCCCAGGGGGTGTCGACGGCAGGTCGGCTATCGGGCGAGATGACAGCGCGCCCGCGATCCTTGGGGGTATCGGTCGGGCGCGCCCTTCGGTGTGTGGTCATCGTGTAGCAAGACTAGGCTACGGTACGAGGGGGCGGAAGTGACTCTCGCCCCCTCACATATGGCCCTAGCCCGCCTTCAGCCTGCTCAGGTACTGCTTCCTGAACTTGGCCACCTTGGGGGCGATGACCGCCGCGCAGTAGCCCTGGTTGGGGTTTCGCACGTAGTAGTCGTCGTGATACGTCTCGGCGGGGTAGAGATCAGTCAGCGCGTTCAGCTCCGTCACCAGGGGGGCCGGGTAGAGCCCGAGCTGCCGCACCTCCGCCATCACGGCCTCGGCGGCCGAGCGCTCTTCCTCGCTGGCGTAGAAGATGGCCGAGCGGTACTGGGTGCCGATGTCGTTGCCCTGGCGATCCTTGGTCGTGGGGTCGTGCACGGCGAAGAACACCCGCAACAGGTCCTCGTAGCTCACCACCGCGGGGTCGTACGTTATGGCCACCACCTCGGCGTGGCCGGTGGTGCCGGTGCACACCTCCTCGTACGTGGGGTTGGGCTTGTGGCCGCCGGCATAACCGGATTTGACCTGCAGAACGCCCTCAAGCTGGTCGTAGACCGCTTCCAGGCACCAGAAGCAGCCGCCTGCCAGTACTGCTGTGCGCGTGCTTCCCTGTGACGAAACGCTCATGTTCTCTCCCTGTGGTTCCGACTGGTCGACTATGACCAGTCTCTCAGGAACTCCACGAACAGCCTAACGCCGTAGCCGGTCGCTCCGTGGCCCAGGTAGTTACGGCCTTTGTTCCCGTCGATGAACTCCATGCCTGCCATGTCTATATGTGCCCACGGGTAGGCGGTGAAGGCCTCTAGGAACGCGGCCGCAGTGCTGACGCCGCCGCCGCCCGTCACCGAGTTCTTGAGGTCGGCGATCTTCGATTCCACCAGCTTGCGGTGCTCGTCGAAGATCGGCATGTGCCACACGCGTTCGTAGGTGGCCTCAGAGGCCGTCTCGAGGCGGGCGCGCAGGGCGGCGTCGTTGGCCACGAGCGAGGCGGAGACCCCGGCGCCCAGCGCTACGACGCTGGCGCCCGTCAGCGTGGCGATGTCGACCACGGCCTTGGGATCGAAGCGCTGCACGTACCAGAGGGCGTCTGCCAGGGCCAAGCGGCCCTCGGCGTCCGTGCTCAGGACCTCGATCGAGACCCCGTTGCCTGCCACCAGCACGTCGGACGGGCGGAACGCGGCCCCGTCGGGCATGTTCTCCACACAGGCGGCGATGCCGATGACCCTAATCGGCAGGTCTAGTTCGGCTACCGTGAGCATGGCGCCCAGCACCGCGGCCGAGCCGCCCATGTCGCCTTTCATGGTCTTCATGCCCTCGGCCGTCTTGAGCGAAAGGCCGCCCGAGTCGAACGTCACACCCTTGCCGACTATGGCCACGAGGGGCAGGTCGGTGCGGTCCTTGTTGTGCTCCAGCTTGATCATGGCCGGCTCGTTGGCAGAGCCCTGGGCCACGGCTAGCAGAGCGCCCATGCCTTCGCTCTCGGCCCACTCGCGGCCCCCCACGAACACGTCCAGCCCGGTGCGCTGGGCGACCTCGCGGGCCGTCTGCGCCAGGTAGGCGGGGTTGGCCACGTTCGGTGGCAGGTTCGCCAGGTCCCGTGCGAGGGCCACACCGTGCGCTACTGCCACGGCCGCCTTGGCGCCCGCCTGTACGTCGGCGAACTTGCCCTCGCCCTGCTCGACGAGCGTCACTTGGCGGAGCTTCGGCTCCTCCTTGCTCTCGCGCCAGCCGCCGAAGCGGTAGCTGGCCAGGAGCGCGCCCTCCAGCGTGGCCTGCGCCGCCTCCTCTGCGGGGAAGCCGCCAGCGCCCGCGCCGTGGACGATGGTGGCCACGTGCTCGGCCCCCAGCGCCCGCGCCTTCACGAGCGCGTTGGCGGAAGCGCGGCGCGCCACCTCCATGTCGAAGTCGGCCAGCTCGCCCAGACCTGTCACCAGCACGCGGCGGGCGGGCAGCTTGCCTCCGGGGTAGAGCACCGCGACGTCCCCGACATTCCCCTTGAGATCGCCGCCCTGAAGCAGGTCCGTGATGGCGCCGCCTAAGGCGGCGTCCACGGCGCCGGTGGCCCCTCCGGGGGTCGTGACGCCCTTGAAGACGTTGACGACGATGGTGTCTGCCTCGAAGAGCGTGATGTCGGCGTTTACGGCAGCCCCGGCGGCCACCGTGGGCAGGCCGACGGCGGGCGTCAGGTTGCGGGGACGTTGTGACATGGCTTCTCCTAATGGGCGGCGGGTTATAGCCCCGCGCCGGCACCCGCACATGCTAACGCTGCCGTGGCCCAAGGGTTCTGTATGAAGGTCAGGTTCCTTCTCGGCCTGCCGGACGGGCTACAGGCGTCTCTCCATCTGATATATTGCCGCTTACCTATGAAGGGCGCCGGCGGGGGGAGTGCGCACCGCGGTCTATGAGTCGTGATTCCGCCTGCCAGGAGGGCGCAGTGTCCGCCAATCAGTACGTCATCAAGTCAGCCCAAAGAACCCTTGAGGTGCTCATGGCGTTCGCCGAGGCGCCGCACAAGTTCGGCCTGGCGGACCTGCAACAGACGACGGGCCTGGAGAAGAACCAGCTCTACCGCTCGCTGAAGACGCTGGAGGCGGCCGGCTACCTGGTGGCCGACAGAGCCGGCCGGTACACGGTCACGGAGCTCGTGGCGGGGCTGCTGCCCGCACTGCCGGGCATGAGAAGCGCCTCGGGCGCCGCCCGCAGTGGCAGGCGGTCACGTTCCGAGGCGCAGAACGGCGTAGCCGCCGACTAGCTGAAGAAGAGCCTACGAACGGCGGTCGAGCACGTCGCGCAGGCCG